>JACDAB010000051.1 GCA_013695665.1 Geodermatophilaceae bacterium | reverse complement strand
CATCCGGTCGGCGATGTCGCCGATCGCCACGTTCTCGCGCGCGTCGCTCTCGGACGGAAAAAGCCGGAACACCGCGCCCTCTTCCGCCTGCGCGCCCGTGCCGGTGCCGACCTGGTCGAACGAGGCCCCTCCGCGCACCAGCGACGAGAGCGACGCGATGCGCAGCTGCGCGCCGTCGGCACCCAGCTGGATGTCGACGCCGGAGGCGTTCCAGAAGCGCGTCTGGTTGGTGATGAGCTGGTCGTTCGGCGCATTGACAAAGACCTCGAACTCCACCGCGGTGCCGTCATCGGTCAGCCGCTTGCTTTCGACCCGGCCGACCTCGACCCGCTTGAAGAAGATGGGCGAGCCGATCTCGAGCGAGCCGCCGTCCTCGGCGCGCAGCGTCAGGCGGATGCCGGGGGTACCGGCCGGGGTCTGCGGCGAACTCTCCAGCGCCGTGAACTCCTCGAGCGGCTCGCCAGGCACGGTGTCCCATGAGGCCTGGATATAGCTTCCCGAAATCACGGTCTCGATCCCGGTGATGCCCTGGGCCGACACCTGCGGGCGGATCACCCAGAACTTTGCCGATTCGTCGAGATAGGGCGCGACGCTGCGATCCATGCGGATCACGGCGCGCACATGCTCGAGGTCGTCGGTGAACGTCACCGACTGGACCCTGCCGACCTCGACATCGCGGTAGCGGACAGGCGTCTCCCCCGCCGACAGTCCGGATGCCGTCGTGAAGATCACCGAGATCTCCGGCCCCCGGGTCGTAAGGCTCTGGAACATCAGGCCGAGCGCCACGACGACCACAACCAGCGGTACCAGCCAAATCGGCGATGGCCAGCGGGTCCGACGCTTTTCCTCCACGATCGGTTCCGCGGCTTCTGGCTCCGCCTGGCTCATCCGGACCCTCCGATCCTGTCCCAGATCAGCCTCGGGTCGATTGACCGAGCGGCCATCATCGTGCATGCGACGGATGCCGCGAAGCATCCGGCCGCCGGACCGGGTGCCAGTGAAGCGATAAAGCCCAGTTGGACCAGGGCCGAAAGGATTGCAACGACGAAGATGTCGATCATCGACCATCGGCCGATGAACTCGACGACTTCGTACATCGTGACCAATGCATGAACCGGGAAGACGGTCCGCGTCACCGCGGCGAGCACGAGGATGGCGATCGCCGCGAACTTGGCGATCGGGATCGCGACCGAAGCAGTAAAGACGATGGCCGCGATCCCGTAGGATCCGTGTGCGAAAAGCTCCAGTACCCCGCCGATGATCGTGCTCGCCTCCTCGCGCCCCAGCGTTCGCGTGATCAGCATCGGCCAGAGATTTGCCGGAATGTAGAGGAGCATGCCCGCAATCAGCCAGGCGAGGACCGGCTGCAGGCCGTGACGCGGCCGCGAGGCGAGCGCCGCACCGCAGCGTGCGCAAGAGCGAAGCTGTGGCAAGCCGACCTGGCCACAGGTGGTACAGCCGATCAGCCCGGCCGCACGTGCAGTCAGGTAGGGTACGCTCATCCGATCCGGTCCCACAGGCTGCGCTCGCACAGGATCGCATCCTCGAAAAGCGCGATGACGGCGAGCATGGCGAACGACCAGAACGCCGGGCCGAGCGATACGCTGGCGAGCCCGGTAAGCTTTACCATCGCGACGGCGACGCCGATCAGAAAGATCTCGGCCATCGACCAGGGACGGAGCGCAATCGCCAGGCGGAAGGCCGCCGCCGCGTGGGCGGCAGGCGGACGGCCGAGATGGAGCGGCACCAGGACGTAGGCAAGCGCCACCGCACGACAGACCGGCAGCCCCATGATGAACGCCCCGACAATCAGCGCCAGTGGCCACGTTCCGGGCGCGGCGACGGCGCCGGCTGCCTCGATCACGCTTGCCGAATTGCCAATGCTTCCTCCTCCGAGCGACAGGAACGAGGCGGTCAGCCCGACAGCCATCAACGGAGGCACCGACAGCGCCATCGCCAGCAGATGCGACGTCGCGCGGGCGCGGCCGGTCTTCAGGACCGTCCGACACCGCGGGCACCGCATTCGCCGCCGCTCTGCTGGCGAGCGGTCGTTATACAGAGTGTCGCAGACATGACACGCGCACAATCTCGGCGACGCGGTCCCAGTCCCGCCCAAATCGCGCTCCCTTATTGCGCATATTCCAGATTCGTTATGCCAAGACGCGACGGTTACGACGATGTGAATTTTTCAAAGCAAGTCATCACGTGCCTCGCCGGCGGAGAATGATCCGGACGCAACGAGGACGTTCACGCATCGACCATCGGCGCAACATGCCGGCTCTGTCGCGAAACCATGCTCTCATCGGGAACACCGCGATGGCAGGTGTGTCCTGGGCGAAAAATAATCAAGGTGATGTTCACACGTAAGTCTTGGAGTGCGCCCCTCGGATTGGACAGGCTTCTGAGCTTAGATTGACCGGCCTGGGCCTATCGAAGGAGAAGGCCGATGCCGAGACGACACCGCAGCCACAGCATGG
>JACDAB010000246.1 GCA_013695665.1 Geodermatophilaceae bacterium | reverse complement strand
GTGGCGGCCGGTACCGCGGAATCATCCGGCACGGGATAGGCCAGTGCCGGTACGACGAAGTCGGTCGGTTCCGGCGCAGCAGGGTCGGCCTGGGGCGCAGACGGGGCGAAGGTCGCGGCGGCGACAGAGCGGGGTCCCGGAGCATTGGGGTCCGCCGTCGCCGGCACCTTGGGTGATCTCGAGCCGCGCCCGGAGGTACCTGCCTTCGCAGACCGCTCGGAACGCTCCTTGCCGTCGCCGCGCCGACTGTCGTCATCCACCGGCTCGGTATGCACGATGATGCCGCGCCCGTTGCAGTACTCACACGGCTCGGAGAACGCCTCCAGCAGGCCCTGACCGACCCGCTTGCGCGTCATCTGCACCAGACCCAGCGACGTCACCTCGGCGACCTGGTGCTTGGTGCGATCACGACCGAGACACTCGGTGAGACGGCGCAGAACCAGGTCGCGGTTGGTCTCCAGAACCATGTCGATGAAGTCGATGACGATGACGCCGCCGATGTCGCGCAGCCGAAGCTGACGGACGATCTCCTCGGCCGCCTCGATGTTGTTGCGGGTGACCGTCTGCTCGAGGTTGCCGCCGGATCCGATGAACTTTCCGGTGTTGACGTCGATGACCGTCATCGCCTCGGTGCGATCGATGACCAGGGACCCACCCGAGGGCAGGTAGACCTTGCGGTCCAACGCCTTGAGCAGTTGTTCGTCGACGCGCAGCTCGGCGAAAAGATCGCCTTCGGCGGTGTGCTTGACCAGACGGGGAGCCAGATCGGGCGCGACGTGCGAGACGTACGACTGCAGGGTGTCCCATGCCTCGGTGCCGGAGACCGACAGCTGCGAGAAGTCCTCGTTGAAGACGTCGCGAACCACGCGGATGGCCAGGTCCGGCTCTTCGTACAGCAGGGAAGGTGCGCTCGCACCGGACCTGCCGGCCTTCTCGGTGATGACCTCCCATTGCGCCTTCAGCCGGTTGACGTCGCGGGTCAGCTCTTCCTCGCTCGCCCCCTCGGCGGCCGTGCGGATGATGACACCGGACCCGTCGGGCACGATCCGTCGCAGGATGTCCTTGAGCCGCTGCCGCTCGGTGTCCGGCAGCTTGCGGCTGATCCCGGTCATCGACTCGTTCGGCACGTACACGAGGTAGCGACCCGGCAGGCTGATCTGGCTGGTCAACCGGGCGCCCTTCTGCCCGATCGGGTCCTTGGACACCTGGACCAGAACCTTGTCCCCGGACTTGAGCGCCTGCTCGATCGACCGGGATTTGCCTGCCAGTCCGGCGGCGTCCCAGTTCACCTCCCCGGCGTACAGCACGGCGTTACGACCCTTGCCGATGTCGATGAAGGCGGCCTCCATGCTCGGCAAGACGTTCTGGACCCTGCCGAGATAGACGTTGCCCGCGAACGCCATGGCGCTCGTCTTGGTCACGTAATGCTCAACGAGGATCGAGTCCTCCAGTACCGCGATCTGCGTCCGCTCGTCTCGCTGACGCACTGCCATGACCCGATCGACGGACTCCCGCCTGGCGAGGAACTCGGCTTCGCTGAGGATCGGCGCCCGTCGTCGTCCCTGGTCACGTCCGTCACGCCGGCGCTGCCGCTTGGCCTCCAGCCGCGTCGAGCCGCGGACGCCCTGCACCTCGTCTGCGGCTGGGGCACGGGTTCGCGGAGGACTGGTCGCGCCGGTGTCCTCGTCTCCCCCTTCACCCCGACGGCGACGGCGCCGCCGTCGCCGCGTCCCGGAGCTCTCGTCATCACCGGCATCACCGGTCTCCGAATCAGCAACCGAGGTGCCGGCGGAGGCGACGTCGCCCTCGACGGGCTGGTCGGCGGCAGGGCTCTCGTCGCGATCCAGGGGACGGTCGCTGTCAGGCCCGCCCCGTCCCCGCCCCCGTCGGCCGCGGCGGCGGCGAGGACGATCGCTGTCATCGACGTGGTCGTCCGCGCCATCGGCCACAGCGTCCGCGCGCGCAGATTCAGTGTCTTTGGGTGCCTCGGCGACCACAGGGTCGGCTGCTGACTCAGATGCCGGCTCTGGGGTCTTCTTCGCTGCTCGCTTGCGCGCGGGCCGAGCCGGTTGCACCGTGCCCTCGTCGTCTGGCACCGCTGCAGGGGGGGCAGTCACCGCACCTGCAGATGTCTGGTCCGTGGTCGTCGCCGCCTTCGCGCGTCGACCGCGGGATGGGACGGCGGTGTCTGCCACGGTCGGCTCGACCGGTGCCGGCGGCATGAACATCACCGCCGGGGCGGCTCTGCGACGGCCGTGGGACGGCGCGCTCGAACCGGGATCGGCAGCCGGGGTGCCCGCGTCGGGGGTCGGGCCGGTCAGGTCGCCCGCCCGCGGCTGCTCAGCCGGAGTCGTCGGTTCGGTCA
>JACDAB010000239.1 GCA_013695665.1 Geodermatophilaceae bacterium | reverse complement strand
CTCTAGGCCATGCAGCCGTACCCCAGGCACATTGGTCAGAAAGATCAACAGTTCGGCATCGAGTGCGGCGGCAACACTCTGCGCCACATGGTCGGCGTTGACATTGAGCAGCGCCCCATCGGCGCTGAGCGAGATGGGTGCCAGACAGGGCAGGAAACCAGTGGCAAACAACGCCCGCAGCCGGGCCGCGTTCACCGCGACCGGCTCTCCCACCGCGCCCAAGTCACCTTCCGGGAGGCTGAGCCGCTCTGCCGTGACCAGCCCCGCATCGACACCACTCAACCCCAGCGCGGGTAGCCCCTGTTTGACCAATGCCTGCACCAGCAGCGTACTTGCCAGCCCGACCATCCCCATCACCGCCAACTCCAGTGTCTGCGCGTCCGTAACGCGCAACCCCTGCACAAACCGCGCCTCCAATCCAAACCGCTCCATCAACAGCGACGTGCCGCGCCCCCCGCCATGCACAATCACCGGCCACTCCCCCAGTGCCGCCACCGCCCGTGCAAACCCTTCCCGAAACCCAGTATTATCCAGTTCGTTGCCACCGACCTTTATGATAATCATTGTCCCAACGCTCCCTCGCTCGAATCGCTCAAAGCCCGAGCGTCTCTTCTATGCTGAACATTACATTCATGTTCTGCACCGCTTGGCCTGCCGCCCCCTTCAAGAGGTTGTCGATGGTGCTGACGATGATCAGTTGGCCCTGCTCCGGCACCGAGTGGAGGGAGATAGCGCAGCGGTTGGTACGGACGGTGTGGGCGAGCGTGGCGTGCTCCCCCTCGTGTAGCAACCAGACGAATGGCTCGCCCCCATAGCGCTCTTGATAGAGCGTCCGTAGCGCGGCGGCGCTCCAGCTTTCCGGCAACGGAACATAGATTGTTGAGAGGATGCCCCGCGTCACGGGTAGCAGGTGCGGCGAGAAGATAAACCCCGCCGGGGCCGCCATACGCGCCAACGCGGCGAGTTCTTGCTCGATCTCGGCCACATGGCGATGGCGGCGCCCGATGCTATACGGCTTCAAATTCTCGCTCACCTCGGCAAATAGCGAGCCGATCCGTGCCTGCCGCCCGGCACCGCTCACGCCGCTTTTGGAATCGGCGATGATAGTCGCTCCCTGTAGCAGCCCGGCGTGGAGTAGGGGTGCTAGGGCTAGCAGGATCGAGGTGGGGTAGCAACCTGGGTTCGCGACCAGGCGCGCGTGCCGCACCTCGTCGCGCGCCCACTCCGTCAGTCCGTAGACCGCCTCGCTCAGTAGGTGGGGCGCGGGATGGGTGTGGTCGTACCAGGCCGCGTAGCGGTCCGCATCCCGCAGGCGAAAGTCGGCGCTCAGGTCGATAACACGGCACCCCGCCGCCAGCGCCTCCACCGCCACATCCGCGGCGGCGGCATGGGGCAGCGCCAGGAAAAGAACATCGGCATCGGCCAGCCGGACCTCTTCCAGTCGCTGGAACACCAGATCGACCGGCACCGGATAAAGATCGGAGACCCGTTTGCCCGCGTCGCTACGGGCCGTGACGAAGGCAAGCTCTACCGCCGGGTGGCGTGCGAGGAGTTGAACAGTCTCGAAACCCGTGTAACCTGTCGCGCCAATCACGCCTGCACGAATCATCTGGGCGCCTCCTACAATCTGCTGCTCGCAACAAAAAACCCCCCGGACATTTGCTCTGTCCGAGGGGTCGCAATCTGGTGTTATCCCACCCAAGCGCGAATTACCCAGGAGCAGAGCCTGAGCGGCGGCGAGGGCTTCGCGGGTCGCGAGAGAAAGGAATCATGGCGCGAGTATAGCATGGTGGCGCGGGCGTGTCAACAGGCAGCCAGGCACCAACTGGCTGCCACGTTGACCAATGGCCAGTGCACCTCTATACTCTCACTACCTAACGATGGGCGGTTCGCGAACCGTCCCTACCCCACAAGGACAGGCTATGCGCGTGTTGATTACGGGCGGTGCGGGCTTTCTCGGCTCTCACCTGTGCGACAGGTTTTTGGCGGAGGGACACCAGGTGATCGCGATGGATAACCTGGTCACCGGTGATACCCGCAATATCGGTTATCTTGAGGCAAATGACCAGTTTGAATTTATCAAACACGATGTTTCGTGCCATATAGAGGTGCCGGGGCCAATTGACGCTGTACTGCACTTCGCTTCCCCCGCTAGCCCGGTTGACTACCTGGAATTGCCGATCCAGACTCTTAAGGTTGGCTCGTTGGGAACACACAATACACTGGGTCTGGCTAAGGCAAAGGGGGCGCGC
>JACDAB010000039.1 GCA_013695665.1 Geodermatophilaceae bacterium | reverse complement strand
CACGACGGGGGGGGCCGTCGTGAGCCGGCGACTGGGCACACTCGCGGTCGGGGCGGTGCTGCTGATAGCCCTGGCGGCAGTCGGATCCACGCTGCCCGTGCCGTACGTCGCGCTCGGACCGGGTCCGACGTACAACACCCTGGGCAGCATCGACGGCCGCCAGATCATCACGGTGACCGGCCGAGAGGTCAACGAGAGCACCGGGAATCTGAGCCTGACGACGGTCTCGGTCAGCGACGGCCTGGAGTTGCTGCGAGCGATCCAGGGCTGGGTGGACAGCGAGGAGTCGGTGGTCCCGCGGGAGGAGATCTACCCGCCGGACCAGACCGACGAGGAGATCGACCAGGCCAACCGGGAGGACTTCCTCAATTCGCAGAACAGCGCGGAGGCGGCCGCGCTGGGAGAACTCGGGTTCCCGCTGCGGGTTGTGGTCGTCGAGGTTCCGGACGGGTCACCGTCCGACGGCCTACTGCGCCCGGGTGATGCGATCGAGGCGGTCAACGGGACGGTCATCAACGATCCCGACACCCTGCTCGGCATCCTGGAGGGTCTCGCCCCGGCCACCGACGTGACCGTCAAGTTCACCCGCGGCGAGGCCAGCCAGTCGGCGACGGTGACGACAACGCAGGCGCAGGATCGAGACGGTGCGGCGCTCGGCGTGGCGATCAGCTACGAGCGGAAGGCGCCGTTCGATGTCGAGATCAGGGTTGCCGACGTGGGAGGTCCATCCGCCGGACTGATGCTGACCCTGGGGATCCTGGACCTCGTCGGCGATACCGATCTCGTCGAGGGGTTGTTCGTCGCCGGGACCGGGACGATCACCGCAGACGGCGAGATCGGTCCCATCGGCGGCGTCCGGCTGAAGACGATCGCCGCGAAGGATCTGGGCGCGGATGCCTTCCTCGTCCCGGACCAGAACTGCGCCGAGGCCTTGGACAACGCGCCGGAGGGTCTGCCCTTGATCACGGTGTCGACCCTGGAGGAGGCTCTCGACGCCCTCGAGGACCTGCGCGAGGGTCGCGAGCCGCGGCTGTGCTGATCCTTACCGCAGCGTTGCCATCAGCGCCTCGGTGAGGTTGGGCGCGAGATCGCGCCCGAAGAGCAGTTCGTCGCCGGCCTCGGAGTCCGACCGCAGGCGTACGGCGCTCTCCGACGCACCGTCGGCGAGAACGGCGACCGCGAGGCGGACCTCGCGACGGTCGGGGTGATTGCGGGCGTACTCCTCGGGATCAGCCAGCTCGGGCCGGTCGGCCTCGGCCTGCGGCGGTAGCACCAGCACTTCGTGGACGAGGGCGCAGCCGACGACGCCTGCTGGCCACATGATCTGGCCCAAGGCCTCATCGAGGGGCCCCTCGGGCAGTGCCTCCTGCTCCACCGGTGTGTACAGGCCCGCCGGGACCTCATCGGCGGCGAGCCCGACCTTCTCGGCCAGCGCCGGCTCGCGGGAGAGTAGCTCTGCGGTCTCCACGAGGGCGAACAGCTGCGGGGGCCGGTCCCAACCGGCGATGTCGGCATGCCGCTCGATCTCGACGAGTGCGGTCGAGAGCGGGCTCGGCGGCTGCGGTGTGCTCATGGGCTGCATTGTTCCCATCCGGGGAACCTCGCGCCGCGCGGGTAAGTTGAGACAGACGTTCACTGACAATTCGAGTACCGGAGTCTGCCTGTGGCCATGCGGCCCCCCATGCCCATGCCGGCGCTGTCGCGTCGCGCACGGGTCATCCTCGGCGTCATCGCTGTGCTGGTAGTGGTTCTCAGCATTCTGGGCACCCTGACGACCGAGTACGTCGACTACCTGTGGTTTGCCGAAACCGGCTACACCAGCGTCTTCTGGACCGAGCTCAGCACCCGAGTCGTACTCTTCCTGGTGGTCGGAGCCGCGACCGGTCTGGCGGTGGCGGGAAACCTGATCCTCGCCTACCGGTCCCGGCCGGCATTCCGGCCGATGTCGCTGGAGCAGCAGAATCTCGAGCGCTACCGCGTGGCGATCGAGCCGCGGCGCAAGCTGCTGCTCATCGGCATCGGGATCGCGATGGCGGTGTTCTCCGGGTTCAGCGCGCAGGGCAGCTGGCAGACCTGGCTGCTGTGGCGCAACGGCACGGAATTCGGCATCACCGACCCGCAGTTCGGCATGGACGTCTCGTTCTTCGCCTTCGACTACCCGTTCTACCGGCTGGTGCTCGGTTTCCTGTTCGCGATCGTGCTGCTGTCGCTGGCCGGTGCGGCCGCGGTCCATTACGTGTTCGGCGGGATCCGGCTGCAGAGCAAGGGTGACCGGTTCAGCTCGGGCGCCCGGCTACACCTGTCGGTGCTGCTCGGCGTCTTCGTGCTCCTCAAGGCCTTCGCCTACTATCTGGACCGGTTCGGGTTGGTGTTCTCCGACCGCAACGGCATCACGACAGGCGCGTCGTACACCGACGTGACAGCGCTGCTTCCGGCCAAGACGATCCTGATGTTCGTCGCGGCGATCTGCGCGATCGCGTTCTTCGCGAACATCTTCTTCCGTAATTTCGCGCTGCCGGCGTTGGCGCTGGTGCTGCTGATCGTGTCGAGCCTGGCGATCGGCGGGGCGTATCCGGCGATCGTGCAGCAGTTCATCGTGCGGCCCAACGCCGACCAGCGCGAGGCGCCGTACATCGAGCGGAACATCCTGGCGACGCGGGCGGCGTACGGCATCGACGAGGTGGCGTACCAGCCGTACGTGGGGGAGACGGAGCTGGCGGTTTCGGAACTACGCAACGATGAGGCCACCCTCCCGAACGCCCGGCTGCTGGACCCCAACGTCTTGTCAGACACGTTCACGCAGCTGCAGCAGATCCGCAACGTGTACGGCTTCCCGGAGCGGCTGGACATCGACCGGTACACCATCGACGGTGAGGTGCAGGACTTCGTGGTCGGGGTCCGCGAGTTGGACTCCGAGGCGCTGACCGGCAATCAGACGACCTGGATCAACC
>JACDAB010000109.1 GCA_013695665.1 Geodermatophilaceae bacterium | reverse complement strand
ACCCGAACCCTCGTGACATACGCCGCCGCACCCGGCGACGCGGGCAGCGAGGTCGTCGCTGATCTGGCGACCGGCCTGGGCGTCCCCACCGACGGGGGCCGGACCTGGACGTACACGCTGAAACCGGACCAGCATTTCGAGGACGGCTCGGTGATCACGTCCGCCGACGTGAAGTACGGCATCGAGCGGTCGTTCGCCGCCGATGTCGTGGTGGGCGGCCCGACCTACGTCGTCGACCTGCTCGATGACCCGGCCAACGTGTACGGCGGTCCGTACAGCGATGTCCACCCGGAGAAACTGGGGCTGGCAACCGTCGAGACCCCCGACGACCGCACCTTGGTGTTCCGGCTCAACCGCCCCTACGCCGATTTCGACCACATCATGGCGCTGCCCTCCAGCAGTCCGGTGCCACGGGAGGCCGACACCGGCGCCGACTACGGTGAGGACCCGGTGTCCTCCGGCCCGTACGCGATCACCACGGTGGACGACGTCCTGGGTATCACCCTGGAGCGCAACCCTGCGTGGGACCGGGACTCCGACCCGGTCCGGACCGCGCTGCCTGACCGGGTGGAGATCCGCACGGGCGTCAGCGCGGCAGGGCGCGACCAGCGGGTGATCGGCGGTGCCGCGGACCTCGACGCGATGACGGCCGGTGTGACGCCGGAGACGCTCCCTCGCATCGAGGCCGACGACGGACTGCAGGCACGCACCGATCGGACCACGAGCGGCACGGTGCGAATGCTCGCATTGCCCGTTTCCGTTTCGCCCATGGACAACGTGCACTGCCGCCGCGCGGTGTCCGCCGCCGTCGACCGGATCGCACTCACCGATGCCCTCGGTGGGCCGGAGGTGGTCTCGGCTGCGGACAGCCTGTGGCCAAGAACCATGCCGGGGTTTGCCGCACCCTCGGCCGGCAGCGAGTCGGGCCCGGCCGGGCCCGAGTTGGCACAGGCGCGGGCTGAACTGGCTGCCTGCGGCCGCCCGGAGGGATTCACCGTCCGGATCGCCACCCCCAATGACCAGCGGCCGCTGCAGGTCGCCAGGACGCTGGCCGACGGGCTGGGCGAGATCGGGATCGAAGGAGTAGTCGTGGGTCTGGACCCGTCGACCTACTACACCTCCGACATCGGGCGACCGGGCAACGTCACGGCCGAGCAGTACGGGATCCTGGTCATTGCCTGGACCGGCGATCTCCCGACGCCGTCGACCTACTACCCGCCGCTGGTGAATCCGGTGCAGCCGACAGGGAGTGCCAACTACGCCCAGATCAGCGGGCCTGACCTATCGGCGCTGGTGAACACCGCACTGTCCGCGTCCGACCCCTCCACCGCGCTGAATACGTGGCGGACGGTGGAGGAGACCCTCCTCGACCTGTCGGTGTACCTGCCGCTCCTGGAGGAGCGGGTGGTGCTGATCGCCGGCGAGCGGTTGCGCAACGCATACGTGCATCGCACGTATGGTGGCTATGACCTCGCCGTACTGGGCGTGCGGTGACCTGGCAAGGGCGGGAACGACGGCCCCGGCGAGTTATCCTGTACCGAACCGTCGCAGAAGGGCTCCGCGCACACCCATGACGACCACGTTGTCCATCCTGGCCATGGCCACCAGCCTGCTTCTGATAGTGCTCATCCTGTTGCACAAGGGCAAGGGTGGAGGGCTGTCCTCGATGTTCGGTGGCGGCATGACGTCCTCGCTGTCCGGGTCCTCGGTGGTGGAGAAGAACCTCAACCGGATAACGATCTTCGTCGGCTCGATCTGGACAATCTGCATCGTCGCCCTGGGCATCCTGCTCAAGTCGACCTGACCTTCGGGGCCACCGCCCCGCCCACACCCGTCGAAACCAGGGAGCGTTCAGTGGCAGGTGGAAACGCCATCCGGGGAAGCCGGGTCGGTGCCGGTCCGATGGGGGAGGCCGAGCGGGGCGAGTCCGCCCCGCGTCGACGCATCCAGTTCTGGTGCGTCAACGGTCACGAGACCAGGCCTGCGTTCTCCGAGGAGGCGGTGATTCCCGACAACTGGGACTGCCCTCGCTGCGGACTCCCGGCCGGTCGCGAAGAGCAGAGCCCGCCGTCGGCACCGCGCAACGAGCCGTACAAGACCCATCTTGCCTACGTGCGGGAGCGGCGCAGCGACGCCGACGGCGCCGCCATCCTCGACGAGGCATTGGCCAAGGTGCGCGAGCGCCGCAGCTGACCCACGTTCCGAAGCCTCTGGACAACGTGTGACCGAGGCGGCGCGGGTCAGGAGACGGGAAGTCGCAGCAGTGAGGTGGGCAGCTTCGCGGCGGCCGCCCGGTCGAGCAGCCAGAGGGTCCGGTTGCGGCCCTGGGCGCCGGCCGCGGGCAGTTGCACCCGGCCCGCTCCGCCGAGCGCCATGGCCACCGCCCGCGCCTTGTCCGCACCGGCCGCGACCATCCAGACTTCGTGCGCGCTGGTCAGCGCCGGGAACGTCAGGGTGATCCTGGTCGGCGGCGGTTTCGGGCAGTTGCGTACGGCGACCACCGAACGCTCCTCGTACGCCGCTGGCGACTCCGGGAATATCGAGGCGGTGTGCCCCTCCGCGCCGAGACCCAGCAGCAGTACGTCGAAGCAGGGGACGGGGCCGTGGTCCTCGGGCTGGGCGTGGTTGGCGAGTTCAGCGGAATACCACTCCGCCGCGGCGTCCACGTCGGTGCCGAACTGCCCGTCGCTGGCCGGGAACGGGTGCACCCTCGCCGGGTCCACCGGCACATGGTCGAGCAGCGCGCGGCGAGCCTGCACGTCGTTGCGCTCGCCGTCTGCTGCGGCGACGAACCGCTCGTCACCCCACCAGAACTCGACCCGGCGCCAGTCGACCGCATCGCGGGCCGGGGCCCGCTGCACGTTGTCGAGAACGCTGATGCCGATCCGGCCGCCGGTGAGCACCACCGACGGGACGGTTCCGGCTGCCTGGACGTCGACCAGGCGGGTCACGAGCCGGGCGGCCACCGACGCTGCCAGCAGGTCGGGACTGCTCTGCACAGCCACCTGGGCGGCACTCATGTCGGCGCTGCTGCCTGCTCAGCGGGGTCCTGCCAGACGTGCCGGCGGCCACCGGACCGCTCGGTGAGCCCCGACGTTCCGGTGGTGGTGGCCAGCGCCTCGCCGTAGAGCTGATCGTCATCCAGCCGACGCAGTTCCTCCCCGAGGAGGTCACCCAGGGAGCGTTTCGGGAGTTGGATGACGGTGTCCGGGCCGGCGCCCCCCTTGACCGAGACGCTCCTGGGATCAGCCCGCTTCAGGTCGATAACCCGTCCGGTGTCCAGTTCCAGTCGGGCTCCGGAGATCGCGGTTCCGCCTTTGGCGTCCACAGCGGACTCCAGCGCGATGTGGCAGCCGAGCCTGGCGCTCAGCCAGCCGGCCAGGAGCAGTCTGCTCGGTGTGCCCGGGTCGCCCTCGACGGTGCCGCCGGTGACCGTCCCTTCCACCGAATCCAGCGCCGCGGCCAGCGCAGCCCGCCAGCCGGTCGTGCGGGTCCAGGCCAGATCGGTGTCCCCGGGCAGGTAGTCCGCAGCACGGATCTCCAGTGCGCCAGCCGGATCCGGAAGGTAGCTGCACTCGGTGATCCGCCGGTCGGCGACGATGCCCAGCGGATCGTGCGCGATCACGTCGGGGGGCGGGCCGTGCCACCACGTCACGACCGGGGCGTCCGGGGCCAGCAGGGGGAGCACGACCGACTCGGCGTGCAGCGCCAGCCGCCCGTACATCCGCATCACGATCGATTCACCCGGGCCGAGGCGGCCACCGATGAGAACCTCGGCGTCCAGCCTGGGCACCGGTGCGTCGACCTGCCGGCGGACCACCATCAACATCCGGCAGGGGACGACCGAAGCCGCGATCCGGGCGGCCTCCTCGGCCTCGCCCACCTGCTTCTCCTCCACGACGACGACGAGTGTCAGCGCCAGCCCGGACATCACCGCGCCACCGGCGCGGCGTTCGGCGGCCAGCGCCTTGACCACGGCGGTGCCGGTGGTGTCCCACAACGTGGTCATGGCCGGCGCCAGACGCGGCCGTCGCGGGCGAGCATCTCATCGGCCTCGTCGGGACCCCACTCCCCGGCGCGGTAGCTGTGCGGCTGGGCTCCGGCCCAGTAGTCCTCGAGCGGGTCGATCACCGCCCACGACGCCTCGACCTCCTCGTTGAGGGGGAACAGCATGGCGTCGCCCAGGAGGACGTCGAGGAGCAATCGTTCGTAGGCCTCGGGGCTCGCCTCGGTGAACGTCTCGCCGTACAGGAAGTCCATCGAGACGTCGCGGACCTCCATCATGCTGCCGGGAACCTTGGAGCCGAACTTGAGGGTCATACCCTCGTCCGGCTGGACCCGTACGACGAGCTGGTTGTGGCCGAGTTCTTCGGTGTCGGTCTTGGCGAAGGGCAGGTGCGGCGCCTTGCGGAAGCTGAGCGCGATCTCGGTGACCCGCCGCGGCAGTCGCTTCCCGGTACGCAGGTAGAAGGGCACACCGGCCCAGCGCCGCGTCTCCACACCGAGGCGTAGGGCGGCGTACGTCTCGGTGCTCGAATCCTCCGGCACGTCCTTCTCCTGCCGGTAGCCCGCGACCCGCTCGCCGGCGAGCCAGCCCTGCTCGTACTGGCCGCGGATGGCGTAGGAGGCAAGGTCCTCGGGCACCGTCACGGCCCGCAGCACCTTGAGCTTCTCGGTACGGATCGCCGACGGGATGAACTGGACCGGCTCCTCCATCGCGGTGAGCGCCAGCAGTTGCAGCAGGTGGTTCTGCAGCACGTCGCGGGCGGCCCCGGTCTCGTCGTAGAAGGCAGCCCGGGAGCCGATCCCGCCGTCCTCTGCCATCGTGATCTGCACGGAGTCGACGTGGTGTGCGTTCCAGACGGGCTCGAAGAGGGTGTTCGCGAAGCGCAGTGCCAGCAGGTTCTGCACCGTCTCCTTGCCGAGGTAGTGATCGATCCGGTAGACGTCGCGCCAGCCGAAGACGTCGTCGACCAATGTGTTGAGTTCGATCGCGCTCTCCAGGTCGTGGCCGAACGGCTTCTCCACGACGACTCGCCGCCAGCCGCCGGACTCGTCGTTGTCGGCCATCCCCGTCCGCTGCATCTGCTGCAGGACGACCGGGAACATGGCCGGGGGGATGGACAGGAAGAACGCCGCGTTGCCCTGGATGCCATGGGTGTGACCCATGTCTTTCAGCGTCTTCGCCAGGTTGTCGAATGCGTCGTCGTCGTCGAAGGATCCGGGGATGAACTTCATGTTGCCCGCCAGCTGATCCCAGACGTCATCGCGCCAGGGGGTGCGGGCGTAGTCCCTCGCGGCCTTCTCGGCCAGTGAGACGAAGTCGCCGTCGCCCCAGTCCCGGCGGGCGAACCCGAGCAGCGCGAAGTTCGTCGGCAGCAGCCCGCGGTTGGCCAGGTCGTAGAACGCGGGCAGCAGCTTCTTGCGGGCGAGGTCGCCGGTGATGCCGAACACGACGAGCGCGCACGCCTCGGGGACGCGTGGAAGCCGCCGGTCCCGTGGATCGCGCAACGGGTTGTGCGAGTGCTCTGTCAACTCGGTCGCCATGAAGCCTCGTTTCGTGTCAACAAAGTGGTACGGCGAGGACGGCGGCGTACGGCGGGCGCGGACGCCGTCGGGGTCATCAGCCGGCTCCCAGCAGCTGTCCGAGGCCGGCCGGTCGGTCGGTGAGGTGCAACCGGACCGCGGGGAGATCCCGGCCGGTCAGCGCCTGCAGGTCCCCGGCCGCCTGTGCGGCCTGCAACCCGGCGAATGTGTAGTCCTGGCCGGGGATCGCCAGATCCGCAGCGACGGCGCCGGTGATCTGCAGGAACGCGCCCACCGGTGGCCCGCCCTTGTGAAACTGCCCGGTCGAGTGCAGGAAGCGCGGGCCCCAGCCGAAGGTCACCGGCCGCTGCGTGCGCTGGGCGAGCACGTGGCGAAGGTCGGCCGCGGAAGCGTCCGCCCACCGGTCGAGGTAGGCCATGATCGCCAGGTAGCCGCGGTCGGGGATTGCGGCCACGACCGCTTCCAGTACCTCGGACAGCGACCCGGCCGACCCGAGCAGGGCGGGATCGGCGTACACCTCGACCGCCCCGAAGGTCATGGCCGGCGACGAGTCGGGCAACCCGGACTCCAGCAGCTTCCCGGTGTTGTTCTTGCTTTCGGTGACGTTCGGCTGGTCGAACGGGTTGATGCCGATGATCCGGCCGGCGACCGCCGTGGCGTACTCCCAGCCGAGGAATTGCGCACCCAGTGGGCCGGACACCGTTGCGGCGGCGCCGGCGGCTGACTGTCCACTGAGGACGGTCATGGTGTCGGGCGCGTCGCTCACCGCGGCTGTGGGGCTTTCAACCACGACCGGGAGGATTCCCCGTGCCTGCTTGCCCGTGGACTCGGCGATGAGCTGTTCGGCCCAGTCGCCCAGACCGGTGATGCCCGATTCGTTGTCGGCCAGCAGGAGCTTGTCCCGCCCGGACGACGCCTGCGAACCGAGCAGGCATCCAAGCAGCAGCGCCGGGTTGTCCTCGGCCAGCTGCCCGGCCAGCGTCTCCGCGTCGACCAGGAGCTGCTCGACATCGGCGCCGGCCAGTGCACAGGGCACCAGGCCGAATGCGGTCAGGGCACTGTATCGGCCTCCGACGTTCGGGTCGGCGAGAAAGACTTCCCGTGCCCCCATCTGCTCGGCGGTGTCCACGAACGGAGACCCTGGATCGGTGACGATCACGAACCGACGGCCGGCGTCCACTTCGGACAGTCCACTGTGGATGAACGCATCAAGGTAGGCCCGACGATGGCTGTCGGTTTCGGCCGTCCCGCCGGACTTCGACGACACCACCACGACCGTCTGGGACAGCCGGTCCGCGATCGCCGCACGAACCTGCCCGGGGTCGGTGGTGTCGAGCACTGTGAGCCCGACACCGGCACTTCGGCAGATGACCTCCGGGGCGAGGGACGAACCACCCATGCCGGAGAGCACGACGTGGTCGAGTCCCTCCGCGGCCAACTCCGCACCCAGCGCCGTCAGCCGCGGCAGCAGTTCCCGACTACGGCGGAACGTGTCCAACCAGCCGAGCCGGATCGCCGCCTCCGCCTCCGCCTCCGGGCCCCACAATGTCGCC
>JACDAB010000103.1 GCA_013695665.1 Geodermatophilaceae bacterium | reverse complement strand
TGGATACACCGCCGAAGCGGTTGACGCCGAGTTGGCCCGCCGTGAGCCGGAGTCCGCCGAGTTCATCCGTCCGCAGCGCCAGCGGGCCGACATGGTGGTGCGCTTCGCCCCGATCGCCACCCGGACGGATCCGCCGGAGACGCCGCTGTCAGCCGAGTTGCTCCTGCGCCCGACGATCCGACATCCCGACCTCACCGGGGTACTGGCTGACGAGGACCACCGGTCCATGCACCTCAAGCTGATCCGGGACGAGGACGGTCGGCCGGTCGACGCCTTGCACGTGCACGGGTACGCGTCGCTGGAGGAGAGCGACATGCTGGAGAAGGCCATCTGGGAGGCGTTAGCACTCGACGTCCCGCGTCCGGACTCACTTGGAATGCTCGGAGCGGACAAGCGCAGCGCACCGCTGGCGATCAGTAAGCTCATGCTGCTCTACCACCTGCTCGACCTGGCGGCCGGTCAACCGGAGCCGGGCAGCTGAGGGGAGGCCTGTGCTAGACAGGCGTTCCGACCGAGGGAGTCTGTCTGTGGACGAACTGAGCCTAGGAGTTCTGAGCACATCACTCAAGGAGAACGAGCGCCGGCTCCCGATTCACCCGCTGCATGTGCAGCGCATCGACGAGGATCTCCGAGGACGCATCTACCTGGAACGGGGGTACGGCGAGCGGTTCGGCGTACCGGATGACGCCCTTTCACCCCACGTCGCCGGTCTCCTCGATCGCGCTGAGCTCGTCGGGACCTGCGATGTGATCCTCCTCCCCAAACCGCTCGCTGCCGACGTTCAGGAACTCCGGAAGGGGCAGATCCTCTGGGGTTGGCCGCACTGCGTCCAGGACGCGAAGGTCACCCAGCTCAGCATCGAGCGCCGGCTGACCGTGCTCGCCTTCGAGGCGATGAACCATTGGGCCTCCGATGGCAGCTTCACCCTCCACGTCTTCCACAAGAACAACGAGATGGCCGGGTTCGCATCCGTGCTCCACGCGCTGCAACTCATCGGTACGACGGGTACTTATGGTCGCGGGCTGTCCGCTGCCGTCATCGGGTTCGGGGCGACCGGGCGGGGTGCGGTGGCTTCGCTGAACGCGCAAGGCGTGCACGACGTCCACGTGCTCACCCAGCGCGAGGTTGCGGCAGTCGCCTCCCCGATGGAGTCGATGCGCCTGGTGCAGTTACGGCCCGACGCCGACGAACCCAGCCGCGGCGAGGCACTGACCGAGCAGGGCGCGGTGCCGCTGGCGGGGTTCCTCGCCGAACGTGACATCGTTGTCAACTGCGTGCTGCAGGACCCAGATGCCCCGCTGATGTTCCTGGAAGACGACGACCTCGCCGCGTTGCAGCCCGGCAGCCTGATCATCGACGTGTCCTGTGACGAGGGGATGGGCTTCAGCTGGGCCAAGCCCACGACATTCACCGAGCCCATGTTTCCGGTGGGCGACAATGTGCACTACTACGCCGTCGACCACAGCCCCTCATACCTGTGGAACTCCGCCACGTGGGAAATCAGCGAGGCGTTGTTGCCCTATCTCCCGACGGTGCTCGGCGGTCCCGACGCGTGGGCCACGGATGAGACTGTCCGCCGCTGCATCGAGATCCGTGACGGCGTCATCCAGAACGGACAGATCCTGTCCTTCCAGCACCGCTCGCAGGACTATCCCCACCCACGTCTACAGGGCGCGGGTCACTGACCCAAGCAGCTGTTCGGCATAGGGTTCCAACTGTGAGCTTTGACGTCCCTGCCGATTCCTACGCCCGGTTCATGGGTCAGTACTCCGAGCCGTTGGCTGTGCGGTTCGTGGAGGTGGCCGCTGTGCAGCCGGGTCAGCGAGCTCTCGACGTCGGGTGTGGTCCCGGGGCACTGACTGCGCGACTTGTGGAACGGCTGGGTGCGGCCGCGGTCGCCGCGATCGATCCGTCCGCCCCATTCGTCGCGGCCACCGGTGAACGCCTCCCAGACGTCGACGTGCGGCTCGGTGTGGCCGAAAGCATTCCCTTCCCCGACGACAGCTTCGACGCTGCCCTCGCCCAGCTGGTGGTGCACTTCATGGCCGATCCCGTGGCGGGGCTACGGGAGATGGCTCGGGTCACCCGCCCCGGCGGCATCCTTGCCGCGTGCGTCTGGGATCACGCCGGAGACAGTGGACCCCTGGCCGCGTTCTGGCAGGCCGTCCATGACATCGATCCCGATGCCAGGAATGAGTCCGACCTTGCCGGCGCCCGGGAAGGTCACCTGGCAGAGCTGAGCGACGCGGCCGGCTTGGAGCACATCGAGCCCACCACCCTGACGGTCAAAGTCCGGTTCGCCACGTTCGCCGACTGGTGGGAGCCCTTCACCCTCGGTGTAGGGCCGGCGGGCGCCTACGTAACCCGGCTGGATGAGGCCAGGCGTGATGTGCTCCGGACCCGATGTGCGCAGCGCCTGCCCTCTGCGCCGTTCGACATCAGCGCGTCAGCCTGGTGCGTGCGCGCCCGCGCGTCGTGATCACGCTCGTAGGTTCGGTCGGGGGTTCCGTCGGGTTGGCGCGGCGAAAAAAGGCGCTGCTGCCAAGGTCTCCATGATCAACTCGGGGTTGTGGTTGCGGTTTGGCCCTCGATGGCAACCACAAGCCCGATCTCATCACCGGCACGGAGCGGCCACCGACAACGCCTCAGGAAACCGTGGGCGACCACGAAGCGGCCCGCGGCGTTCTACTCCACGCTGCTCGGCCGGCCGATCGGTCACGAGGAACCCGGCACGGCCATTCTCGCCGCGCCGCAGGGTTCGATCTACACCGTCTTTCAGCAGGCGAAGGGTTACCTGCCGCCAGGGTGGCCTTCCGTCGATGGACAGCAGCGCATGATGCACGCCGACTTTCACGTCGGAGATCTCACCACCGCCGTTGCCGACGCCGTGGCCCTGGGTGCCACGGTCGCGGACTTCCAGCCACAGGACCACGTGCGGGTCCTTCTGGATCCTGCTGGACGTCCGTTCTGCCTGTGCCTGGACGACGAGGCGTAGTCGGTGGCGGGCCCCGTGCGGGCGTTCCCGCGGGAACGCCCGGCGACCGGGGGATAGAGGGCGTCCAGCTCACCGGCGGGCAGTGTGGCCCCTGGGTGGATGGCGGCTCTTGACCATGTGGTCCGATCCCCAGCAGAGTGCAGTGCAGCGGGGAGATTGGGGCTTGTCATGCCACCGGCAGATCATCGGCGCTCGGACTCCTTGACCAGCCGCTTGGGCGGGTCGTGCCCCGGCAGAGTCTTGCGGTGCCGTCGTCAACGAGCCGGTCCCGGCCGGTGAGCCGTCACCGTGAGCCGGACCTCGATCGTGACGTCGGCGTACTGCCAGAGGCGCGGGCG
The DNA here is from genome assembly GCA_013695665.1 of Geodermatophilaceae bacterium. Taxonomy (GTDB): domain Bacteria; phylum Actinomycetota; class Actinomycetes; order Mycobacteriales; family Geodermatophilaceae; genus JACCTY01. Next base: position 41,667 of record JACDAB010000103.1, on the reverse strand, counting down.
CTGGGTCTGCGGCGACCGGGCATGGGTGTGTCGCTGAGATCAGTCCGACGTACCGGTCATGTCGGGGTCGTCGCGGACCTGCTCGACCGGCGCCTCCTTGGGATGTGCGTCCTCCGGGGGACGTTCCGTTCCTCCGTGCTGCGTGCCTTCGGCTGCCACGTCCACCGCCTCCTGGACCGTCTCGCCGGTTCGTTCCTCGACCCCCGGGTTGTCCTGAGGCATCTCTCCACCGGCTGACTCGGTCGGCATGGCATCTCCCCTTCGCTCCACGGATGGCGCACGGGCAGCTTGGGCCAGCCACGGGTGGGCGTCAACCCCGACGGGTCACCCGCCTGCAGCCGGCTGCTCCGGCGCAGCAGCCCTGGGCTGCGGGCGGGTAGCGTGCGCACATGACCTCCGACCCTGCCCAGGACCGCGAATCTGATGTCGAGGATGACTCGACGCTCGCCAACTCGCGGGAGACCGGTGGTGACCCCGATGCGAAGGGGGAGGACGCGGGTTCGACCACCGGGACCGGTGAGAGCGAGGAGTTTGTCGGCCGGGTGTCGGGCCAGGACGCCGGGTACGCAGGCGAGACCGGGGCCGAGGCCCGCGCCGCCGACCAGTCCTAGCCGCTTGGCCGCTTGGCGATGATCATGGGGTTGCGCCGGCCAGGGGCGGTCAGATCCCATGATCACGGTGACGGGCACTCAGGTACCGAGCCGCCGAGCAGCAGGGCGGCGTACGTCGCCCGCGCCGCCTCCTCCAGGTTGAGTACCCGCTTGTGCGCCAACTCCACGCTGTCGGCGAGGACCGAGCATCCGTGCTGGGCAAGGATCACGCAGTTGCAGCCGTCGGCGACCGCTGCGGCGGCGGCTCGGGCAAGCTCCTCGGTCCCCGGCCGGTACCACGGCACCCGCTCGACCGAACCGACGTAGAAGGCGTGGTCGGTCGTCACCAGCCGGAGCCGGTGGCCCATCGCGTCGAGCAGGACCGACAGCTGGGGATGCAGGTGAATCAACGCCGTCGCGTCAGGGCGGGCTTGATAGCTCCGCAGGTGAAGGCGCACCTCGGTGGACGGCGCCGGGTTGCCTGACAGCACTGCCCCGTCCTCGATCCGGACGAGGGAGAACGCTGAACGGTCCAACTCCTCCAGCCAGGTGCCGGCTCCGGTTATCCAGCACGCGTCGCCGTCCGGCGAGCGAGCCGAGAGGTTTCCGCCGGAGCCGATGACGAGCCCGGTGGCGACGACCTTGCGCCCGACCTCGATGAGCTGGTCGACGGCGTCCGGCATGTCACCGACGCTACGACAGCGCGACCAGGGCGCCGATCGCGAAGCCGACAGCAGCCAGCCAGACGAGCGTGGGCAGAGCGCGTGACCACTGCATGGCAACCTTCCTCAGATGATGAAGACGTCCTCGCCGCGCACCTCGACGGCGACCGGCGGCAGTGGGCTCGCCGCGGGACCGGAGACCGGCGCACCGGTCGCGAGGTCAAAGCGGCTGAGATGGCAGGGGCAGACGATCAGGCCGTCCTCGATCGAGCTGACGGTGCAGCCTTGATGCGTGCAAGTGGCCGAGAATGCGGCGACCCCACCGGACTCGACTCGGGTCAGGACGACGCGTGGGCCGTCGAGGATCAGCCCGCCTCCCGCGGGGATGTCGGCCAGCGCGGCCAGCCGCTGCCCGGTCTCCTCCTCGGCGCCGTAGCCGTTGGCCGCCGTGGCCGCCCCTGTGTCGTCGGCGGCCTCGCTGGTCGCAGCGACGGCGAAGCCGGCCACTCCTGCGACAGCGGTCACCGCGGCACCGCGCAGAACCGAGCGCCGGGACAGTCCCTCATCCGACATCGTCACCCCTCAGATCAGCGGTATGCCGGAGCGGGTGAGGAACCACAGCGACGCGGTGAGCCAGAGCAGCACCAGGGTTGCGAACACGCTGCCGCCGAGCACCGGTAGCGCCCATCCGGGCAGCCCGCGTCCTCGCAGTGCGAGCATCTTCGCGGCGTAGGCGCCGTAGAACAGGCAGCCGACGATGCTGTGCACGGTCACCCGGAGGTCACCGGTAGCGAAACCCAGCGCCCAGATGCAGTGGAAGGCGACCGGGACGGTGAGGACGAACGCCGTCGTGCCGCTCCACCGGTGCACGGGCGCGGCCCACGACGGCGCGGCCGCCCGCACGCCCGGGAGCCGGCCCCACATCCACAGGGCGGTCGTGAGCTGGACGATCAGCAACAGGGTCGCAGCGTTGGTCAGCCACGCCTTCATCTGCAGCATGCCCGAGAAGCCGAGGGTCACCAGGGGGCGGTTGGCGGGCTCGTGCAGTCCGGCGTAGACCCCGATCGACAAGGCAACGGCAGCTCCGGCGAGCAGCGCGCCGGCCAGCGTGATCACCAGGGCTGGGCTCTTGCCGATCGCCGTGGACATCGAGGTAGCTCCTTAGATCACCCCCGTGGCGGGACCACTCTGGGGCGTCCGGCGCTGGTTGCGCAAGACCTTTGGCGCAGGCTTCAGCGGCGGCGGAGCAGTGCGGCGTACAAGGTCAGTCCCGGGCCGAAGGCCGTCATCACGACGTATCCGCCACTGGGGACATCGGACGTGACTTCGGACAGGACCAGCAGGACGGTCGCCGACGAGCAGTTGCCGTGCTCGGCCAACACCCGTCTCGACGCCGCCAGGGACTCCGGCGCCAGCGTGAGCCGGTCGGCGACGACATCCAGGATCCGCGGCCCACCGGGATGCACCGCCCAGGCGGCAATGTCCTCGATGGACAGTGCCTGGCGGTCGAGCATTCCGGTGACCACGGAGTGGACATGCGTGGCCAGGACGTCGGGGACCCTGGGGGACAGTCGCATCCGGAAGCCCAGGTCCGTCACCTCCCACGTCATGTGGTCGGCGGTGGCGACATCGGTTCTGGCCACGACGTCGACGACCTCGAAGCCATCCACCGCACCCGGCTCGACGACGACAGCCGCAGCTGCGTCGCTGAACAGCGAATGGCTGACCATCTGGTCGATGTCGTGAGTCGGCGGCTGCACGTGCAGGCTGGTCAACTCCAGGCACAGCAGAACGGCGGGGCACCCACGGGCGACGACGAAGTCCGACACGGCACCTAGCGCGGGTACGGCGGCGTAGCACCCCATGTGACCCACGAAGAGCCGCTGCAGGTCGGCGCTCATCCCGAGATCTCGGGCCAGTCGGATGTCCACGCCGGGGGTGCTGTAGCCGGTGCACGACGCCACGGCGAACAGGCCGACGTCCCCGGCCGCCAGCCCGGCTTCGTCAAGGGCGTGCGTCACCGCCTGCTTGGCCAGCGGCATCGACTCCGCGACGTACCGGGCCATCCGTGCCCCGGTGCTCCACGTCGACAGATCCTCGTCCAACGGGTTCGCCACCGCATGCCGGGTCCGCACGCCGGCCGCGGCGAAGATCCGCCGGGCGACCGGGTGGTTGCTGTAGTGCCCGGCGAAGAACCCGTCCCACAACGCTTCCTGGGTCACCGAGGCCGGTGCGGCGTACCCCATACCCGTGACCACGGCAGCGCCGGCCGTCACCAGCGCGACACCTCCGCGGCGTTCTCCGGGTCCAACCCGAGCGTGGCCATCCCGAGCCAGTCCGCGCAGACGTCGCTGGTCGCCGGCTGCAACGAACCGCAGCGGGCGTCCCGGAAGATCCGCTCCAACGGATGCCCACGCCGCGACGCCGACGTACCGGCCGCTTCGAGCATCGAGGCCGCGACATCCATCGCGGTCTGCCCGGCGAGGAGCTTGGCCCGCCACACCCACCGGTTGGTCTCCGGCTCACCCGGTGCGCGGTCGATCCGCCCGGCCGCTTCCAGTACGGCGAGGCGAGCGGCGGCGACAGCTGCGTCGGCCCTCCCCAGCCGGGCTCGTACGGCGGGCAGCCGCGCCAGAGCCCGGTCACCGGCGTGAGCCACTGCCGCGTCGATCGCCGACTGCGCCACCCCGACGTACACCGCCGCGTAGGAAGCGACCAGCCATTGCGGCATCACCTGCGCGAGCAGCAGGACCAGGCCCTCCATCCCGCCCAGCAGCGCGTCCTCGGGCACCGTCGTGTCGATGTGCAACTCGTTGCTGCCGGTGGCCCGCATGCCGAGGGAGTCCCACGTCTCCTCGACCCGCAAGCCCGGGCCGGCCGGGACGATGAAGTGCGAGAACACCGGCGGGTCGGCGTCCGCCCGCCGAGCCGCCACCAGGTAGCCGTCGGCGTGGCCGGCGGCAGACACGAAGGTCTTCGACCCCCTTATCCGGTACCCCCCGTCCACCGGCTCGTACGACGTCGTCAGCTGCGACAGCCGGCTGCCGGCTCCGCGCTCGCTCATCGCGACGGCATACAGCGACCCGTGGAGGGCGTTGGTCAGCACCCGGTCGCGCATCTCGAAGTACGACTCCGGTACGCCGAGCGCCCGGGCCAGCTCGTCCGGCGTACCGGCCAGTGCGCCGGTGACCGAGGCATGCATGTTGTAGATGAGGGCGGTAGCGCCGTTGCCCGCGGCGAGCGCCATGGCCACCTCGGCGTAGTCCTGGAACCCTGCGCCGGGGCCGCCGAGCCGGGCGGGGACCATCAGGCCGAGCAGGCCGGCTGCCCGCAGGTCGTCGAAGTCCGCTTTCGGGAAGCAACCCTGGCGATCGTGCTCGGCGGCGCGGGTGGCCAGGGCGCCGGCCAGGTGTCGCGCGGCGGCGAGGGCCTTCGCGGGGTCGGCCACCCGGTCCTGACTGGTCATCGTGGAACCTCCTTGGTGCCGCGACCCTGGAAGAGGACGGCAGTGGGCCGGGTGCGGACCATTCCGATTCTGTGCCTGCGGAAGAGCATCCACCGCAGCAGCCCGGGGATGGAGGGCCGAAGGCCGGTGAGCACGACGGTGACGCCACCGCGGGCGCAGGCTTCGCGCAGGGCGACGCGGTTGACGAACAGCGCCGGATCGTGGATGCCCTTGGGGGCACCGCCGGGGATGCGTTCGGCGATGTGGACGGCCAGCACACGCGCGAGGCGGGTATCGGCCAGCGTGTCGAGGACGAGCACTCCACCTGGACGCAGGACTCGGCAGGCCTCGGCGACCGCTCCCCCGAGATCGGTTACGTGTTCGAGGATCTCCCCCGCGACCACGACGTCGGCGATGGCCTCGGGCAGCGGCAACGTCAGCACGTCGGCGCGAATCGCGAGGACACCGTGGTCGGCCGCGTGCCTCAGGGCCGAGGCGGTGATGTCCAGCCCGACATGCCTGTAGCCGAGGTGCTGGACGTGTGGTGCGAGCAGCCCGCCACCGCAGGCGAGGTCCACGAGTACCGCGCCCGGTCGCGACGCCGGCGGGATGAGGTCGGCGCGGGCTGTGGCGATCGCGTGCAGGAGGGCGAAGGGTCCCGACAGGTCCCACCAGACGTCGACCAGATCGTCGTACTGTCCGGGGTCGTTGCGGGCGCGGAGGAGCTGGGGCACGCCTACAACCCTGACACAGCCCGCCAGATCGCGACGGCTGCGGCCAGCTGGGTCGTTGGCGCTACCGTGATCGACATGGGGCAGCCGGCAGCCGAGCGCTGGTGGCGACGTGGCCGGGACCAGGCGCAGGCCGCTGCCCGCGAGGCAGCGGGCCGCGCGGCGCACGCCCTCATCGACTTGGACCGGGAGCAGACCGCGGCCGCTGAGGGCGTGCGGATGCTTGCCGGCGTGGACAGCGGGCAGGCTGCACGCCAGGTCGCCGCGGCCTGGGAACCGGTGCGCGAGCAGGCCAACCACGCGGTGGCGACGTATATGGCGGCGGTCTCCGCCGCCGACCTGGACACCGACCTCGAGGAGCCGATCGCGGCGCATGCCGCCCAAGCGTTCCGCACATCGGCAGAGCAGCTTGCGCACGCAGTGGTCGCCGTACGCCGGTTCGTGGAGCAGTCCGGGCGGCCATTGCAGCAGGCCCGCGCGGCGCACGCCGCCGTTCCGGAGCGGCAGCAGGCCGCCCGGGTGGCGCTGACCTCGGCGGTGCGAGCCGTCGAGGCGGCCCAGGCGGCGGGTTATCAGGCGCGGGAGGCCGCACATCTCGTGCAGCAGGCCCGATCCGCGCTCGCCCAGCTCGATCGCGGGGTCGAGTCGATCGGCTTGCAAGGCATGCTCGAGGGTGCAGCTCGCGTCATCGAGCTGAGCAGCAGGGCCGAGGCCGACGCTGAGTCGCTGCCCGGAAGGGCGCAGGCCCTGACCCAGCGGAGCACCTCCGCTCGAACGTTCCTCCAGGTCACCGAGGGACATCTGCTCGGCGTACCGGAGGTGATGAGCGAACTGCGCCGCGCGTACGTCTATCCCTCCTTCGCCGATGTGGAGGCCGAGGTCGCCTCGGCTGACGCTGCGCTCGCGCAGGGCCGGGAGCACCTCGACAGGGCCGCTGTGCTGTCCACGCCGCAGGAGCAGCGGTGGGGTGAGGCCGACCAGGCGATCGCCGCAGCTCGTGCCGCCATCGACTCAGCCGCCCATGCGGCGCAGTCACCCCGGCACCGACTCGCCGCCCTGCGAGCCGCCGAGCGGGACCCCGGGGAGCCGCTGCGCCAGACCCGCCGGGTGTTGCGCGATGCGCAGCGTTTCCTGCTCTCCGGCGCCGACCAGCCCTCGCCCCAGCACGTGTCCAGGCTCGACGCCCTCGGGATCCAGCTGGACACGGTCCCCGACCGGCTGGCGGCCCGAAACCGGCCGGACTACTGGGGGTATCTCACCGAGTTGGCGGCGGTCAGCGACGGCGCCCGGGCCGTCGTCGACGCGGTCCGTCAGGTTCGCGCCGACAGGTAGGTGTCAGTCCGCGCCAGGAGCAGGCGGAGCAGTTCCTCACCGCCGGCGATCCCCGCGGCCTCGGTGACCAGCAGCCCCGGCCGGGTCCAGCCGATCAGCTCAAGTTCGCCGTGCGACGGGCGTACGGCGATGTCGGCGTACTCCAGCAGGTCCGCGTCGAGCAGGGAGTCACCGGCGGCCAGTACGACGCCGGCTCCGGTACGCCGTGCGACCTCGGCCGCTGCGGCAGACTTGGTGAGCGGGTGGGGGACGCAGTACAGCTTTCGGCCCTGCATGCTCAGCACCCAGCCGCGTTCGGCGTACCACGCTTGGAGTTCGGCGAGGATGTCCGGTGCGAGCAGTTCCCGCTCGACGATGGCATAGCAGAACAGGTCTTCGGCGACCCGCTGGCGGCGGAGCCAGGGCGCATGCGCTGGGCTGTCGAGGTGCTCGACAGCTTCGGCCAGCGGTGCACAGTCGGCGAGCCTGGCGAGCACGCCCCGGTTCCAGTCGACATCGCTGACGCCGTTGTGCAGCAGGTGCCCACCGTTGGCGACGATGGCGTAGCGCGCGGGTGAGCCGGCGAGGGTGATCCGGGCGTACTGCTCCCGCGTGCGGGTCGTCGTCGGCACGAACTCGCAGCGCTGCTGCAGCGCGCGCAGCAGGTCGACCGCGTCCACTGTCATGAACGAGGCGTCCGCGCCCTGATACCGCTCGACGCAGCGGACCGCAGGGGGGTCCGGACCCATCGCCGCGGCACTGTAGATCAGCGTCCGGTCCAGGTCGCAGACGACCAGCGTCCTTCCCCCCGGGCCGGTCACGGCTGCACCGCGGCACGCGTTCCGGTCGCGCCGATGGCCCCGCGGGGCTGCACCGCGGCACGCGTTCCGGTCGCGCCGATGGCCCCGCGGGTGAACTGCGGATGGATCAGGCCGACGCAGGAGTACGGCAGCGCCTCGACGTACTCCACCGGCACGCCGCGCTCCTCGGCGAGCAGCAGGACGTGCTCGATGTCGGCAGCGGCGTCGGCTCGCGCCAGGATCCGCCAGGGCACCCGGCGCAGCAGCACCCGTGTGGTCTCACCGACCCCCGGTTTGACCAGGTTCACATCACCGATCCCGTAGTCCGCGCTAATTTCCTCGATCGCGGCCCACCCCCGCCACGTCGGCCCCGTGGGCCGCTCAGCACGCGCAGCTGTGACGTCGTCAGCGACCGAGTCGAACTGCGCGCTGACCGCGTCGAGAAACTGTGCGGACACGTCGACGTCGGCCAGCTCGGCGTAGAACTTCGCGCCGTGGAAGTCGCCGGGTCCGATCAGGTCGTCGTTGAGGACGGTCCGGCTGACCAGGCCTGACACGGTTGAGTTCAGGCAGGCGGACGGCACGAGGAAGTCGTCGCGGGTGCCGTAGAGCGACACGCAATGCCCCGGATCGGCGAGGACGGCAAGATCACCGGCGAAGTGCTGCCCGGTCGTCGTGGCGTGCGCGACGAGCGCGGCCTGGAGTTCCCGCACGATCGCCCCCTTGCCGGTCCACCCGTCGACGAACATCACCCGCGCCGGATCGTGGTGCGCGGCCAGCCAACGCAGCGCGACCGGGTCGATCCCGCGACCGCGGACGATGGACACCGCATAGTGGGGTACGTCGAGGTTGCGGGCGAACTGCGCCCATCGCCGCATCAGGATGCCGATCGGGGTGCCGGCCCGCGCCAGCGACACCAGCACCGCCTCATCACCCCGCCGGGCCAGCACGAGTTCGGTGACGACACCGACGGCGGTCGCGACGCGGGCGGCGGAGGCGGCCAATGCCTTCTCGAAGAGCTGGCGGTACTCCGCGGAGGGGACGTACTCCACCGGCAGCGACTCGGCGTAGTGACCCCCACCGGACTGGATCGCCTCCTCGCGCTCCTCGGTCGGTGCCTCGAGCGACACGTGCGACAGATCCTGGAGCAGCCAGCTCACCTCGTCTGCGGCGTACGAGCCGAACTGCGGACCCCGCAGGGGCGCCGGCAGGGCCCCCGGGCGGTAGGACGGCAGCGGTACGACGACCAGCTGGTCGCAGCATCCACCGACCGCATTCAGCAGGTCGGGCGCCTCGGTGTCGGTGACGACCACGATGGTGTCGAAGCGGGTCTCGCCGGCACCCGGCGCGACGTTGTACGCATAGCGTTCGGCCTGCTCGTCACCGGCGCAGAACGCCAGTGCTGTGCGCAGCGGATATCCCGGGTCGTCTACCGGAGCCGCCGGCGACCGGGTCGTCGTCGAGTAGCGCACCTGCGCGTGGGTCACCTCGGCCAGAGCGACCGCGAGCCGCAGTGGCGTGTACATCAGCTCCTCGGTGCCCAGCACAAGCACGCTGCCGTCGCCGGCAACCTCAGTTGCCAGCCGCGCCGCCAGGCGTGGCAGTTGCCGGTCGAGTGCCGCGCGGTCGGTGCGCAGCCATCCATGTCGGGCACCGTCGCGCAGTCCCCGCGGCCAGAGATCGTCCACCACAATCCGGGCCGCCGGGCGGTGACTGCTGCCGTCTCGACCACCCTGCTCGTCGATGGTGCGGAGGCCCCCGATGGTGCGGAGGTCCTCGAGGCTGGGCGGGTCGGCGGGCAATCCGACCTCACCGGTGGCGAGTGCGACGACGACGATGCTGGTGTCGAGGCGTTCGGCGAGCCGGTCCATCGCCACCCGATCGTCGTGACTCCGCAGATCCGCCAGGGCGGCCACGACGTAGCGCCGACGTGGTGTCAGCCGATGCAGCGCGGCGATCGTGTTGCGCACCGTTTGCCCGGTGCTCAGCTCGTCGTCGACGAGGACCAGCGGTCCGTCGCCGAGGAGGGCGCCGGGGACCTCAGGCAGCAGCAGGTGGCTCGTGGCGTGACTGTGCTCTTCCTCGAAGCCGGCCACTGCCTCGGCACCGGTCACCGCGCGTCGGGTCGAGTGCAGGTAGTAACTGTCCGGCAGCGCGTCGGAGACCGCGTGCCCGAGGCCGGTTGCAGTTTCGGCGTAACCGAGGACGACGACGCCCGAACCGCAACCGGTGGGCTCGGGAACCGCACGCAGCATGGCGGCCGCCGAGCCGGGTGCTCCGCGGATGGCGGCCTGCAGCAACCGCCCGAGCCGCTCCCAGGTGGGTGGCGTCGGCGAGATGTCAGGGGACAGCTGATCGGCAACCAAGGTTCCGAGCAGCCGCCCCGCTGCCAGCACCAGTCGAGGGTCGGTCGGCACATGCTTTCCCAGGACCGTCGAGACCAACAGGTGCGTACGCCGGGGATTGCGCCGCAGTGCGATGCCGAGCAGGTCGGACACTGGAACACGCAGCGGCGACTCGCCTGTCCGCATGTGGAAACCCCAGCGGGCGGTGACCCAGCTCCCGGTCCACACCGGCGACTCCGACGGGTCGGTCACCTCCGCGCACGGGCGACAGCTGTCACCGCTGACCGCCCGCGCCGAGCAGGTCGACGATGCCGACGCCCGGCCGGGTCACCCCGAAGACCCGCGACCGCGACAGCGTGCGGTTCGCCCACGCACGGTGAGGCTTCGCCTCGTTCATCTTGTTCCCGTGCTGCGAGCGGCGTACACCGCCGTTGTGAGCGTCCTCGCCGAGGATGTCGCTGGCGTCGTCGTACTCCTCGGCGGTGACCGCGAGGAGGGCGTGGACGGCGTGCACGTGACTGGGATGGATGACGGTCTTGCCGGTCATGCCGTTCGCCTTGTCCAGCACGATTTCGCGGATCAGGCCATCGAGATCCCCGGCCAGCAGATCGCTGCGCAGCCGCAGGCCCGCGTGCTCGGCGAACGGCGTCGTCCGCAACAGTGGCTTGAACAGCCGCGGGTGCGCGGAAAAGTACTCCCACACCGGGCCGGTGATCACGAAGCCGGTCCCGTCGGCACGGCCGAGCATCGTCACGATGTCGGAGATCACTGACGCCACCGGGTGCAGGTCGTAGATGGAAAGCTCCCGGTCGCGGCGCAGTCCGAAGACCGCGCACAGGTCCGCGGCACCGATCCGCACGGCGAGCACCTGCTCACGGTGCTCGGCCAGCAGGTGCGCGATGCCGCACAGGACCTCCGTGCGACTCTCCTGGTGCACCACCTCGGGCGACTCGACAACCGGCATGACCAGCAGGTCGGTGTGCGCGCTGTCCATCGCGTCGAAGTACTTACGGCCCGTGGGCGCGGTGAATTTGGGCAACACGAAACCCGCGAGAACGCTCGCGGCCGACCCCAGTCTGGCGAGCAGGTCCGGAATCTGATCAGGCGCCCGCACCCGGATGAACAGCTGGGACTCGCCGCCGCCACTGTCGGCGTAGGCCTGCAGCTGGCTGACGAGGTTCGCTTCCGCCGCCTCGACCTGGTCATCGGCCACGGAGTCCTCCAGGCAGAGGACGTGACTCAGGACGCCGCCGGCTGCGCGTTTGGCGATGTCCGCGGCCAGCGTCGGGCGGATGGCCGGGGAGTACAGCGTCGCGCCCAACGCGATCGCGCGGATCTCCCGCTCGGCGCCGGGGCCGATTTCCTCGGGCTCGCGGACGAACAGGCGCCGCCGCTCGCCGGTACCCAGATGGGCGAAGTGTCGCATTCCAACAACGCTAGCCGAGATCCTCAGATCGGCGACGCGACCGAGGTGAACGGTGGACAACGCGGTGCTGACACAATCCGGGCATGACGAGTATGGCCAAGGGCGCCAACATCTCGATCTCGGTCGGCCGGATCCGCGTCGTGTTGGGGTGGCGGGGATCGGCTGATGTGGACTCCTCGGCGCTGCTCCTGACCGCAGCAGGGAAAGTCCGCTCGGATGCGGACTTCGTCTTCTACAACCAGCCGTCCGGAGCGAGTGGTGCGGTTCGCCATCGAGGCAAGGCGCCGGTCGCCGGCGGTGTCGAGGACACCGTCGGAGTCGACCTCGCCAGGCTGCCGCCCGAGATTGACCGGGTGGTTTTCGGGGCGAGTGTGGACGGTACGACGTTCGGCCGGGTGCCCGGCTTGCACCTGCGCCTGTACGACGACGCCGGAGGTGTCGAGCTGGCCCGCTTCGATATCACCGACGCCGCCAACGAGAAGGCATTCCTCTTCGGCGAGGTGTACCGGCGGCAGGGTGCGTGGAAGTTCCGGGCGGTCGGCCAGGGGTACGCGTCGGGCCTGGCGGGGCTCGCCACCGACTTCGGCATCTCCGTGGACGACACTCCCGCTCCACCGCCGGTCCGGCAGCCGGCACCGCCGCCGGCCAGGCAGCAGCCGGCCCCACGGCAGCAGCCCACCTACCCGCCGCCGAGCGGGCCACCGACCTCGACCAATCCACCCCCGCAGGGGCAGCCGGCGCCGTACCCACCGCCTCAGCAGGGCGGCGGCGGACAGCTCAGCCTCAAGAAGCAGCAGCTCATGAACATGGAGAAGAAGATCGCGAGCGCGAGCCCGCAGCTGCTCTCCCTCACCAAGACCGCGGCGGTGTCACTGGAGAAGCGCGGCCTCGGGGAGCACACCGCTCGCGTCGCACTGTGTCTGGACATTTCCGGATCGATGCACGGCCTCTACCGCTCGGGCAAGATCCAGAAGCTGGCCGAGCGGATCCTGGCCCTCGGGCTGCGATTCGACGACGACGGTGACGTCGACGTGTTTCTCTTCGGTAAGGAGGGCTATGCCGCCGGATCCTTGCAGCTGGCCAACCATGCGACGTACGTCAACGAGATGCTGCGCCGGCACAAGCTGGAAGGGGCGACGTACTACGGCAAGGCGATGCAGCTGGTCCGCCAGCACTACTTCGGTACGGCGGACCTACGGCACGCGCCGTTCGCTCAGGAACTGCCGGTGTATGTGATGTTCGTGACAGACGGCCGAACGATGGATGAGGCGTTCACGCGGGACCAGCTCATCGCCTCGTCCTTCGAGCCGCTGTTCTGGCAGTTCCTGGCGATCGGAAAGTCGTCGCAGTCATTTCAGCCGGGGGCAGCGGTGCAGAAGCCGAGCCGATGGGGTGGCGGGCGCAAGTCCGGCGGGGAGTTCGAGTTTCTCGAGGAACTCGACACCTTGGCCGGCCGCTACGTCGACAATGCGAACTTCTTCGCCGTCGAGGATCCGGCGACAATCCCTGACGGCGAGCTGTTCGAGTTGCTGATGAACGAGTACCCAGGCTGGTTGCAGCTGGCCCGCCAGCGCGGCCTGCTCCCAACCGGCAGCCGCTGATCTCCTCAGAGATGACCCAGCGCGGCCGGGACCAGGTCCTGGACCGTGCGCCCCGACGTCGTCGCCCCGATCGCCGTCATCGACCAGCCTGAACCGTCTCGGCTGACCTTCGCCATCAGCTGGGCGTTGTGGGCGCCCGAACCGGACAGGTCGAATCGGGCCAGTTCGTCTTGATTGGTCTCGTCGACGAGGCGGCAGAAGGCGTTCTCGATCTGACTGAAGTTCTGTCCGGTGAACGAGTTCACCGTGAACAGCAGGGCGGTGACGTGTGCCGGCAGGACGGCGAGGTCGACGATGATTGACTCGTCGTCACCCTCGCCGGCGCCGGTGAGGTTGTCCCCGGTGTGGACCACCGAGCCGTCGGCGCTGCGTAGCTGACCGAACCACACGGCGTCCACCAGCTGGTTGTTGCGGTCGAACAGCAACACCGATGCGTCGAGGTCGATGTCCTGGGACTTCATCTTGCCGAAGAGGCCCTTCTTCTGGACGGCATCCCAGCCCAGACCCATCCTGACCCGTGACAGCGTGCCGCCGCCGCGCTTGGACAGGGAGACCCGCTGACCCTTGGACAGGCTGACAGACATAGCGCGAACGCTCCTAGCCAGCGCTACGCGCGCTGATCGACCTCGACCTTGGGAGTGGACCCGTCCGGTGCGGCCGCGGCAACCCGGCGGTTGCGCACCACCGAGCTGAGGAAGGCCCCGATGATGAACCCGACGCCGATCAGGCCGGTGATGAGTTCGGGGATGTGGAACTCGATCGTGACGAGCAGCAGAATCGCCAGGGCGCCGATGGCCCAGTGCGCACCGTGCTCGAGATACACATAGTCGTCCAGCGTTCCCTGGCGGACGAGGTACACCGTCAAGGACCGGATGTAGAGGGCGCCGACACCAAGGCCGGTGGCGATGATGAAGATGTCCTGGCTGATGGCGAACGCGCCGATAACACCGTCGAAGCTGAACGAGGCGTCGAGGACCTCGAGGTAGAGGAACAGGAAGAACGCCGCCTTGCCCGTGGCCACCACGAGCGGGGTCGGTCCGCTGCTGCCGTCGGTCTCGGGCGCCTGCTCCTCGGCGGCAATAATGCCCTGCGACTCGAACAGCTGCCCGAGGCTGTTGACCAGGATGTAGGTGACGGCTCCGAGCAGCCCCGACAGCAGGACGGTCTCGGCGTAGTCGCTGGCCCAGGTCTGCGCCGCGATGACCAGTAGCGAGATGGCAATGACCACGGCGAGCTGGTCCACCTTGCCGATCTTCGCCAGCGGGCGCTCCAGCCAGGTCAGCCAGGTGTGCTCGCGCTCCTCGAGGATGAACTCCAGGAAGAGGATCAGCAGGAACATTCCGCCGAACGCGGCGATCGACGGATACGCCTCCTCGAGCAGGAAGGCATAGGTTCCTTCCGTCTCGACCGAGCCACCCTCCAGTGCCAACGTCACCACGTCGACCGGGTTGAGCGACGCGGTGATTCCCACCAGCACGAGGGGGAACACCAGCCGCATCCCGAATACGGCGATGGCGATGCCGATGGTCAGGAAGATCGTCTGCCACAGCGGGCTCATCCGCACCAGCACGGTGGCGTTGATCACCGCGTTGTCGAAGGACAGCGAGACCTCGAGCACGATGAGGATGGCCACGATGAGCAGCGTCTCGGGACCGCCGAGGTACAGCGCCCCGACCAACGCCAGCGCGGTCAGCCCGAAGGACCAACCGAAAGTTCTGAGAACCACGAACCGTCTTTCCGTGAGGAGGTGCCCGGCGGGGTCTCCGGCTGAGGTCAGATGTGCAGGACCGAACCTGCGTGAGGATCTCGCACGGCTAGACGTTGATTCCGTAGTCCTGGGCGATGCCGCGCAGTCCGGAGGCGTATCCCTGCCCGACGGCGCGGAACTTCCACTCCGCACCGTTGCGGTAGAGCTCGCCGAAGATCATCGCAGTCTCGGTCGAGGCGTCCTCGGTGAGGTCGTATCGGGCCAGTTCCGCGTTGTTGGCCTGATTGACCACCCGGATGAAGGCGTTCCGTACCTGGCCGAAGCTTTGCGACCGGGTTTCGGCGTCGTAGATGGACACCGGGAAGACGATCTTGTCGATGTCCTGCGGTACGACGGACAGGTTCACGTTGATCGCCTCGTCGTCGCCTTCGCCTTCGCCGGTGAGGTTGTCCCCGGTGTGCTGGATCGACCCATCCGGAGTGGCCAGGTTGTTGAAGAAGACGAAGTGCTGGTCTGACAGGGCCTTGCCGCTGGACGCCAGAGCGATCGCGCTGGCGTCGAGGTCGAAGTCGGCTCCCGTCGTGCTGCGCGCGTCCCAGCCCAGTCCCACCAGGACCGCACTGAGGCCGGCTGCACCAGCCTCCTTGGTCAACGAGACGTTGCCGCCCTTGTTCAGGCTGACTCCCATGAAATCCTCCACACTTGGGTTTGGCCTACCCCACTTGTCCTGTCCGCCGAGGCAGGCGATTCCCTGACTCTAGATCAATCGACGCGCATCGCGGTCACCGCTGCCAGATCGCAGCGCCGCCGATCATGACACCCGGCTCTCATGGGACAGTGGAAGACGAACAGCAGATCCCGTCCCATTCGCCCGGACGGGCACCGTGACAGAGGGAGTACGTCGATGGCTTTGTGGGATCAGCTCAAGCAGCGTTCGCAGGACATGTCCAGTCAGCTCAAGACGAAGACGAGCCAGTTCAAGAACAAGGACTTCAAGAACGGCACGATGGCCATGTGCGCGCTCATCGCGGCATCGGACGGGACCATCGACCAGAGCGAGCGTGCCAAGGTCGCCGGCCTGATTTCCAGCAATGACGTGCTGTCCATCTTCCCCGCGGCGGAGCTGCGCGAGACCTTCGACAACTACTGCAACAAGCTGACCTCGGACTACGACTTCGGCAAGGTGGAGTGCATCCAGGCGATCGCCAAGCTGAAGCCGAAGCAGGATCAGGCCCGCGCGGTGATCCAGATCGGGATCATCATCGGCGGCGCCGATGGCAACTTCGACGAGAACGAGCGGGTCGCGGTCAGGGATGCCTGCTTCGCGGCGGGAATCGCCCCGTCGGAGTTCGATCTCTGAACCTGGACCTTGCACAAGTTACTGGCCGGTAATATATTTGCGGGTGCCAGTAGCTACCCCTCGGAGGCGGAGCACCGACGACGGTGTCTCGCGGTGACGCTGTGGCTCTCACCGACTGTCCACCGTCGCCGGGTTCGTCTGGAGCGCTCCGAACGATGACGCACTACAAGAGCAATGTGCGCGACCTCACATTCAACCTCTTCGAGGTCCTGCGCATCCAGGACTGGCTCGGTTCGCCGCCGTTCGACCACATGGACCCCGACACCGCCGCCAGTGTGCTAACCGAATTCGATCGTCTGGCTACGGGGCCACTCGCGGCGTCGTTCGTCGATGCCGATCGCAATCCGCCGGTCTTTGACCCGGCTACCCACTCGGTCACGCTTCCCGAATCGCTGAAGATGAGCTGTCAGGCATACCTCGACGGTGACTGGCAGCGGCTCAACGTGCCCGGCCACCTCGGCGGGTATGGCGCCCCGCCCACGGTGCAGTGGGCCTGCGCGGAAATGTTGCTCGGCGCGAATCCGGCGCTGTTCCTCTACATGGTGACTGGGCCCGCTTTCGCATCCGTCATCGACAGCCTCGGTACGCCGGAGCAGCAGGCGATCGCCAGGCTCGCGATCGAACGGCAGTGGGGCGCCTCCATGGTCCTCACCGAACCCGATGCCGGTTCGGACGTCGGCGCTGGTCGCAGCCGCGCGGTCGAGCAGCCGGATGGCACCTGGCACATCGAGGGGACGAAGCGCTTCATCACCTCCGGTGACTGGGACTACACCGAGAACATCCTGCATCTTGTGCTGGCGCGGCCCCAGGGCGCCGGCCCCGGCACGAAGGGTCTGTCCCTCTTCATCGTGCCGAAGTTCCTCTTCGACGCCGAGACCGGCGAGCTCGGCGCTCGCAACGGTGTGTTCGCCACCGGCATGGAGTCGAAGATGGGCCTCAAGGCCTCGGCCACGTGCGACCTGACCTTCGGGGAGCGCCAGCCGGCCGTCGGCTACCTCCTCGGCGGTGTGCACCGCGGCATCGGGCAGATGTTCATGGTCATTGAGGGCGCCCGGATGATGGTCGGCACCAAGGCGATCGCGACGCTGTCCACCGGCTACCTCAACGCACTGGAGTACGCCAAGACCCGGCTCCAGGGCGCCGACCTCACCCGCTCCACTGACCCGGCCGCGCCGCGCGTCCCCATCACCGCGCACGCCGACGTACGCCGATCGCTGATGCTGCAGAAGTCCTACGCCGAGGGAATGCGGGCGCTGTACCTCTATACGGCCAGCTGGCAGGATCACATCCGGCGCGCCTCGGCCGACAACGGAATCGACCTCGATCTCGCGAAGCGGATCAACGATCTGCTGCTGCCGATCGTCAAGGGCTTCGGCTCGGAGCGGGCGTATGCCCTGCTCGGGTCGGAGTCGCTGCAGGTCTTCGGTGGCTCGGGCTATCTGACGGACTACCCGATCGAGCAGTACATCCGGGACTCCAAGATCGACACCCTGTACGAAGGCACGACCGCCATCCAGGGGATGGATCTGTTCTTCCGCAAGATCGTCAAGGACCAGGGCCGCGCCTTGACCGCTCTGCTCGGAGAGATCCAGTCCTTCCTGGACAACGAGGCGGGCAACGGCCGGCTCAAGGCCGAGCGGGCGCTGCTGGCCACCGCGCTGAGCGACACCCAGGCGATGGTGGCCAGCATGGTCGGGCAGCTCACCAGCGCCCAGGAGGACATGTCCAACGTCTACAAGGTCGGGCAGAACACGACCCGACTGCTCCTCGCGTTCGGCGACCTGCTGACCGGGTGGCTGCTGCTTCGCCACGCCGAGGTGGCCCTGGCTGCAGTCGGCGGTGAGACGTCGGCCAAGGATCGAGCCTTCTACGAGGGCAAGATCGCATCGGCGCGGTTCTTCGCAGCGCAGGTGCTGCCGAGGCTGTCCGCGGAGCGCACTCTCGTCGAGAACACCGACAACAGCCTCATGGAGATCCCCGAGGAGAGCTTCTGACCGTCGGTTTTCGGCCGGGCTGTCAGACTGTGTAGGTGACGCGGACTCGCCGTGCTCACCAAGGAGGTCTCAGCATGGGTGTCGGAGTCTCGATCTTCCTCTTGGCGTTGGGAGCCATCCTCGCCTTCGCGGTCACCGGTGAGGTGAGCGGTGTTGATCTCGACGTCGTCGGGTTCGTCCTGATGGGCGTCGGCGTGATCGGCATCATCATCTCGCTGGTGCTGATGAACCAGCGCAGCAATACCAGTCACCGGGTCGTGGAAGAGCGGCGCTATCGCGACGACGGCACCCTGCTCTAAGCGTTCCTTGCCCGTTGGCTGAGTTGTCGCGTTCTGCGCATACTCTCGGCTGGTGACGACCAGCCGCTGGGTTCAACTCCAGGGTGCAGTCAACGTCCGGGACATCGGGAGCCTTCCGACGACCGATGGGCGTACGACGGCCCGCGGGCGGCTGCTGCGTGCGGACAACCTGCAGTCATTGACGCGGGCGGATATCAGCCGGCTGGTCGAGGAGCTCAGGGTGCGCCTTGTCCTCGACCTGAGGACCGGCGTCGAGGTTCGCTCCGAGGGCCCCGGCCCACTGCAGGGCACTGCGGTCGCCCACCGGCACCTGTCCCTGTTCCCGGAGTCGGGTGAGACCACCGACCTCGCTGCCGACGACGTCCTCCCCTGGCAGGGTGAGGGCGAGCGGCCTCGACGGGACCGCGAGATGGCAGGTCCAGACGTCGTGGCCGGGTACTACCTCGGCTATCTGCGAGATCGCCCGGACAATGTCGTGGCGGCACTGCGCGCCGTCGCCGAGCAGGAGGACGGCGCGGCGCTCGTGCACTGCGCGGCCGGCAAGGACCGGACCGGTGTCGTCATCGCCCTGGCTCTGTCGGTGGCCCGCGTGGACCGGCAGCGGATCATCGAGGACTACGTGGCCACCGGGGACGTGTTGCCCCAGCTTGTCGCCCGCCTGCGGTCCAGTCCGACGTACGCCGGGGATCTCGCCGGTCGCACGCTGGACAGCCACCGGCCGCTCGCTGCGACCATGTCCCGCTTTCTCGGGGAACTAGACGCGCGCTTCGGCGACCCGCCCGGCTGGCTGGACAGTCACGGCTTCGGCGCCGGGGATCAGGAAGCACTGCGGCGACGGCTCGTCGCCTGAGGTGATCTCCGACCGAGAGACTGCAAGGTTCGCGGTGGAGAGTGAGCGAGCCGGCCGGTGGCGTCCAGGGGCCGGGAAGCCGTCTGCCGCATAAGGCAGGCTGTGCCCGTGCAGTCACCAGCGCAGGTATTGCTCGAGGCGGTCTCCGATCTCCTCGAACTGACCCGGCATGCGGCGTTTCCGCTGGCTTCGGCGTCTGCCTGGGCCGCCGAGCGAGACCGGCGCGAACTCCTCGGACAGCTCGAGGACTACCTCCTGCCGCGGCTGCGGCGCCTCGATGCGCCCCTGCTGGCTGTGGTCGGTGGGTCGACCGGCGCGGGGAAGTCGACGCTGATCAACTCACTGATCGGTGCCGACGTGAGTGCGGCAGGGGTGCTCCGCCCCACCACGAGGGGCCCGGTGTGCATCTGCCACCCGGCCGATGCCGGCTGGTTCACCGACGGAAGGATCCTGCCTGGGCTTCCCCGCACCAGCGGTCCGGGTGACCTCGGCGGGTTGCGGATAGTGCTGCACCCAGGAGTCGGTCCGGGGCTGGCGCTGCTGGATGCACCGGACATCGACTCGGTGGTCAGCGCCAACCGCGAGCTGGCCGGCACGCTGCTCGCCGCGGCGGACCTGTGGGTGTTCCTGACCACGGCGGCGCGGTACGCCGACGCCGTCCCGTGGCAGCTGTTGCACACAGCCCGTGAGCGCGGGACCGCGATCGCGGTCGTGCTGGACCGCTGCCCGCCCGCAGCCATGAACGACGTCGGGGGGCACCTGGCGGCGATGCTCACCGCCCGCGGGCTCGGTGGTGCGCCGCTGTTCGTCGTACCCGAGGTGCCCCTCGTCGACGGTCGCCTCGGCGAGCCGGCGATCGCCCCGATCCGCACCTGGCTGACCGGGCTGACCGCGGACGCCGGGGCTCGGGCGGCCGTCGTGCGGCACACCCTCGACGGTGCGCTGGCCAGCCTGGCGCCGCGTACGCAGGCCCTGGCCGCAGCCGCCGACGAGCAGCAGGCAGTTCGAGGGCAGCTGGAGTCCTGTGTGAGCGCGTCCTACGGCACGGCGCTGGGGCGGGTGGATGAGGCCATTCGAGACGGTGCCCTGCTGCGGGGTGAGGTGCTGGCCCGCTGGCAGGACGTGGTGGGAACCGGTGAGCTGCTGCGGCGGCTGGAGAGCAGGATCGGGCGGCTGCGCGACCGCATCACCGCGGCCGTCACCGGGCGCGGCGGGCCGATCGATGAGCTGGAGGAGGCCTTGGAGTCCGGCCTGGTGACGGTCGTCCGTGCCGCCACCGAGGATGCCGCCGAATCCGCCTACGCCTGCTGGGCGCGGCATCCGGGCGGTGCCCCACTGCTCGTCGACGAACTGGCCAGACCGGCTGCCGGGTTGGGTGAGCGCGTCGAGACGCTGGTGCGTGACTGGCAGGGCTACGTGCTGGAGCTGGTGCGGACCGAGGGCGCATCCAAGCGATCGGGTGCCCGGATCGCGTCGTACGGCGTGAACGGCGCGGGGCTGGTGGTCATGCTCGCGGTCTTCGCCCAGACCGGCGGGGTCACCGGCGCCGAGTTCGCCGTAGCCGGTGGGACCAGCGTGGCCAGCCAGAAGGTGCTCGAGGCGATGTTCGGGGAGCAGGCAGTGCGCGGGCTGGCCCGGCAGGCTCGCGAGGAGCTACTGAGCCAGGTCGAAGCGCTGCTGGCTCGCGACGCCGCCCGCTATGCGGACGTGCTCGGGGCGGGGGTCGGTCCCGTCGAGGGCGGGCAGTTGCGGGCCGCGGTCGAGCGGGTGGCCTCGGCCGTGGCGGCGCATCGGTGAGCGCTGGGGACCTGACCGGGCGCCTGGACGCCCTCGGTGCGGTGATCGACCTCGGTAGCGGCCGGCTACCGGGGGAGTTGATCGAGGACGCTCGACGCGTGTCGGACCGGGCCGGGACACGGCTGCGGCTGTCCGGTGAGCACACCGTCGTCGCCCTGGCCGGCGCTACCGGTAGCGGCAAGTCCTCGCTGTTCAACACCATCGCTGGTGCGCCGCTGGCCGCTGTCGGCGTACGACGACCGACCACCAGCACCACCCAGGCGTGCGTCATCGGTGCAGACGGGGCGGCGGGCTTGCTGGACTGGCTCGAGGTCGGGCAGCGCCAGCACGGCGAGGCGCACCACCTGCCCGATCTGGCCGGCCTGGTCCTGCTCGACCTGCCCGACCACGATTCCACCGAGGCCTCGCACCGGGTTGAGGTGGACCGGATGATCCGGCTCGTCGATGCCTTCGTCTGGGTCCTCGACCCGCAGAAGTACGCCGACGCCGCGGTGCACGACCGCTACCTCCGCCCGCTCGCCGCACACCGCGAGGTGATGGTCGTGGTGCTCAATCAGGCCGACCTGCTGACACCCGACGCGGTGGCGGCGTGCGTGAGTGACCTTGGTCGGCTGCTGTCCGAGGACGGCCTCAGTGGGGTGCCCGTCCTGGCCACGTCGGCGCTGCGTCCCGGGGGCGCCGACCCGTTGCGGGCGTTCCTGGCAGCGACCGTCGCCGAGCACCGGGCCCGGACAGACCGGATATCGGCCGACCTGACCGACCTGGCCGCTCGGATCGTGCCCCTGGCCCCGGTGCAGCGCTCGGAACCTGATCTCCGGGCGGAGGCGTCGCGGCTGCGCTCGGCGCTGGAGCGTGCAGCCGGCGTACCGGCCGTGCTGGACGCGGTCACCCGGGCGCATCAGCGTCGAGGTGTCGCCGCTGTGGGTTGGCCGCCGCTGCGGTGGCTGTCGAAGCTGCGACCCGACCCGCTTCGGCGCCTCGGCATCGGCCGCTCGCCGGGTGCGGGATCTGCCGATCAGGTGCTGGGGCGCACGTCACTCCCGGCCGGTTCGGCGATCTCCCGGGCCGGCGTGGACACCGCCGTACGCCAGGTTGCCGACATCGCCTCGGCGCAGTTGCCAGAACCCTGGCCCGGGCTGCTGCGCGGTGCCGCCCGCCGCCGGGTCGAGGAGGTCCCCGACGCATTGGATCGCGCAGTCGGCGGTGCCGACCTCGGCATGCAGGTGCCGCCGCGATGGTGGCGGGCGGTCGGTGCACTGCAGTGGGTGCTGCTGGGCGTGGCCGTCGTCGGGCTGGTATGGCTCGGCCTGCTGGCCGTGCTGGCGTATGTGCAGATCGACCTGGAACCGCCGTCGCTGGGCGGGTTCGCCTGGCCGACGGTGCTTCTGTTCGGTGGTCTGGTGGGCGGGCTTGCACTCAGGGTGCTGGCGCGGCCGTTCATCGCCGCCGGTGCGGCCCGGCGCCGCCGGCGCGCCGGTCGGGAGCTGACGCGTCGGGTCGGGGCGGTTGCCGAGGAGCTGATCCTTGTCCCGCTCCGGGCAGAGCTGGCGGTTCTCACCCGCCTGGCGACCGCCGTACGCCGGCTGGCCGGGTAGCAGGGACGCCGGCCGGGGTCGGGCAGTGGTCGCGGGCCCGGGTCAGGCGGGGTGGTTGAGCACGGCGGCGAGGTCGGCGGCGCGTACCGGCTTGGCCAGGTAGTCGTCCATGCCGGCCTCCCGGCAGGCCGTCCGGTCCTCGACGAGAGCGCTGGCAGTCATCGCCACGATCCGAGGCTGGCGTCGCATCGGGAGATCCGAGCGGATGCGGCGGGTGGCCTCCAGGCCGTCCATCTCCGGCATCTGCACATCCATCAGCACCACGTCGTAGGGCAGGTGGAGCACCGCCTGCAGCGCCTCCCAGCCGTTGCCCACCGTGTCGACGTGGTGCCCCAACTTGTCGAGCATCAGCTGCCCGACTTTCTGGTTGACCACGTTGTCCTCGGCCAGCAGGATCCGGAGCCGCTGAGCCTGGAGGGGTTCAGCGAGGGACCGGACGGGTGCCGGCAGCACCTCCAGCACGGGTCCGGAGAGCGCGGTCATGAGCGCTGACTGCAGGGCGGTCGCCTTCACCGGCTTGGTCAGGGTCGCGGCGACGCCGCTGGTCGCAGGGCGCTCGACAGGCCGGCCCATGCTGGCGAGCAGGACGATCGGCAACCGCGCCCCGGCCGGCAGCTCGTGCAGATCGCTCGCGAGTTGCTGCCCGTCCATGGCCGGCATGATCATGTCGATGAGGGCGACGTCATAGCGGGCGCCGGCGGCGACGAGCGCGAGTGCAACGTCGGGGGTATCGGTGCTCGCGCACCGCATGCCCCAGTCCTCGAGTTGGCGGCGCAGGGTGCGCAGGTTCGTGGCGTTGTCCTCGACGATGAGCGCCGTCCTGCCCTGCAGGTCGACTGCCGGCTCGCTGCCTGCCGGCGGGACCTCGTCGCAGCGGCCCGCCAGCAGGGAGAAGGAGAACACCGAGCCGGTGTCCACCGCGCTGGTCACCGCCAGCTCGCCTCCCATTGCTTCGACCAGCCGGTGGCTGATGGCCAGGCCCAAGCCCGTCCCGCCGTACACCCTGGTCGTGGAAGCGTCGACCTGGCTGAAGGACTTGAACAGCCGGTGCAGCCTGTCGGCGGGGATGCCGATCCCAGTGTCCGTGACGGCGATGTGGAGGCGGACTCCGGTGGCGGTCGATTCCTGCGGGGTGACTTCCAGCAGCACGTCCCCCCGCCTGGTGAACTTGATGGCGTTGCTCAGCAGGTTGACCAGCACCTGGCGCAGTCGGGACGCGTCGCCGATCACCCAGCGCGGGCTGTCGCCGACGTAGCCGACCAGGTCCAGCCCTTTCGCGGTGGCCGAGGGACCCAGGAGGTCGAGGCAGCCTTCCACGCACTCCCACAGGTCGAAGGCCTGCTGTTCCAGCTCCAGCTGCCCCGACTCGATCTTGGAGAAGTCGAGGATGTCGCTGATGATGACGAGTAGGGCGTCTCCGCTGTCGCGGACCGTCTCCACGAGATCTCGTTGTTGCGGGTCCAGGTCGCTGTCGAGCAGCAGCCCGGTCAGGCCGATCACGGCGTTCATGGGTGTCCTGATCTCGTGGCTCATTGTCGCGAGGAACGCCGACTTGTGCCGCGATGCCTCCAACGCAGCGTCTCTGGCCTCTGCCACGGCAACCTCGGCCAGGACCTGGTCGGTCACGTCGG
This sequence comes from Geodermatophilaceae bacterium, assembly GCA_013695665.1. GTDB lineage: Bacteria > Actinomycetota > Actinomycetes > Mycobacteriales > Geodermatophilaceae > JACCTY01. The sequence continues at coordinate 17,522 of JACDAB010000103.1, read as the reverse complement.
CGACGGCTCCGGTGAGGCGGACGAGCTGCCCGCCCTCGTACCAGGCCTCGCCGCGGGCGTCGAACCACCGCAGCTGACCGTTGTCCGCTCGGGTCACGCGGTAGCGCACATACAGCGGCTCACCGCCGTCCCGGCACCTGATGGACGCAGCGTCGACCTTGGCGCGATCCTCAGGGTGGATGCAGTCCAGCGCGGACCCGTAGTCACCAGCGAACGTCGCCGGGTCGAGGCCGTACAGGTCGAACAGGGTGTCCGACCACTCGACGGTGCCGGCCGTGACGTCCATCTCCCACGATCCGACATGACCGATGGCCTGGGCGTCACGCAGCCGGCGCCGTTCCGCGGACAGGACCTGCTCGTGCTTCTTGCGCTCGCTGATGTCCTGGATCTGGGCGATGAAGTGGCGGGGTGCACCATCGTCCCCGCAGACGAGGGACACCGACTTGGCTGCCCAGACGACCCCACCCGTGGCCGTCAGGTAGCGCTTCTCCAACCGGTAGGTGCTCTCCCGGCCGGCGAGCAGCTGGGTCCTGCCCGCCAGATCTTCGGCGAGGTCATCGGGGTGGGTGATGTCGGTGATGGCGAGCTCCCGGAGCTGCCGGTCGCCGTACCCGGTGAGCTCGCAGAGGGCTTGGTTGACCTGTTCGAAGCGACCGTCGAGGGCGATCAGCGCCATACCGATCGGGGCGTTGTCGAAGGCCGAACGGAAACGGTCTTCGGACTCCCGCATCGCCCGCTCGGACCGGCGGGCCGATGTCACGTCCTGGGTGAACCCCATGCCGGCGATGATCGCGCCGTCGGTGTCGCGCAGTGGGCCGAGCCGCATTGAATAGATGCGGTCCTGGTAGGGCACGTCCAGCGTGGACTCCTGGCCGGCCAGCGCCAGCCGGTACAACGGCTCGATGGCATCGACGACCTCGGGCGGGAACACCTCGAAGATCGTGTGGCCCTCGAGCATCTCCCGGGACAGGCCAACGTCGGCCAGGCCCAGCCCTCCTGCACTGAGGTAGCGCAAGTCGTGGTCGAACACGATGATGGCGCCCTCGGGGAAGCAGCGCAGGATCGGGTGGGAGCCGGCAGACCGCAGCGCCTCGACGTCGGCTGCGATCGGCGTACCGCCGGAAGTGGGGCCAGCCGGCGCAGCGGGTACGCCGGAGTCGTGGTTCTCCGACCGGCTCCCGGTCAGCGTCTGACCAATGCTGTCGCGTTTTCCGCCCGCCAGTTGCCACCGCACACCTTGACCATCGGCCTGCCGGTCGGGATGCGTGACCGCCAGCTCTTCCCGAGTTGGGGTCGGTGATCAATGGTGTTGCCGGCCGCGGGTGGTGTTCGTGGCCGGATCAGAGCCGGCAATCGATCCGTCTCACCCAGTCGGGGGTGGGCGGGAGCAGGTGTTCGGGGCGGCCGTGGGTGCCTGGCAGGAGGACGTTCGGGAGCGCGGATGGCCGTCGCGACCGGCTGACCCCCCCGTTCGCTTGCCGGTCAGGAGCGGCGCAGTGATCCGCCGCCCGGCCGGTGGGCCTTGGCGCGCGGTCGGTCCCCCGCCGCGGCCACGACTCGCCTCGTCGTGGTCGCGCCACACGTCCTGTGAACCGTCAGAAACGTTCCCGCGGGAACGTTTTCGTGCGCGACAACCGGCTCAATGGTCACGCTCGCGAGCGCCCTCAGGCCCGAGCGGCTGCGAGGTGCTCAACCAGCCTCTGGGCGGCGGGCGGCGGGCTCGACGTAGTCGGGCACGTCATACAAGGCGATGTGGCTCCTCGTGTCCATCCACAGGATGTCCCTGGGCTCGGTCACTCGGTCGTGGAGGACATGCACGGAGCCCCACCCGCGCATCTATCGAACAGACCGATCCGGGCAGGTACGCACTTCAGCGTGCGCACTTCTGCGCCGGTCGCGATCATGTCGACCGTCAACCATGGTGGCGATTGGTCGTCAGTGCCCGGCCTCGGCCAGCACACAGGGAACGGTCCCGGCGCGACACTGGCGACGCTGATGCAGATGGCCGGCCTGTGATCTCCGGCTCGCCGGCCGGTGACGGGCGATGGACGTCAGCTCGAAGGGATCGGCGCAGGTCGCCGCGACGCGCTGCGACACCCGACACCGCCTCCGAAGGGTTGTTCGAACGCCTATCGGGAGGTGTCGGCGTGCCGCAACGGTTCACGGCGTGGCGTGGAAGCAATCCGAACGCTACTTCTGGTCGTCCTCGATCAGTCGGGCGCGGAGCTCGTCGACGTTGCCGGTCTTGGGCAGGTCGCGGCGGTCGAGCGCGTCCTGCAGTTCCGCCTTCGTCAGGTCCGCGTACTTCCTGACGGCCTGCTCCTCGGCGGCCTGCTTGACCGCGTCCACCTGCTCCCGGGCGACGCGATTGGCAGACTCGGTCTGCTCGCGCACCATCTCGCCGACCGACTGAGCCTGGGTGCGGAGCGTCTCGCCGACCGTTACGGTGACGCCGACCAGCGTCTTGGCCGCCTCGCGCTGAACCTCGAGCGTCTTGGTCCAGAGGTCGAAGACCTGGTCGATCGCCGCGCTGGGGTTGACGAGCCCGAACGGGCTGACAGAGTGTCCGAAGGCCTTCTGCTGGTTGTCGAGCACGGACTCCAAGAGCCCGGACCAGGTCTCCTGGGCCTGTCGGACGGTGCTGGTGTATCGGTCCTGAACAATCATGTGCAGTCTCCTCTGCTCATCGGTGGTAGCTGTGATTGACATACTACGTGACGTGCTAGAAATGTCTAGCGACCTGTCTTGTGGGGGCCATGGCCTCGGCGGGACCTGGCAGGATTGGCAGACGCCCCGTGCGGCGGATCGGGGCCCTGAGACCACGGGCCTCGAGCGCGGTCGTGGTTGACGACCTTGTCGGCAATCCTGGGAGGGACCACCAATGAACGCCATGGACGAGCAGTCCGAGGAACGAACGCGAGGCATGGCCGGTGACAAGCTCGCGGGGCGGGTCGCGCTGGTGACCGGCGGAAGCCGTGGCATCGGCGCCGCGATCTGCCGGAGCCTGGCCAGCCAAGGTGCATCGGTAGCCGCCGGCTACAGCGGCAACCGGGAACGCGCCGAGCAGTTCCTCAGGGAATTCGAGGAGGACTCGTCGAGCGGAGGTCGCGCCACTGTCCATCAGGGCAACGTCTCCCGCCCCGAGGACTGTCAGCGGGTGGTCCAGGAGGTTCTCGACGCGCATGGCCGGCTCGACATCCTGGTCAACAACGCCGGGATCACCATCGACAAGATGGCTATGAAGATGTCGGTACAGGACTGGAACACCGTTCTCGCGGTGAACCTGTCGGGCTCGTTCTACATGGCTCAGCCGGCGCTGCAGCACATGGTTGAACGGGGGACCGGCCGCATTATCTTCGTCTCCTCGGTCATCGGGGAGACCGGAAACATCGGCCAGGCCAACTACGCCGCCTCCAAGGCCGGCATCCTCGGACTGACCAAGACGCTCGCGAAAGAGGCTGCCTTCATCCTTGCGCGGGCGGGCAAACTCACCGACGACGGCGTCGGTATCACGGTGAACACGGTGACACCGGGCTTCGTGGCGACCGAGATGCTGGAGAGTGTCCCGGAAAAGGTACTGGACAAGATCCGATCGCAGATTCCGGTGGGCCGGTTGTGCCGACCCGAGGAAATCGCCCGGGTCGTCCATTTCCTGGCAGCCGATGCATCGGCGTACATCACCGGCCAGGTCTGGGGCGTCAATGGCGGTATGGACATGTAGCCGTAGCCGACTGCTTGCCATGCCAAGCGGTGGAGTAGTGTCAGCGTCCCGGCGTCAACCGCGATCCACGGCACGGAAGAGTCGATGGCTGCTGAAGCAAACGACCCGCCGCACGTGCTGGGCGCCTTTATCCGCACGCAGCGGCAGATGGCGAAACTTTCGTTGCGCCAATTGTCCGCGCTGGCTGAGGTCTCCAACCCCTACCTGAGCCAGATCGAGCGCGGACTGCACGAGCCGTCCGTCCGCGTGCTCAAGGCGATCGCAGACGCGCTCAACGTGTCGGCGGAGACGCTGTTCCAGCAGGCCGGCCTGGTCGACGACGCCGAGGCGCCGGACGACAAGGCGACGGAGTCCGCGATCCGGGCCGACCCGCGGCTCAGCGAAGCTCAACGCCAGGCATTGCTCGTCGTGTACCGCAGCTATGTTGGGGACACCCCGGCAGAGTCGTAGCACGGCCAGCCGTAGGGAGATCGCGTGAACCCCCGAGCGCAGAGGATAGCAACGCCATGAAGCCAGCACACAGCCCTGAGTCAGCGACCCGGTCAGTCCTGGACCGCCTGGGTGTCGCCGAGGACCCGCTGGTCGGTGCCGACCCCGTGTCGTTCCTGCGCTCACTCGCCGCAGCGGGCGCCGCGCTGGCGAGGAACCCGACCGCGGCCGCGGCCGCGAATGCCCGGCTGTTGATTGGCCTTGCGGCGGCGGTACGCGCGACGGCTGGGCGCGCGGTCGGCCGGGACACCGACGGCCCGGTGTCTCCGGACAAGGGCGACAAGCGTTTCCGGGACCAGGCCTACGCCGAGAACCCGATGTACTTCCTGCTCGAGCAGCAGTACCTGTTGGCCGCTCAGCTGGTCACGGAACTGCTCGACGCGGCTGGGCTGGACGCCGCCCAGGACGTGAAGGCACGGTTTGCCGCGTCGTTCATCCTTGACGCCTTGGCACCTACGAACACGTTGCCCGGCAATCCCGCGGCGCTGCGCGAGGCGTTCAACACCGGCGGCAAGAGCGTGCTGCGGGGCGTCCGGAACATGCTGGGCGACATCCGCCACAACGGCGGGTGGCCTTCGCAGGTCGACTCCTCCGGGTTCGAAGTCGGCGTCAACATGGCCGCCACTCCCGGTGCGGTCGTCTATCGGAGCGACCTGATCGAAGTCATCCAGTACGAGCCGCAGGTGCCGCGCGTGCACGCCGTGCCGCTGTTGTTCTGCCCGCCGTGGATCAACAAGTACTACATCATGGATCTGGCGCCGGGTAAGAGCCTGATCGAATGGGCCGTCCAGCACGGTCACACCTGCTTCGCGATCAGCTACCGCAACCCCGATGCATCCATGCGCGACCTGGGCTTCGAGGACTACCTGCGCCAGGGCCCGTTGGATGCGGTCCGGGTGGTGCGGGAGATCACCGGCGCCGCGGAGGTCAACGTCTTGTCGGTCTGTCTCGGGGGGACGCTGACGGCTATCGGTCTGGCGCACAACGCGGGGATCGGCGATCGGTCGATCAAGTCCGCCACGTTCCTGAACACCCATACCGATTTCGCCGCTTCAGGCACTCTCGGGGTCTTCACCGACGAGGCCACGATCGCCGGACTAGAGAAGCAGATGGCCAAGAAGGGTTATCTCGATTCGGACAAGATGGCGCACACGTTCGACGCGTTGCGGGCCAACGACCTGATCTTCGGATACGTCGTGAACAACTGGCTGCTCGGCAAGCAGCCACCAGCCTTCGACCTGCTGGTGTGGAACAAGGACAGCACCCGGATGCCGGCCAAGATGCATTCGCAGTACTTACGGTCGTGCTATCTCAACAACGAGTTCGCCCGGGGGGAGTTCGAGATGGGCGGGCAGAAGCTCGAGCCGGGAAAGATCGACATCGATACCTACGTGCTGTCCGCGGTCGACGACCACATCGTCCCGTGGGTGTCGGGGTACAAGACCACGCAGCTGTTCGGCGGCAACAGCCGATACGTCTTGAGCACGTCCGGGCACATTGCCGGAATCGTCAACCCACCCGGCCCGAAGGCAAAGCACTGGACCAACGACGACCTCCCGGCAGATCCGAAGGAGTGGAAGGACGCTGCGCAGCTGCACGAAGGCACCTGGTGGGACGACTGGACCACGTGGATCGCCAAGCAGGGCGGTGCGAAGGTGGCCGCCCCCCGGCAGCTCGGCAGCAAGGACCATCCCGTGGTCGAGCCCGCTCCGGGCAGCTACGTACGTACCCGGGCGTGAAGCACGCGCTACCGCGGGCGTCCGACGCCGAGGTGGTCTGTATCCGAGGGCACAGGGTCCGCATCCGAGTGCAGGGAGACGGGCCTGCGCTGCTGTTGCTCAACGGGTTGACCAGACCCCTGGAGAGCTGGGAGCCGGTCGCCCGGGAACTGCGCGGACGCACCATCATCAGCTTCGACGCGCCCGGCGTCGGGAGGAGCCCCACCCCGGTGCTGCCCCTGTCGATACCCCAGATGGCCCGGCTTGCGACCGGCGTGCTCGACGAGACGGGTGTGGACACGGCAGACGTGCTCGGCTTCTCCCACGGTGGTGCCGTCGCGCAGCAGCTCGCGGTGGACGCCCCGACCCGGGTTCGCCGGCTGGTCCTCGCGTCCACGTCCTGCGGCATAGGGGCGAGCCCGGGCTCCCAGGACGCGTTGCGGAGCCTGCTGCCGCCCTCCGGTGCCCGTGCCTGGCCCCGGCCGGACGCCGTCGGGACACTGTGGCAGTTCCTCGCCATCTCTAGCTGGTCCAGCATTCCGTTCCTCGGTGCCATTAGGACGCCGACGCTGGTTGTCCATGGGATCCGCGACCGGGTGGTGCCTCCGGCGAACAGCACGGTGTTGGCCCAACGCATCCCCGGCGCTCGGCTGGTCACGTTGCCGGCGGGCCACGATCTGCAACGAGCCGGCCCGGCCGGTTCGTTGGTCGGCGCGATGGAGCCGTTTCTGGCCGCCAGACTCCGTTCGGAGCCGCCGCTCGTCAAGGTTTGACGACGCGACCACAGTCTCCTGAGCGCCGATCACTGGACACCCAAGGCCCGCGGGACCGCCCGCTGGCCTCCTACCGATCCTGAAGGGCCTACTGACCATGCCTGAACTGCGTTTCGACGGACGCGTCGCCATCATCACCGGCGCGGGCGGCGGTCTGGGGCGTGCCCATGCACTGGAGTTGGCGCGCCGCGGCGCCGCCATCCTGGTCAACGACCTGGGCGGGCTGGTCGACGGCAGCGGGGGATCGTCCTCGGCGGCCCGGCGGGTCGTGGCCGAGATCAGTGCCCTCGGCGGTGAGGCGGCCGCCAACGACGACAGCGTAGCCACCCCGGAAGGGGGAGCGGCCATCGTGCAGGCCGCGGTGGAGGCATTCGGCCAGGTCGACATCCTCATCAACAACGCCGGCATCCTGCGGGACAAGGCATTCCACAAGATGGACGCGACCATGATCGACACCGTGATAGACGTTCACCTCAAAGGTGCCTGCTACGTCAGCCAGCCGGCGTTCCGGCTGATGCGCGAGCAGGGTTACGGCCGGATCATCAACACCAGTTCCGCGTCGGGGCTGTTCGGCAACTTCGGTCAAGCCAACTACGGCGCGGCGAAGGCCGGGCTGGCGGGCCTCACGCGTGTCCTGGCCCTGGAGGGCGCCGGGCACGGCATCAAGGTCAATGCGATCGCGCCGATAGCCTTGACCCGGATGACCGAGGACCTTCTCGGCCCGCTCGCGCCTCGCGTCTCACCGGAGTCGGTAAGCCCCATCGTGGCCTACCTCGCCCACCAGGACTGTGCGGTCAACGGTCACGTCTACTCCGTGGCCGGCGGTCGGGTGGCCCGGATCTTCGTGGCCGAGACGCGGGGCGTCGTGCTCCCGCACATCAGCGCGGAGTCCTTCCGCGAACACCTGACCGAGATCGATCGGCTGATCGAAGACGGCTACCACCAGCCGGCATCGCTCGATGACGAGACCACCATCATCGCCAAGGCGCTGTCCGAGGCTTCCTGAACCCGCTCGTCGGCGGGCTACCCGAAGGCGAGCTGCACGTCGTCTGCGGACTGCTCGGGACGAGGATCGGTGCCACTGGAGGCGGCCGCCGGCGCCCGGCGCGGTGAGGGGCCGGAGATGGCCACCACGGCCGGATCAATCCGCATCACGCTGTATCCGGCCACCGCACCCGCGCCGAAGCCCGGCGCGAAGATACGCATGGGTTCGGTGATGACGCCGTCGCGCACCGCGTCATGGATGGCCAGCGGGATGCTCGCCGACGACACATTGCCGACCTGGTCGATATTGAAGTACAGGCGGTCGAGCGACAGGCCTGCCCCCGTGGCGAGCTGGCTCACCATCGTCTTGTTCGCCTGGTGCGGTACGACGAGCTCGATGCTGTCCAGTAGCGATTCGGCCTTGCCGTCCGGGTCTGGCAACCGCGTCAACTCGTCGATCATCTGCTTCAGGTAGCGCCCGGCCAGCGACTTGACCTCCGGGCCGTACACGGTGATGTTGTTGTCGAAGTCGGGGTTGGGCCAGATGATCGAGTTCACCTCCGAGGCGGGACCGCTGGCATAGGTCTGCAGGTACTCGATGTCGGGCGGCTCACCCTGCGGTGCCACGCCGACCACGATGGCGGCGGCGCCGTCACCGAAAATCATGCGGGATGGGCGCACGTTGCCGATCTTGTCCGAGAACTTTTCCACGCACACCACGAGCACCGGGCGCTGCACCTCCTGAAGCAGCCTGGTCGCGTCCGACAGGCCATACGGGAGCCCGGCGCAGGCGGCCACGATGTCGTAGGAGCCGTGGGTCTGCGCGATCCCCAGCTGACCGGAGATCCAGGTCGCCACCGAGGGGATCATCCGGGTGCTCGTGCAGGTGCAGACCAGCACCGCCCCGATGTCTTCGGGTCCGCGCCCGGCCTTGGTCAGGGCGCGCTGAGCCGCCTCCAACGCGATCTCCTCGAGGCTGCTCGAGGTGTAGAGCCGCTGCGCGATCCCGGTCTTGTCGAGGATCTCGCCGGCCGACATCGGCGACCAGTTGTAGGCGGCGTTGCGGATCAGGTCCTCGTTGCTGCAAACCCGGTCGCCGTGCACCACGGCCAGCGCCTCGATCCGCGGCTGCACCGGGAAGTGCGTGCGCACGTTCACCGCTGGGTAGGGCCGCACCGGCTGGGTGGCTTCCGGCGCCGGGGCGCTGGGCGAGCGCCCCGCGTCGGCGTCGAGCCGACGGAGGAAGAGCCGGACCTCCTGGTCGCGTGGGTGGAAGGCGACCACGTAGTCGTCGTCCTCGAGCTGGCCGACCTGCACGAGCTCGGCCTGGGAGCGGTCCCACGGGTATTGGTTGTGCAGCACCATTGCCCAGCGGTGCAGTGCCTCCAGTTCGGGAGAATCCTCGGCGCAGTCGATGATCTCGTCGTAGCCGAACGTCGGGAAGTCCGCGTCGTACCCGGCCAGCCGGAAGGTGAGGTTGCTCGGGTCGGACAGGATCTGGGCCACCGTGGGCTTGATCGCCGACAGTTCGGTGGCGTGGTGCTTACGATGCCCGAACACGTCGAACAGGATCGTGAAGATCCGGTCCTCCGCGGCGGCGTCCCCGGTCGCGGGCAGGGCGTCGTACGCGCCGCGGACCGCGGTGACCTTGCGGTCACCGTCTTCCCACGGCGTGACAATGGGCAGGAATACGTCGCTGCGGTGACGCGGTACATCGCGCCACCGCGTCGGACGCTTGTCATACATCGTGAGGGCGAAGCGACCGGTCCAGAACAGGTTGAGCGCGACGTCACGCATCAGCTCATACCGGTTGGTGTAGCTGCCCTCCTCGACCCGACGGAGGATGTCCGTTCCAGTCGGGGTCTTCGTCTCGAAGTCACGCCGGATCACGGTGTCCAGCTGCTCGAGGCTGTCGATCACCGACAGGTCCAGCTCGGGAAAGACGTTAGAGGGGAACACGATCCGGTCATTGCGGTTGAGCACAAAGGGCTGCATGGCGCGTCCGTTTCATCGAAGACCGGGATTGGGGGACGTTCAGGTGACCGCCGCACGGCCGATGCCCCGCTCGACAGCCCCGATGAGGTAGGGGCGCAGGTCGCGGGCCGGGATGATGGCCTGCACGGACCCGACCGTGCGGGCCCGCTCGATGTTGTGGATCTGCTCGAACTCCTCGGCCACCTCGCCGAGCTTCTCCGAGCGCACCAGGGTGCGCAGGTCGGCCAGTTCCACTCGCAGCTGTGCCTGCTGCACCTCGTCGGCCTCGGCCATCGCGGCCTGCATCGTGGTGACGCGGGGATCCGCTGCGGTGCGGGAGGTGACGTCCCGGGCGAAGACGACCGCCGCGGCCGGGGCCCCGCCGATCACCGAGGCGTAGGAACCCTCGACTGCCACGACCTCCATGTTGTCGTTCAGTACGCCGGAGAACACGACGAAGGCGCCACCGTGGTAGCGGGAGATGACGCAGAACACGATCGGGCCCTCGAAGTTGACCATCGCGCGGCCGATCTCGGCGCCGTACTCGAGTTGCATCTTGCGCAACGACTCCGGTGAGCCGTCGAACCCCGACAAATTCGCCAGTACCACCAGCGGGCGGTTCCCGCTGGCGGCATTGATCGCCCGCGCGGTCTTCTTCGACGACAGCGGGAAGAGCGTTCCTGCGGTCCACTGATCCGGACCGTCGGCCGGATAGGCGCCTCGTCGCGGAATCGGCCGCGATTCCACACCGAGCACGGTGACCGGATAGCCGCCCAGGTAGGCGTCGAGGACCACCGTCGTATCGGCAGCTGCCATGCCCGCCCAGCGTTCGAGCACGTCATGGTCCTGGTCGACGACCGCGCGCATCACCGTGCGGATGTCGAAGGGCTTCTTGCGCTCCCGGTTGGTCGAGGCGGAGAAGATGTCGCCGACGGACGTGAACTCGCTGATCGGGTGCTGGTGGGGGTAGTCGCGGACGTCGCGATCGTGCGGATCCTCGGTGGCGCCGCGCCGGGGCGAGGACTCCCCTGGGGCGACGTAGCTGAATTCGTAGTGCGCGAACAAAGTTCCGCACGCCTCGGCCAGGTTCGGCGCCCAGTACTGGGCCTGCCCGTTCGGGCCCATCACCCGGTCGTAGCCCCCGATGCCGTAGTTGTCCTCCGCCGAGACCCCGCCGGAGTAGTCCAGGGACTGCTTGCCGGTCAGTACCATCGCGCTGTCCGGGGTCATCACCAGGATGCCCCTGGTGTGCATGAGCATGGTCGCCTCGGCGTTCCAGTACGGCTGGGCGCCCACGTTGATGCCGGCGACGACGACATTGACCTCGCCGCCGGCCTGGGTGAAGGTGATCAGCCGGCGTAGTGCCCGGGCCACCCAGTCCATGTTCTCGGTGCCCCTGGCCATCGAGATCTCCGCACCCGAGGACAGCGCGAACCACTCGACCGGAACCTGCATCTGCTCGGCCAGGTCGAGGGCGGCGATCACCCGTGAGCATTCCGGCTCGGCCACTGATCCCAGCGCCTTCGTCGGGTCGCCGAACAACGCCACCCGGGTCATGCCCTCGGGGTAGCGGGTGGTGGGGGTCGTGACCACACCGACGACGATCCCCGCCGTGTTGCGCCCCGCGGGCCGGTCAACCGGGACGAGCCTGCCGTCAGGGCCGACGTCGTGCTCGACGAAGCTGCCAGCGGCGCCGGTGAGCTGCGGGATGAGCTCATACGGATAGACCGCGCCCCGGGCCCGCGAGCGCCGTACCTTCTCGGTGTAGGCATCCAAGGTGGGCACCGGCTCGGTCGGCGGCTCGGTGACCGACACCCTGACCCCAGCCCCGGGTCGGTAGGAGAACAACAGTGCGACGTCACGAGGTTCCTGATCGGGTTCGTCCCGAAGCCGCCCCAGCAGCATGATCTCCTCCAGGCCGGCCCCCACCGTCAGCGGCGCCGTCGCCTGAGCGAAGCCGGCCAGTTCCGTGACGGGGACTTCGATGGTCGGCCAGATGTAGAGGAAGATGCGGTTGGCGTCGAGCCGCTGCCCTGTCTGCTGCGCCCGATGACGGCGGATCCCGTCCAGGCAGGCTGCGAGCGCGCGCTCGACCGCCGGGAACGCGGTCACCTGCCCGGTGGCGTCGCGCAGCGGTTTCACGTCACGAACTTCGGCCAGGGCCACGAGCCGCTCGTCCGCCGGGTTCTCCTTGGCCACGCAGTGGAACAGGTAGGTGTTCTCGGGCGAGGGCAGTCGGGTGCCTTCGAAGTTCTTCAACCGCCACAGATCGAGCCGCTGACCGGTCAACGGGTGCATGTCGCGAATGACGCGGTCCTCCCGCAGACCCGCCTCCGACGGCCGGAAGGTCACCTGCCGCACATGCTCACCCCCACGGTCGAACAGCGTGACGGTCACCCGGCGACCGCTGTCCACCAGCGGCACCCCGTCGAGCAGTTCACGCAGGGTAGCGGCCGCCTCGTCGGTAGCGGCCGGCGCGTCGTGCCACGACACATAGAGATCCACCACGAGGTTCGCCGGGTCGTCGACCTCCCGGGCCAGCGTCGACACGGCGTCCAGGGCCGCCGGGAGCCGGTCGAAGTCGGTCACGGTGGACAGCAGATGCAGCCGCTGACCGCGCAGGTCGAAGCTGCCGGTGACGAACTGGCGGTCGCCGTGCACGAAAGAGTGCACGTTCTCAAGGATGCGCACCTTGTAGTAGCGCCGCGTGAGCACCTCGAGCAGGGGCTCAGCCCCGGAGCTGTCGGCCCAGACGCGCGTTCCCAGTAACCGTACGACGGGCTCCGTCAGGGCGACCATCGCCTCGATCCGCTCCGAGCGGTCCTCGGCGTCCGGCCGCTCGTCGAGGTAGCCCAGGTGCCCGCGGATCTGTGCGTAGGCCTGCTCGCGGGCCTGCTGGATCGGCGGCTGTTCGAACAGCTGGAAGCGGATACTGCGGGCCAGGTCACCGATGACGGGGTACCGCAGCTGGGTGGCGCCGATCAGCCGCTCGATCACCTCGCCGATCTCCTCGCGCGCGCCACCGGCAACCGACTCGCCCCGGCTCAACCAGCGCTCCAACAGGAGCGCGACGACCGGGGCGTGATCGGCTGCGCCGTGCTGGGCGAGGAACACTCGGTAGACGGCCTCCTGGAGTTCCGCGCCCGGTTCGAGACCGGTCACGCCGTAGTGTCGAAGGGCGCGGGACAGCCGCATCCGGAAGGACTCCGGCAGTTGTTCCTGCTGGACGTCCAGGGAATGCAGGTAGGTGTGGAAGTGCTCGCGCGGGCTGTGCACCTGCATGTCGGCTGACTCCTCGTCGTCGGCGGGGCGGTTCCGCGACAGGTCGCACAGGTCGGCGAACGCGGTCAGCAACGCCAGTTCGCCGTGCAGCAATTCCACGTCGTCGGGGTCGATGGCCTCGCGTGTCCTCACATAGTCCGCAGCCAGTGCCTGACCGCGCTTTGCGCCGACGTCGTACCCGCTGATCAGGGCATGCAGGTCGGCGAGCAGGGCGAGCGCCCGGGTCCGTGGGTCGCGGGCGTCGGCGTCGGCCGCGGCGGCGAAGTCAACCGACGGCGCAGCGGATTCTTCCGCCTCGCCGTCACCGATCGGGTCCAGGCGCATCAGCGGGGCTCCGGCGTCGACCTGGGAGTTGACCACGGCGAGGACCTCGCGCACGATGCCGGCGTGCTGGGCCCGCACCGCGGTCTCCATCTTCATGCTCTCCAGCACTGCCACCGTCGTGCCGACCGCCACCTCGTCACCGGCCTTCACCCGCATCGCGACCACCACGGCGGGCGCCGGGGAGCGTACGAGACCCGCCTCGTCGCGGACGACTCGGTGGCTCGAGCCGTCCACGTCGACGACATGGCTGCCGGTGCCGGCGACACCGCTCACGTGGTAGCGGCGCCCGGCCACGACCAGCAAGCTCTCGTGCTCGTTGTGCCGCTCGAGGCCGACGGTGGCGACGCGGTCGCCCACCTCGAGCCGGTAGCGCCGGCGGCCGACCTGCGCGACGTCAACGGCGTAGGTCCGCCCCTCGTAGCCGAGCTCAACGCTGCGGCCGACGACGTGGCCGGCCCGCGGGCGGCCGCCCCGTGCGGATGCCAGGAACGATGCCCGATCCAGCGCCTTCTCGGCGTCGTACACGTCGATAGCGACGCTGAGCAGGGCGATGTCGGCGTGTGCGGCGGGCGTCTTGGCCAGTTCGGCGCCGACGCGGTCGAGCCACTGCGTGTCGGCGTCACCGGCGACCACCTCGGGGCGCGCGAGCAGGTCCAACAGGAACGACTTGGTCGTCGTACCACCCTGGATGAGCACCGTCATCTCGCGCAGCGCACAACGCAGCCTTGCCAGGGCCTCGGAACGATCACGGCCCCAGGCGATCACCTTCGCCACCATGGAGTCGTAGTCGGGCGGAATCACCTCGCCGGCAGCGATGCCGGTGTCGACCCGGATGCCGGGCCCGGTCGGCAGGGTCAACACAGTGACGGTCCCGGGGGCGGGTGCGAAACCCGCGTCGGCGTCCTCGGCGTTGAGCCTGACCTCGATCGCGTGGCCGGTCTCCGGGGGCATCTCACCGGGCAGCTCGGCGCCTGCCGCCACGAGGACCTGCAACTTGACCAGGTCGAGCCCCGTGGTGGCCTCGGTGACCGGGTGCTCGACCTGAAGCCGGGTGTTGACCTCCATGAAGGCGAACGTCTTGTCCTGCGGCTGGTACAGGAATTCGACAGTGCCCGCACCGCAGTAACCGGCGGCCGACACCAGGGCGATGGACGATCTGCGGATCTCCGCCTGCTGCTCGTCGCTGAGTACCGGCGAGCCGGATTCCTCGACCAGCTTCTGGTTGCGCCGCTGAATGGAGCAGTCACGCACACCCGGCGCCCAGACCGTGCCGTGCGCGTCGGCGATGACCTGCACCTCGATGTGCCGGCCACCGCCGACGAGGCGCTCCATGAAGACGACCGGATCGCCGAAGGTGTTCTTGGCCTCGACCTGCGTGCGGTCGAAGGCGGCCGGTAGCTCGTCGGCCGACCGCACGACGCGGATTCCCCGGCCGCCACCCCCGCTCCTGGCCTTGATCATGAGCGGGTAGCCGATGGCGTCCGCATGTCGAGCGGCGTCTTCCACGGTCGATACCGGGCCGCCGCTCCACGGGGCTACCGGCACCCCGGTCTTCTCGGCCAGGAGCTTGGCCTCGATCTTGTCGCCCAGCTGCCGCATGGCCTGCGCCGATGGGCCGATGAACACCAGGCCAAGGCGTTCGCACAGCTCGGCGAAGGCGGGATCCTCTGCCACAAAGCCCCACCCCACCCACACCGCGTCGGCCCGGCTGGCCTTTAGCGCCCGCTCGAGCTCCCGGTGATCGAGGTATGGGCCGCTCGGGGCGGTGACGGCGCGCAGGCAGACCGACTCGTCGGCTGAACGGACGAACAGTGCGTGCCGCTCGGCTTCGGTGTGCAGGGCGATGACCGTGATGCCGTAGCCATGCTCCTCGTTCAGCTCCCGCACCGCTCGGGTCAGCCTGACCGCGGGTTCGCCCCGGTTGACCACCGCGAGCCGAGTGAACATGGCGGGCGCCTCCATCGATCCAGCTCTTACTGCCGTGCGAGACCGGGCTGTGCCAGGACCCTAATGCCCACGACCGCCGGGGTGACGCGCAAGGCCACCGGCTGCGGTACTGCAGGTAGGCGATCTGGAGCCAGACCGACCCCGTACCAAGGCATCCGGAGTCCGTGGCGCCGGTTTACAGGGTGATCCTCCTGGGGGGCCGCAGGCAGGTGAAGTCCTCGGCCCTGGCCCATTCAACCCGAACCCGCTCGTCTGCGGTCAGCGGGTCGGCCGCCTGCGCCAGCCCCTCCCCCTGCCTCGCCTGACGCCGCCGGCTCAACAGTTGACCCGTACAACCGCGGAGGAGCCGGCCCACGGCAGGGGCTCAATGACCTCGCCAAGAACCACGTCGTCGCCCCACTGGACCTCGACACGCTGGCCGGTACGACGTTGTCCTTCGCCGGGGCCTTCGCGCTCCTGGACCCGGAGTTCATCTCGATCGTCCCGACCCGGCTCGAGGTGCGCGGTCCTCGAGTCGATCGCGCACCAGGTGGACGACGTGGTGACGGCGACCGAGCACGCCGCGGGGCCTGTCGCTCGCCTGTCGCCGACGGTGGGGCCAGCGCGAACGACGACCTCGTGGCGACCTGGCCGGCCGGTCTGGCGACTCGCGACGTGATCTGTCCGCTCTGGGCGCGGCCCATCTCGCGGGTCGCGGCGCCGGTCTTTCGCCCGCTCCGGGCCTGCCAACGTGGCGACGTGCCACCGGTTCGCCTCGGTAGGTGCAGCGGCGCGTCAGCCGGTGCAGTTGACCGGCTGCCTCTGCGACCTGCGCTTTTGCTGGAGCGGGTGACGGGAATCGAACCCGCACTGTCAGCTTGGGAAGCTGAAGTCCTGCCATTGGACCACACCCGCGAAGGGCCACAGCGTGGCCGTGCGAGCGAGGATACCGCCACGGGGCAGTTCGCCATACTTCCCCTGTGCTGCGTGCATTCGTCGTCGTGGTGGCGACACTGGGGCTCGTGCTTGCCTTGCTGTACGCATTCCAACGCCGGTTGATCTACCTGCCTTCTACGGACACGGTGCCTTCAGCGGCCGACGTACTTCCCGGCGCCGAAGACGTCGTGCTCGAGACGACCGACGGGCTGCGGCTGGGCGCCTGGTTCATCCGAGCCCATCCGGACGGTACGACGGTGCTCGTGGCGAACGGCAACGCCGGCGATCGCGCCGGCCGAGCGCCCCTCGCCGCGGCCCTGAGCGCGCGGGGGCTCGGCGTCCTGCTCTTCGACTACCGGGGCTACGGCGGCAATCCCGGCAGCCCGAGCGAGCGGGGATTCGCGCTGGACGCGCGGGCGGCGTACCGCTTCCTGGTCGAGGACGCCGACGTGCCACCCGACCGGCTGATCTATCTCGGGGAGAGCCTCGGCACAGGTGTTGTCACCGAACTCGCGACCGAACACCCGCCGGGTGGGCTCGTGCTGCGGTCCCCGTTCATCGACCTGCCCTCGGTCGGCCAGGTGCACTACCCCTTCCTCCCGGTCCGTGCGCTGCTGCGGGATCGATACCCTGTGCGCACCCACGTCGCCGCCCTCGATGTCCCCACAACCGTCGTCTACGGCACGCGGGATGCCATCGTGCCGCCGGAGCAGAGCCGGGCGGTGGCCGCGGCTGCCGCAGGATCGACGCAGGTCGTACCCGTCGAGGGCGCCGACCACAACGACGGCGTGCTACTCGACGGCCCCACCTTCGTCGACGCCGTGGTCGCCCTTGCCGATCTGATCGATTCGGGGCCATGAGCTCCGCACCGCGCGTCGTCTCCGATGCCGAACTCAACCGGGCAACCCTCGCCCGACAGCTGCTCCTCGAGCGCGTCTCTCTCGATCCGGTGACCGCGATCCGCAGGCTCTGCGCGCTCCAGGCGCAGGAGCCGGCCTCGCCGTACATCGCGCTGTGGACCCGGCTCGCGGACTTTCAGCCGGCTGATCTCGACGCGGCATTTCGGACCAGCGCGATCGTCAAGGCCACCCTGATGCGGGTGACGCTGCATGCCGTTGCCGCCGAGGACTACCCCACCTGCTGGGCGGCACACGCCGACTACATCCGCGCCGCGCGGACGTCACCGCCGCGATTCCCGGCCGGGAGCGTCCCGAAGGAGCGGTTGGACGACCTGGTCGCGCACGCGGTTGCCTTCGCGACCGAGCCGAGGTCGAACGCCGAGATGGCCGCACATCTGGAGGAGATCGCCGGCCCGTTCGGCGATCAGGGATGGTGGTGGGCGGTTCGACCGTTCACGCCCGTGCTGCGTGCGGCGGGTGACGAGCCCTGGTCGTT
>JACDAB010000017.1 GCA_013695665.1 Geodermatophilaceae bacterium | reverse complement strand
CGCCGCGCGGCGTCATGAACATGGCAACGATGAAGCGCGCATAGTAGAAGATCGAGACGACACTCAGGACGACCGCCGCGACGACGAGCCAGAAGAGCCAGGACGCCGTTGGCGCACCCTGCTGGTTGGGCAACGCGGCCAGGATACCGCCGGTAAAGAGGAAGAACTTGGCGAAGAAGCCGGCGGTTGGCGGGAAGCCTGCCAGGCTGAGAAGAAAGAAGCCGAGCAGCAGGCCGAGTACCGGGTGCTCGCGGCCCAGCCCGGCGAAATCTTCGACCTCCACCACCTCGCGCTCCGTTGCCTCCTCCAATGCGATCAGCACGGCAAAGGCGCCGAGGTTCATCAGCGCG
The DNA here is from genome assembly GCA_013695665.1 of Geodermatophilaceae bacterium. GTDB lineage: Bacteria > Actinomycetota > Actinomycetes > Mycobacteriales > Geodermatophilaceae > JACCTY01. The sequence continues at coordinate 1,693 of JACDAB010000017.1, read as the reverse complement.
TAGACGGCGAGGTAGAGAATCAGCGCAGGCAAGACAAGGCCACCATTCGGAAGGGCCAGACCGGCGACGCCGACGAGCATGTAGCCCGCGTGCGCGATACTGGAGTAGGCCAACATGCGTTTGATGTTGCGCTGCAAGATGGCGCCGATGTTGCCGACGATCATCGTGAGAAGGGCGAGGATGGCGAGCAGGGTAGCCCACCACTCCGACAGCGCGACGAAGGCGATCAAGATATTGACCAGCGCCACAAAGCCGGCAACTTTGGTCCCTGAGACCATGAGGGCCGTCACTGGCGTGGGGGCGCCCTCGTAGACATCGGGTGTCCACTGGTGGAAGGGAACGAGCGATATCTTGAAGCCGATTCCGACCAAGAGCATCGTCAACCCGGCAAGCAACATGAGGTTGATGCCGCCGCCAACCTGCAAGATTAACGGCGCGCCGGATTGGACATCACCCAGGAGGAGGGTTCGAATCTCGAACAGATTCATCGAACCGGTGGCGCCGTAGATCAGAGCGATACCATAGAGCAGGAAGCTGCTGGAAAAGGCGCCGAGTAAGAAATACTTCAAGGCCGCTTCCTGCGAGCGCAGGTTCGGGCGCGCGAAGCCTGCCAGGATGTAGAGCGGGATCGAGAGCAGTTCGAGGCCTAGGAAAATCATGATGAGGTGGGTGCTACCCGCCATGAGGATGAGGCCGACCGTCGAGAAGAGCAGCAGCGCGTAGAACTCGCCCCGTTGCAGGCCGCGCCGCTCCAGGTAGGCCGGCGCGATGAGCGTGACACCGAGCGCCACCAGCACGACGATCAGGCTCGCCAGTAGGGTCAGGTTGGCGAAGCCAACAGGGTCGAACATACCATTGAAGAGCGGCTCCGGCTGGGCGAGAGGCTGGATGCCAAGCAAGCGCCGCGCAGCGGCGAAGAAGGCGTTGTCTGTCGCGACAGGGTGGTAAACGAGCCAGGTCTGGACCCACAGGAAGAGGGAGCCGACAAGCCCAGCGATTGTCAGGTAGGCGGGCCAGCGGCGCTCGTCCTCGCGGTTAAAGACAAGGTCGGAGAGCAGAACGACCAACCCGACGAAGGCCAGAAAGATCGGCATCGCCATCAGGCGCGCCTGATCGCCCAGTTCTGCAGGTGTCATCAGATCCATCGAAATTCAATCCTTGCGGCGTAGAACGTTGAAGCGGTAAAACGTTCAACTGGTTACTGTTGAAGGGTCGTCGCAGCGGCGCTATCCAGTGTCTCGACCAGGGCCTGCAATGTCGGCTGCATTGGGTCGAGGAAGAGATTAGGCGCGACGCCCATGACGAACATCAGGATGACCAGGGGCGCAAGAATGGCTATCTCCCGCCCTGTCAGGTCGTGCAGCACCCGGTTTTCCGGGTTGTCGACCGGGCCAAACATCATCCGCCCGAAAAGCTGGAAAAGGTAGATGGCGGCCAGGACAACGCCGAAGGTAGCGAAGAGCGCCCACCACGGATTGGCAATGTAGGCACCGAGCAAGGCCAGGAACTCACCCACGAAGCCATTAAGCCCTGGCAAGCCGACGCTGGCCAGCATGGTGACGAGGAAGAAGACTGCATAGACCGGCATCACCTTCCACAGCCCGCCAAAGGCGTCGATGTCGCGGGTGTGGCGGCGCTCGTAGATCATGCCGACCAGGAGGAAAAGCGCGCCGGTGCTGATGCCATGGTTCAC
>JACDAB010000091.1 GCA_013695665.1 Geodermatophilaceae bacterium | reverse complement strand
AGCCTTGTTTGTAACTGATCCGGTGCGATGAGCGGCCGTTCGGGGCAGGTGGGGCAATCTTGGATGAGGCGCGCGTCGGTAATGATGACAATCTCTTCCTCGGCGAGGGGCGGGCCGGGCAGGCGGTCGGTCAGTTCGTCCGGGCTGGGGGAAAGCAGGGTGGCCGCCTCTTCCGCGATCCGCGCCATGGCGCTGAGGCTTTCCTGTGACTGTAGTGGCGAGGGGTCGAGCGTGGCGGGGTCTGGCCGCTGGATGGTTGCGGGGTCGAAGGCGCCGCCATGCAGGCGTAGCTTTACAGCCAGCAGTCGTTGCAAGGATTCATGGACCCGCCCCGCAAAAGCTGGATCGGTGGCATACTTTTCTGTGAAAAACCCGAGCGTCTCAGTGATGTTCGTAAGGCGCGCCTGCCAATCGTCGTCGCTGGCAAAGTCGCTCAGGAAGAGAAGGTCGTTGCCAGCATTGAAGGCATCGAGCGCGATGGTGCGCGCGGGAAAGGCTTGGCCTTCCGTTTGCTGCTGCTCATAGAAGCGACGCAGCGCGAGCGCGCCCAACTCGTCGCTGACGAGGATACCCCCTGCCTGGCGCCACGGCTGCAACTGTGGCTGGTTGATCAGCGCGGGCAGGTTCTGCGCGTCGAGCGAGATGGGGCGGGTGATCTGACGGAGTGGCCCTTGCAAGCCACGGTAGCGCAGGTTGGTCGTCATCAAGCCATCAACGACCACCGTGTCCGTTACCGAGTCAGTACCAAGCGCTGTCACTGCGAAGAAGGGCGGCAGGTCCTCCTGCTGTAGTGTGCCCCACTCCTTTTGTACCGTGGCGATCTCTTCGTCGGGGCGGCGATCGCTGCTGCCCAGGCCGGGAAAATGGCGGGCCACCGTCGCGACCCGCCCCTGCCCACCGCGCGCACGCCGCGCACAAATGCCTGGCCCATCTCCCCGACCCAGAAGGGATCACCGCCGAAGGTGCGGATACCTCGGGTCGCCTGCTGCTCGGGGCGCGGCGAATCCACCACGTCCAGCGCCGGGCCGAGCAACATATTGACGCCCACGGCCCCTAGCTCCTGGCCCACGATGCGCCCAACGGCCTCGGCGTTCGCTGGCTCCCAGGTGGCGCCAATCGCCATCTCCGAGGGGATGCGGGTGAAGCCGCTGTGCGGGATACCATCGGCGTACTGCGCGGTCGGCGAGGCGAGGTCCAGCGCGACGAAGGGGGGAATGTACGGACCACCTCCCTCGGCTATACTTGCCTCCTGTGCCAGCGTTTGCAGGCCGTTGGTCAGCGCTGTCAGCGCTGAGGGGGTCGTCGCGTCCTCATTGGTGTAGTTTCCATTGGAGGCGCGTAGCACGACCCCGCCGACGCGCAGGTCGCGCACCAGTGTCTCGGCCATGCTGCTGTCCGCCAGGTCGGTGCCGGGAAAGGTGACCAGGAAAAGCTGCGCTACCCGTTGCTCTGGCGTCATCGCCGCGATCAGTTGGGAGATCGCGGGGTCCACCTGGGGGGCGGTTGGCGGTTCCGGCGTTTGTGCCCCGGTCGTGGCCGCTGGCAACCAGAGCTGCAAGAGGCAGAGCACAAGCAGTAGCCACGCACGGTCCCGGTGGTTCTTTTTCGTGTGCATCAGAGATTGTCCCGATCTGTGTAGGGTCGGTGCCCGTAGGAAAGTCGTAGGGTTGGCGTCGAGTCCAGGGGGAGCAGGTCGGGTATTATATGGTCAGGCAACAGCACGTTTCCTTTCTCCTCCTTCTGCAAACACCCCGGGCCCGCGACACCCGGGGTGTTTGGCGTCCCGGAACTTTTGCTCCTGTTTGTTCCTATCCTGCTTCCCACTTTCATGCTGCCTGCCGGATCCACGCCACGGCCGCGCGGGTGACCAGCGGGTGGTCGTGATCCTCGGTGATAATGTGGTCGCTGTTTTCCAGCCAGAGAAGCTCCTTGTGCTCGCTAGAGGCATTGGCGTAGATCCAGGGTGCGTTGTCGGGGGGGATGACCGAGTCGCGCCGCGCGTGCATCACAAGCAGGGGCGCGGTGATTTGTGGAAGCCGCCGCTTCACCTCGCGCGTGAGGAGGCGCATCTGGTCTACTGCATGGAGCGAGCTGTGCGTGTAACTGGGGTGGCGCGAGCGCGCCTCGTCGTCCAAGATTGCGCTGCCTTCAAGTCGCTTGGGAACAACGGGGCGGAAGGGCGCTAGCCATC
>JACDAB010000016.1 GCA_013695665.1 Geodermatophilaceae bacterium | reverse complement strand
AGGCCGGAAAGCACCCGATGCCGGAGATCATGATTCCGCTCGTCGGCGCCGTGCAGGAGCTGGAGATCGTCCGCGAGCAGACCGAGCAGGTGCTAGCCGATGTCGCCGGGGAGCAGGACGTGGAGCTGTCGGTCCTGATCGGCACGATGATCGAGCTGCCGCGGGCGGCTCTGACCGCCGACCAGCAGGCTGTCGCCGACGTATACGCCGAGCGTGACTCGTCCCTGGCTCATCATCAAGGACCCGTGGCACGAGCAGCGGACGAACCGGATCGCGGCCGACCTCGGCATGACCACGGTCTCCTCGCCGACCCGGCGGGGACCAGCGGTATTCCCCCGCGAGACGCCACTTTGCTCGATCGTGCGGGAGACCGGCTGGCCGGCTCCACCCCGGAGTCCCCGCATCGGGTAGGCCCGCGTCCCGGCAGCGACTCGGCGCGACCACGAGCCGGAGAGGGTGTGTCGGTGGCGCGCTCGACGTGATACTGCTCGGATGAGCGCTGCCGCTGCCCGCGCCGGCCGGTTCGTCGGCCGGCAGCGGGAACTTGCTGAGCTGCGGGACTGGCTGACCGACGCGCAGGCCGGTAGCGGTCGGATGGCCCTGATCAGGGGTGAGCCAGGCGTGGGCAAGACCCGGCTGGCCGAGGAGCTGGCGGCCACTGCGCACGCCGCGGGCGTTCCGGTCGCCTGGTGCCGCTGCTCCGGAGACGCCGGGACGCCGCCGCTGTGGCCCCTGCGGCGACTCGTCGAGCAGCTGCCGGGTGGTCCGGGCTGGATGACGTCCGACGGTGACGGCTTCGGCAGCGCTGCGGAGGGCTCCGCGGCCGCACGGTTCGCGCAGTCGGTCCGGGTGGCCGACATCGTCGTTCGGGCCGCGCGTCCGGCCGGGCTCCTCGTGATCGTCGAGGACCTGCACTGGGCCGACTCGGGAACAGCTGCGTCCCTCGGGCATCTGTCCACGGAGCTGCGGCGCTCCCGGGCGCTCGTCGTGGTCACCGCCCGTCCGCTGGCCGACTCCCCTGCCGTCACCACACTGCTGGACCGTCCCGCGGTCGAGCAGCGCCAGCTGTCGGGGCTGAACCGGCCGGAGATCCTCGACTATCTCCGCTCCGTCGCCGGGGGACCGGTGGACGAGCGGTACGCCGACCTCGTGCACCGGCAGAGCGCGGGCAACAGCCTGTTCGTCGGGGCGGTGGTCCGCCTGCTCACCGAGCAGGTGTCCCTTCGACACTACGACCCGACCGCGTCGAGGAACGCGCTCGCCGGTCGTCCAGAGCTGACCGATCTCGTCCGGGAACCAATGGGCAGGCTGTCGGCTGCCTGCCGCGGGCTCGTGGAGACGGCCAGCGTCGCGGGAGAGGAGTTCAGCCTCGTCGAACTGACCGCCGCCTACGGCGTGCCCGCAGACGTGATGCTGGGATTGCTGGACGAGGCGGTCCGGTCCGGGCTGCTGCTGATTCCGATCGATGCGCCGCAGAGGGGGCGGTTTTTGCATGCCCTGGTCCGGGAGGGGGTCTATGACAACTTCGACCGCGCTGCCCGGTCACGGGCGCACCGTGCACTGGCGGCAGCTGTCGAAGCGACAGACCCTGAGCGCGCGCGGATCGCCACCGTTGCCAGCCATCTCGCTCGCGGCGCCACAACGGCTGCCGAGCACGTCCGGGCCGCGGCGTACGCACGGGAAGCGGGCGATGCCGCGCTCGCTGACCTGGCCTACACCGAGGCCGCTGCCCAGTTCGGGTCCGTGCTGAACAGTCTGGCGATGGCCGGAGCTCTGTCACCCACGGAACGAGCGGAGGTCCTGCTGGAGCTCGCCTTCGCCGAATACCGATCCGGTGCGTTCGGGAGTTCGTTGGGGCACTGCGCGCTCGCGGCAGACTTGGCCGAGGCCGAGCTGCGCTGGGATCTGCTCGGCCGCGCCGCCCTGCTCGTCGACGGTGTCACGCCGCCGGACTTCGTGACGTCACTTGTCGGGTTGTGCAGCCGCGCGTTGGAGTTGGTACCTGATGAGCAGCTCTCCCTCCGCGCGCAGCTATTAGCTCGGCTGGCCTACGCCGCGGCCGACCACGGCGACCTCGACCGCGCCGTGCAGTTGTCGGCCGACGCCCTCCGGTTGGCCCAGGAAACGGCGGACCCAGCGGCGTTACTGGCCGTGCTGCGGGCCAGGCATCAGGCATTGGTCGGGCCCGGGTTCGCCGCCGACCGGCGTGACCTGGGTGCCCGGGCGATCGAGCTGGCCGGTCACGGCGAGCCGTTGGGGGCCCTATGGGGCCGAATCTGGCGCATCGATGCGGCCTTCGAGCTGGGAGATCTCGTCGCCGTCGACGTCGAGTTGGCTGCGTTGACTCGGCTCGCGGCCGAGTTGCGCTTCCCGCTGGCCCGCTGGCACCTCTTCCGGCTCCGAGCTGCACGAGATGCTCTCGTCGGCCGCTTCGCAGCCGCGAGGGAGCACGCGGATGCGGCCCGGGCGCTCGCCGAGGAGATCGAGGATCCGAGTTCAGTCGGTCTGAGCTACGCTTTTGAGCAGCATGTCGGCTACACCCGAGGAGCGGCACTGGCCGCTGGAGCTCTCGACTTTGTCAGGGCCGCCGCAGCCGGAATCCCAATGCCGATCATGTTTGCATCGGTGGCGCGGGTGCTGGTTCGCGCAGGTGACGTCGAGGAAGCGGCCCGGATGGTGCGCGCCTTGTGCACCGGGGCCGGCGAGTGGCCAAGAGACGGCCGCTGGCTCGTGACGATGGCCCTGGTCGCCGATGTGATCGCTGACGTGGACGCCGGCGACTGCGCGCAGGTGCTCTACCCGCTGCTGGTCCCGTTCTCGGAGCTGACCGTCACCAGCGGCGCCGGCACCGTCGCGTGCGAAGGCTCGGTATCGCGATTTCTTGGCCGGCTTGCGGTGACCAGCGCGCAGCTGGCCACGGCCGAGCGGCACTTCCGCGATGCGATCACCTTCGACCAGCGGATGGGAGGACGGCCGTTTGTCGCGCTGAGCCGGATGTATCTCGCCGATGTGCTGCACGCTCGCGGGGGAGCCCAGCGTCTGGTGACCGCCGCACAGACGGCGCGAATAGCGCTGGCGGCCATGCGTGCGCTTGACATGCCCGGACGAGCCGCCCAGTGCGAGGCCGTGGTAGCCGCCATCGACGCCGATCTGGCCCAGCGGAGCGCACTGACGCCACGGGAACGCGAAATCGTCGGACTCATCGGAGCAGGGCTGTCCAACCGGAAGATCGCCGAACGGTTGTTCGTCTCCGAGCGGACCGTGGAGACACATGTCAGCCACGTGCTGGCGAAGGTCGGCGGGACGTCCCGCACCGACATCCTCGCTTGGAGCCACGCCACCGGTACGCCACGGCCGGCGGCTGACACCGGCGGTGACTGGTTGTTGACCCCCCGGTCGCCTGATCGTGAGGTTGGATCGAACGGAGACCGCCAGAGCCAGCCTCACGATCGTTGCTGACTAGCGGCGGAGCAGCGTGATGTCGATCTCGCCAATCCTGCCAACGAGGAACGGCAGCGCCTTGATGCCGTTGTCCCGGCGGTCCAACCGACCGGTCAACCGCACCTGCACGGTGCCGTCGTCGTGCTCGTTACCTGGTACGGATCTCGGCGCTGCGCGGGCAGCTGAACTGAGCGCAGAACGGCGAACCTTCACCGAGGAGGGCATAGCTGTATTCAGCGTTGCCTCCGGCGACAATACTGCTCGGATGAGCGGTACCGGCGCTCCCGCCGAACTGTTCGTCGGACGCGAGCGAGAGCTGACCGAGCTGCGCGGCTGGCTGACCGACGCGCAGGCCGGTCGAGGTCGGTTGGCTCTGCTCAGGGGCGAGTCGGGAGTGGGCAAGACGCGACTGGCGCAGGAGCTGTCCACCGTGGCGACCAGCGCAGCACTGCCGGTGGTCTGGAGCCGCTGCCCAGCTGACGCCGGCGCCCCCCCGCTGTGGCCGCTGCGCCGCATCGTCAGCCAGTTGCCCGGCAGCCACAGCGGACTGCCTTCGGCGCGTGACGACAGCTTCGGTAGCTCGGCGGAGGACTCGGCGGCCGCTCGTTTCGCCCAGTTCGAGTGGCTGGCGGACGCCGTGGTCCGAGCGGCGGAGACGGACGCCCTGCTGGTGATCGTCGAGGACCTGCACTGGGCCGACTCCGCCACCGCCGCGGCACTCGGGTATCTGGCTGCTGAACTGCCCCGCTCTCGAGCACTCGTCCTGGTCACCGCCAGACTCCTGGTCGAGTCGGCGCCCGTCGGGGAGGTGCTGGACCGGCCAGGAGTCCTGCAGCGGCAGCTGGCCGGCTTGGACCGCGCTGCCATCGTCGCCTATCTCGACTCGGTTAGCGGCGGCGGACTGGACGAGCGGTACGCCGATCTTGTCCTGCGCCAGACCGCCGGAAACAGCTTGTTCGTGGCCGCGGTCGTCCGGCTGCTGGCCGCTGGCGTGTCGTTGCGCTCCTACGACGAGAACGCGGCGCGTGCCGCGCTGGCCGGCCGCCGGGAACTGATTGACCTGGTCCGGGAGCCGATGGGGCGGGTCTCCGCGGACTGCCGTCGGCTCGTGCAGACTGCGAGCGTCGCAGGGGAGGACTGCAGCGTCGCCGAACTCGTGGCGGCGATGACGCTGCCGGCCGAGGCGGTGCTCGCACTGCTGGCAGAGGCGGTTCGGGCGGATCTGCTCACACTGCCTGCCGATGCCCCAGGAATCGCGAGGTTCGTCCATGCCCTGGTGCGAGACGGTGTCTACGACAACGTCGAGCGCACCACCCGATGTCGGATGCACCGGGCGCTGGCGGAGATCGTCGCATCGAGTGACACCGGCAGCGAGCGGATTGCGACCGTCGCCAGCCATCTGGCCAGGGGGGCTACCACGCCCGCCGAACACATCAGCGCTGCCACGGCCGCACGTGCGGCAGGTCGGGCGGCGTTGGCGGACCTGGCGTACGCCGAAGCCGCGGGCCGGTTCAGGGCCGCGCTGCACAGCCTGGCCATGGCGGGCGGGACAACTTCGACGGAGCGGTCGGAGACGCTGCTCGAACTTGCCCTTGCCGAATACCGCTCCGGCGCCTTCGGCGACTCGTTGGAGCACTGCGTTCTCGCGGCGGACCTCGCCGAGTCAGAGGGGCGCTGGGACCTGCTCGCGCGGGCGGCTCTCCTCGTCGACGGCGTGGCACTGCTGGGGGCGGACTCCCTGCTGGCGCTGTGCCGGCGGGCGGCCGATCTCGTTCCCGACGATCAGCTGTCGCTGCGATCGCAACTGCAGGCCCGGCTTGCCTATGCAGCCGCCGACGACGGTGACCTGACATCCGCGCAGCGGATGTCAGCCGAGTCGCTGGCACTGGCCGAAGGCACCGACGACCCGGCCGCGTTGCTCGCCGCGCTGCGGGCCCGGCACCAGGCGATGGCCGGGCCCGAGTACGGTGACGAGCGTCGCCAACTTGGCACCCGCGCCGTGGAACTGGCTCAGCGCGGTGAACCCATGGCGGCGTTGTGGGGCCGGTTGTGGCGGATCGATACGTCGTTCGAGCGGGGTGATCTCGTCGCGATCGACCGGGGGCTTGCGGAGCTGGAGCGGTTGACGGGGCAGCTGCGGTTTCCGTTGGCGCGCTGGCATCTGGCCAGGCTGCGGGCTGCTCGGGAGTCCATGGTCGGGCGCTTCGACATCGCCCAAGCGCACAACCGGGTGGCCCGGGAGTTGGCCGGCGAACTCGACGACCAAAGCCTGATCACGCTGTACTACGCCTTCCAGTTCTTCGACGGCTACGTGCGTGGAACGATGACAGCCGGGGACCGACGGGCCGAGTTTGCCGGCTTCGTCGCGATGGTGACGGAGGTCAAGATTCCGATCGCCGTGGCGTCGGCAGCGCTAGCGTTGGTGCACATGGGCGACGTGGACGAGGCCGGCCGACTGGTGCGGCAGCTCTGCGCTGACGCCCCTGGTTGGCCCAGGGACGGGGCCTGGCTGGCCACCGTGGCCATACTTGCGAACGCTGTCACGGACATCGCCGACGCCACCTGCGCGGACATCGTGTATCCGCTGCTCGAGCCGTTCCCGGCGCTGGCCGTGGCAGGCGGCTCTGGTTCTGTCGCCTGCGACGGCTCGGTCTCCCGGCATCTCGGCCGGCTCGCAGCCACCTGCGACCGGCTGGAGCTAGCAGAGCGCCATCTCCGCGACGCCATCGCGCACGAGGAGCGGATGGGCGCCCGTCCCTTCGCCGCGCTCAGCCGGATGTGCCTGGCCGCCGTCTTGCAGGCGCAGGGCGGAGCGGGCAACCTCGCCACGGCGGCGCAAACCGCTCGTACCGCGTTGGCTGCTTTTCGCAGGATGGACATGCCTGGGCGTGCCGAGCAGTGCGCGCAACTGGTGGCTTCGATCGACACCGATGCGAGCCGGCGGACTGGGCTGACGGCCCGCGAGAACGAGATCGTTGTGCTCGTCGCCGAGGGGTTGTCCAACCGGCAGATTGCCGGGCAGCTGTACGTTTCCGAGCGGACCGTGGAGACGCACGTCAGCCACGTGTTGGCGAAAGTCGGCGGATCGTCCCGCACTGACATCGTGGCGTGGGCGTATTCCACGGGCGTTGCCGCGGCGCGTCAGTAAGGGGGTCGCGCTCCTGCTCAGGTCAACGGACACAGCGAACCCGACGACGGCCGCCCGAGCCCCGAGGTCCTTGTCCACCAGCCCGACCAGGATTCCCAGACCCACTGCGACGATAACCGTCATATTGAGCCAATGCGTGCGGTGCTTCTTTACCGGTTCGATCTCGGCGTCGTCGCGCGCGTGGTCCGGACATGGCGGAGCCCTCATGTAAGTGGTCTGCGCAGTGGCAGTGAGGCATCGTGTGACGGAAGTCAGTCGCATCGCCAACGTGTCGCCCCCTGTGTGTGCCGACCGCGCCGTCGCGTAATCCGGGTTTAGGGTGCAGCAGGATGAGGGTCGCAGCCGGGTACGACGAGCACGACCGCGCCCGTCGAGTCGACGAGCCACCCAAGGAGTCAGCCGCTGGCGGCGACGTAGGCCGGTCGGATTTCGAGCGCGACCGGGCCCGGGTCCTGCACTGCTCGGCACTGCGCCGGCTCGCCGCCAAGACCCAGGTGGTCGAGCCCGGGTCGGACGACTTCCCCAGGACCCGGCTCACCCACACCCTCGAGGTGGCACAGATCGGCCGGGAGATGGGGCATGCATTGGGTTGCGACCCGGACCTGGTCGACGCCGCGGGGCTGGCGCACGACGTCGGGCACCCGCCGTTCGGGCACAACGGCGAGGATGCACTGAATGCGGTGGCCGCGGAGTGCGGCGGTTTCGAAGGCAACGCCCAGAGCCTGCGGGTCCTGGTCCGGTTGGAAACCAAGGTCCTCGACGAGGACGGACGCAGCGCGGGATTGAATCTGACCCGGGCCACGCTGGACGCGGCGACGAAGTACCCGTGGCCGCGGCGTGACGGCGTACGCAAGTACGGCGTGTACGAAGACGATCTCGCCGTCTTCGACTGGATGCGCGAGGGCGCTCCGGCCGGACAGCGCTGCCTGGAGGCGCAGGTCATGGACTGGGCCGACGACGTGGCGTACTCGGTGCATGACGTGGAGGACGGCGTGTACGCCGGGCACATCTGGCTCGCCGCCCTGGACTCGAGTCAGGAGCGTACGGAAGTCTGCGCCATCGCCCGCTCGCAGTACTCGGCGGCCGCGGCTGACCTGGAGGACATCCTGGTGGCGTTGCTGGCGCAGCCGGTGTTGCGCGCGCTAGCGGCGTACGACGGGTCGTTGGCCGGCCGGGCGGCGTTGAAGCGGGCGACCAGCGAACTGACCGGCCGGTTCGTGCAGGCCGCGGTGCGCGCGACCCGGTCGGCGGCTGGTCGGCATCCGCTGAGCCGGTACGCCGCTGACCTCGTCGTACCGCCTCGTGTCGCGGCGGAATGCGCGCTGCTCAAGGCGGTGGCCTCGCGGTACGTGATGGCCCGAGAGGCGACCGCGGTGTTGCAGACGCGGCAACGTGAAGTGCTGACGGAGCTCGTCTCCGTACTTCTGGAGCGGCCCGAGAGGCTCGATCCGCTGCATGCCCCGGGCTGGTCGGCGGCGGTCGACGATGCCGCCCGCCGACGCGTGATCCTGGATCAGGTGGCCAGCCTGACCGACACCTCCGCGGTGTCCTGGCACACCGCACTGCTCGGAAGGATGGACGCGGACCGCTGGGGTCGGTGACAGCATGCATAGTGTTCGTATGGCCGGGCGAATACGAAACGAAGACATCGCGCTGGTGCGTGAGCGGTCTCCGATCGCCGACATCGTCGGCGAGCATCTGCAGCTGCGCAGTGCTGGCGGCGGCAGCCTGAAGGGACTGTGCCCGTTCCACGACGAGAAGACGCCGTCCTTCCAGGTAACGCCCTCGCGCAACCTGTGGTTCTGCTTCGGCTGTGGTGAGGGCGGTGACGTCATCCGCTTCGTGGAGAAGGTGGACCACCTGTCCTTCGTCGAGGCGGTCGAGCGGCTCGCCGGGCACGTCGGTATCGAGCTGCGCTACGAGGAGGGCGGTTCGGCGCCGATCCGCCAGCACGGGCAACGCGCCCGGCTCGTCGAGGCACACAGACTGGCGCAGGAGTTCTACGCCGACCAACTGTCCACATCGGACGGTCAGCTCGCGCGTGAGTTCCTGCTGGAACGCGGCTTCGATCGTGCCGCGGCAGAGACGTATGGCTGCGGCTTCGCGCCGGCGGGCTGGGACTCGGTGACGAACCACCTGCTGGGCAAGGGATTCAGCCAAAGCGAGCTGACGACCGCGGGGTTGTCCCGGCAGTCCTCCCGCGGCACTCTCATCGACCGGTTCCACCGTCGCCTGCTCTGGCCGATCCGTGACATCACCGCCGACGTGATCGGGTTCGGCGCACGCAAGCTCTTCGAGGACGACGACGGGCCCAAGTACCTGAACACGCCGGAAACCCCGATCTACAAGAAGAGCCACGTGCTGTTCGGCTTGGACATCGCAAAAAAGGAGATCGCCCGGCGGCGGCAGGCCGTTGTCGTCGAGGGCTACACGGACGTGATGGCCTGCCACCTGGCCGGCGTACCGACCGCGGTGGCGTCGTGCGGTACGTCGTTCGGAGTGGAGCACATCGGCGTACTGCGGCGTCTGTTGATGGATCAGGACGAGTTCCGAGGCGAGGTGATCTACACCTTCGACGGCGACCAGGCCGGCCGGAACGCAGCACTGAAGACCTTCCGGGAGGATCAGCGGTTCGTGGGGCAGACGTACGTAGCGATCGACGGCGACGGGCTCGACCAGTGCGAGTTGCGGCAGACCCGCGGGGATGCCGCGGTCCGCGATCTCGTGGCTCGCCGCGAACCGCTTGTGCAGTTCGTGCTGCGCGCGACGCTTGCCAACTATGACCTCGACACCGTGGAGGGACGGGTGCACGCGCTGGAGCGGACCGCGCCGATGGTGGCCGGGATCAAGGACCGGGCGCTGCGGCCGGAGTATGCCCGCCGGCTCGCCGGGTACCTCGGCATGGAGGTCGAGGCCGTTGTCTCCCAGATCCGGTCGCTGGGCCGCGGTGAGGTTCCGGCCGCGGTCACCCGATTGCAGGTCGGCGGCCGCCCGCGGCCCGATGATCCGGCGTTGTCGGTGGAACGGGAGGCGCTCAAACTCGGGCTGCAGGTCCCGGCCCTGGCCGGGCCCTTGTTCGACGCCGTCGAGCCGAGTGCCTACACGCATCCGGCGTACGCGGCGATCAGAACGGCGATTGGCGTCGCGGGCGGATCGGCGGCGGGGCTGTCCGGGCCGGCCTGGCTGGACGCGGTGGGCGAGCACTGTCCCGCCGAGGTCGTCCGGCCGATGCTCGCGGAGTTGGCGGTGGAACCCCTGCGCGCGGCGGGGGAGCCCGACAGCCGGTACGTCGGCGCCGTCATCGCCCGGTTGCAGGAACTGGCGCTGGTCCCGGGAGTCACGCAATTGAAGTCGCGGCTGCAGCGGGTCAACCCGGTGGAGCATGCCGACCTCTACCACCGCATGTTCGGCGAGCTCATCGCGCTGGAGGCGCAGGTCCGGGTGTTGCGCGAACAGGCTCTCGGCGGGCTGCCGTGAAACGGCTGACCCGGCGCCGGCCGAGGCCACCGGCCGAGGCGATCTCCCGGCTTGACCAGGACGAGCGCGTGGTTGCCTGGGGGAGTGCGGCCGACGGCGGAGCGGTGCTGGCTACGCCGCTGGGACTGTGGCTGCCCGGTGAGGACCGGCTGGCCTGGCATCTGATTACGCACGTTTCGTGGTCCGGCACGACCATGACGGTGACGGCCGCGACCGAGGTGGAACCGTCGGTGCTGGAGAATGAACCCCCCAGATCGGTACGGCTGACAGAGCCTCACACGCTGCCCGAAACTGTCCAGAAACGGTTCTTCAGCAGCCGGTCGCACACGTCGCGGCATCGGCTCGCCGGCGGCTCGGGCGTGATCGTGGTGGCGAGGCGAGTGCCGGGGCAGGACGGACTCACGTGGTACGCCGTGTTCGACGAGCCCGAGCGGCGCGCGGACGCATCGGCCCGGGCGGAGGTCGAACGACTACTCGACGCGGCCCGCTCGCCCGGCTAGGGGCGTTGCCAGGAGACGCTAGCGGCGATGGCCGTTGGAGGTGCCGGAGAAGCTGCCACTGTTGTCAGAGCCGAGCTTGTCCTTGACGGCACCGACCGCGTTGTCGGCCTGAGCCTGCAACATGCCAGCGGCACCCTGGACGCTCGGGTTGTCCTTGAGCTTGCGCGCTGTGCGCATGATCTGCTCGTAGCGCTGGCGGCCGGCCTTGCTGCCGAGCACGTAACCGAGGGCAAATCCGAGGGCGAGGGTCAGCTTGAACGACATGCAGGGACCGTACTCCGCCGAGCGGCCATGCGGTAACCTCTGAAAGCTGTCTCGGCTGACGCCCAGGCCGGTCCCCCGTAGCTCAATTGGCAGAGCATGCGACTGTTAATCGCAGGGTTAGTGGTTCGAGTCCACTCGGGGGAGCATATCCGCAGGTCAGAGGCGAGATCTAGCCTTCTGAAGGCCCTTGCTGCATCCTTTACTCATCTTTTACCGATGAGGCAGGTGCTGGGGTGGGACGACCTCCGTTGCCGGTCGGCACGTTCGGCAAGGTCCTCTTCGTCGAGCAGGCCAACGGCCGGGTGCAGGCCCGGGCGAAGTTCCGCGACCACGACGGGCGGGCCCGGCTGGTGTCCAAGATCGGCCGGTCGCGGGCCGCGGCCGAGCGTGCGCTGAAGGCCGAACTCACGGTCCGGGTCGCGCCGGGTGGCAGTGGCGCGCTGACTGCTGCGATGCAGG
>JACDAB010000013.1 GCA_013695665.1 Geodermatophilaceae bacterium | reverse complement strand
CGGTGGGGGTGTCCGGTGGCGCGGCTTTGATGGTGGCTGCGATCAGGGCGGCGGCGTGAAGGATGCGGCGGATCGTGGAGGTCGATGGCATGAGGGCGCCGTGGCGGCTCAGGTGCGCGGCGATACTGACCGGGCCGGCGTCCAACCCCTGCCGGCTGAGTTCGATGCGCAGCTGGCGGATCTGCTCGGCCAACGCCGGCGGGGTCTGCTGCGGGTTGCTCCGGGGCCGATGGGACCGGGCTTCGACCGCGTCCAGGGCGACACCCCGAAACGTTGCGCGGCCTCGGCCGGGCCTAGGCCTTGCTGGACGACGGACAACACGATGACCCGCGGCTTGGACACACCGGGGACTGTCAAACGATCACGCGACTCACCTGTCAACGATCACGTGAACCCAGACACCCTCAGCTCCACATATGGCCCAGTTACTATCGGATTTCAGCCAGCCGACTGCGATGGGGCATAGGTTCGAACGGCGTGCGCAGGTGGGCATGTCATGAGTCGAGCAGTACCCGTTCGCGTCCGACCGCTCCAAGTGGGCCGCTGAGGCGCGTTACTTTGCGGGTCTACCTGCTCAGCGGCTTGGGTGGATGGTCAACCACTTGCTTAGTCTCTTGCCGGAGGCTCGACTGACGTCAGACCTCTATTAGGTCGGTGAGTAGCAGGTCGACGATCGCTTCCTCGTGGACAGCGACGTCCATCGCGATCATGACGGTCTGCAGTCGCCCATCCCACGGCGTCGCCTCGGGGCGACCGGTCAGCGCGAGGCGATGATCGGCGGGTAGCCGCGCCGTCGCCTCGAGGTAGTCTTCGTACCCCAGACGCCACGGGGTAGCGCCGCGGGTGATGATCCGCCGCGCGATGGAGCAACAGCTCCTTGAACTGCGCGTACTCGTCGCCGCCGAGGTCGTAGCGGGTAAGGATGCCGGCGAGGTAGGCGTAGAAGTCGCGGACGCTGTCGGTGAACAGCCGCTGGTTGCCGAAGACGGTCGTGACCTCGCCGGCCAGCGCGTCGGCGTCGATGTCGGCGCGGCCCAGCTGGGCGATGATCCGGTCGAGGGACTGGACGATCTGACCCAGCAACTCACGGGCGACCTCGCGCGCGCCGTCGGTGGCCTGCAAGATCTCGACCGCCTCGCGGTGAACTCGGCCGCCCAGTTTGGAGACCTGGTAGCGCGATCGCGAGCGGATGTACTCGGCGAGGGAGCTGACCCGGGCGTCGCGGATGGACGGGACAAGGTTGCCCCATTCGACGAGTTGGCGGCAGCGCGCCTCGACGGTGTCGCGCTCGAGCGTGCGTCCGCGGTCGGCCAGCTGGGTGGCGACC
Organism: Geodermatophilaceae bacterium; assembly: GCA_013695665.1. Lineage (GTDB taxonomy): Bacteria > Actinomycetota > Actinomycetes > Mycobacteriales > Geodermatophilaceae > JACCTY01. The sequence continues at coordinate 3,648 of JACDAB010000013.1, read as the reverse complement.
TCGGCGGCCGACAGATCGGTCAGCAGGGTGGCGGCGAACAGGTCCATGACCGCCAGGTAGTGGCCTGACTCGTCAGCGGTCAGGTAACGGAAGAGATCACGGCGCCGCCCGTCGTCGCGCGACGAGGACGAGGCCGGAGGTTCCACAGCGACAGGCTAGGCGAGCCGACTGACAGATTCGAGGCGTCGCCGTCGAGTCCGGTGGGTCGTGACGTCAATCGATGCGGTGTATCCGGCCGGCTCAGATCGCGCCGCGGACGGCTTGCATGACCGCGGCGGCATGCGCGAGGTCTGCGGTGAGGTCTGCTGTGCCGATCGTGATGTCGTCGTATTGGGATTTGTTGCGGCGGCGTCGGATCCGCTGGTACTCACTCGCACTGGCGCTGTCGATCATGGCCTCGGCGTAGATGCCGACTGCCTCGTGGGCTGCGGCGATCGCCCGGACTCGGTAGCCGAGGGAGAGCATGTGGGCGGTGACGGCGATTCGCATCGCATCGTAGGCGGTGACGTAGGCGATCTCGAGGTCGATGGCCGCGATCTTGCGCGCCGCACCGAGTTTCTCCTCGGCTCGAGCGAGACGCAGCTGGGCGCTGGGGCGGTCGGCTGGGACCTGTTCGAGGCGCCTCGCCGCAAGCAGCGTGGCGACGGGTTTGGGCACGGTCACAACTGACTCACAACGGTCTCATCGGAGCAGGTCCAGGGTGACGAGCGGCTGGGTCTTAAGGTGGGTGAGGAATCCCGTCCCGCCGCGTTCCCACTCCTCGGTGGTCAGGACGGTGACGTTGACGTCGCGGCCAAGTCGACGGGATGCAGCGTCGGCCGCCGAACGAACCTCGGTCACGTCCACGCCGCCGATCACCATCAGATCGATGTCCTGAGGGAGCGGACCCGGTTCGCCCTGATAGCGGCGAGCCCAGGACCCGTAGATCAGCGCCCGGTCGACGCCATCGAGACCGCGAAGGTGTTGTTCGATGACTGGTTTGGGACCAATGGTCTTGAGCAGAATTGAATGCAGCTCGTCGAAGATCGGTGAGGTGGTGTCCGCCCACACGCTTCGGCGGCCGCTAAGCAGCTCACTCTGCAACAGTCCGGCTTCGGTGAGTCGATCGACTTCGCGGGCGACGGTTGGCTGGGGGCGACTGGAGCGCTCCACCAACTCGGGAATCGTGAAGTGCCGTTCAGGCTCCAGGTAGGTCGCACCGAGGATCTGCAGTTGCGTGTCGCTGCGGAAGATGGGCGCGAGCCGGGGTGGTGCGGTACTCACATAACGTATTGTTTCATGCGTTGTGTGCATAGTGCAAGCGGACGCCGAGGAGAAGCTAGCCTCGCCGATCGAGATGCGGGGCAGGTGCGCGACCTCACGGGAGCGCCTGTGACCGCGCGGCCCGGGTTGGGTACCGACTCGGGCACCAACTGGCGGGCACCTGCGACTGACCGGCTGGCTGCTGCTGTTGACCCTCATTTGACCCCGAACGGACACCCTGACCCCAGCCATCAGGAGATGACACGACGCGACACGGAACGACTGACCCCTGCTGTGTAGGGGAAACTGGCTGACACCGTGAAGTACGCAGCGACACGTACTGACGTGAAGTGACCCTTTCGCATCGAGGGGGTCAGGGGTTCAAATCCCCTCAGCTCCACCCATCAAGCCCAGTAAATCCGGCCTTCGAGCTTCTGCGATCAGCTGTTATTCCGCTTGTCACTCATTTGTCACTGACACGAGGTGACACCGGGGTCACAAGGCGGCCAAGAACGGCACCGCTGCATGGGTGCGGGTGCTCGTCGCCGAACGCGGCCGGGTCGTAGATGCCGTCGGAGTCGATGACCAGGTGTCGGTGAGGCGGGCGTACTCCAGCAAGCTGGACAGTCCCGCCGGGGAGCGAATCTGGACCGCCATCGACCCATCCCTGGTACGCCGACACCTGGCGACGCCGATACAACCAACCACCCGGGACTTGGTTCCGGGACGGCAGCCTCGGCTACAGGGGGCGCGCGGGCCAGCCCAGTACGAGGGCGCCGCGCATCGCGGTCTCGAGCACGTAGCGGTCTTCGGGGTCAGCCGGATCGCGTCCGGTGAGCTGGCGGATGCGCTTGAGTCGGTAGGTGACCGCACGCACTGACAGGTGCATCTGATGGGCGGTGTGAACGGCGATCCCGCCGGTGCCCAGATAGATGCGCAGCGTCTGTAGTAGTGGTGCGGCACCGCCGCGAGCCCGCTCCAGGGGCAACAGTACGGTGCGGAGCAGCTCGCGTAGCGGCTCTCGGTCGCGGGCGAGCACCTGGTAGACGAGCAGATCCTCAGCGCGAACCACCGGCTCTTCCAGACCGAGACGCTGGCTCATCTCCAGAGCTGCCCGGGCTTCCTCGAAACAGACCTGCACTCCGGTCGCCCCTGATCGGGGCCGGCTTACCGCCAACCGCCAATGCAGCGTCACCTCCTGGCTCAACCGGGCCACTATCTGGGCAACAATCGGGTCCAAGCGGTGACCCACCGTTGCATCAGGCACCGGCAAGACACACACCAGCTGGCCGTTCTTGGTCGCCACCAGCAGATCCGGTTCGTCCGGGTGCGCCGCGGCGCGGGCCAGTAGGGACGCCTCGAGGTCGCGGACCACCGCCCGGCCGTCAACGAAACGGCGACTGCCCTGCACGACCAGGACGACATGGGTGCCGTCCAACCGCAGCCCAAGCGAGGGGGCCCGCTCGATGAGTGATGCCGGGTCCGACGTGCCGACCAGCAGGTCGTCTACGAACTCGCGGCGCAGAGCCTCCTCCACCCGCGCCGCCTTCGGACGGCTCTGGGAGTAGCCCTCACACACCGCGGCCACCGCGTCGTCGACGGCTCCCAACACCTCTCCGCCGATGCTGCGCAGCTGGGTGATATCGGCGGCGTCGCGCACCACCGGCAGGTCGTGCCAGGCCCGTCTCGCCGCCGTCAGATAGAGGTCGACTACCGCGGTTAGCGGCACCCCGTTGTCGGCGGCGGTCCTGCCCTGGGCGGTGTAGCCGAGCAGGGACGACGGATCCAGAGCAGCGCCCGCCGCCGCGCGGGCCAGATCCTCGACGAATTCGCCGAGCAGCACTTCCGATGCACCCGAGGCGCCGACCCATGTTGGCGCGCCCTCGTCGGTCGCGTCACCTGCGCTGCGGCCCGACGACGGCCCCCGCGCCCGACCACTCGCCATCGATCCCCCTGTCGTCCGCGTGCTCACTGTGCCGCCGCCACTGCTCGGCATGCAAACCGCAGCTGAAGCGCCGGCGTCATCGTGTGCCCGCGGTCGAGTCGGGCTGCGGGCGCAAGTCCTTCAGGCCCGCTCCTCGGCGCCGGCGATCCGCTCGGACTGGTTGGCCGCGTTCGCCGAGTCCGGCCCGGTCGGATCGAGGTCCACCGACGTGGGACGTCGGAGGCTGAGCGCGATGCTCACGGTCAATACTGTGACGATCACCGCAAGGCTTACCAGAGACGGGATCTCCGGGATGGCGGTGTTGATCGTCTTGTGCGCGGCCTGCAGGACCAGTTTCACGCCGATGAAGGCGAGGATGAGCGCCAGGCCCCTGCTGAGCAGGTGAAAGCGGTTGAGCAGCCCAGCGAGCAGGAAGTACAGCGCACGCAGACCAAGGATCGCAAAGGCGTTGCTGGTGTAGA
>JACDAB010000034.1 GCA_013695665.1 Geodermatophilaceae bacterium | reverse complement strand
CTACCAGGGACACGCGTTCGGCTCGAATGTCGTCGTCGCCGGCGTCGTCAAGTCCGCACCAACTGCTCGCGTCGACTTCGGCTGCGGAACCCCTGCCGGGTTCAGCAAGACACAGACCACCGCCGGTGTCACCGTTCCTCCCTCGGTGTGAGCTCCGGGACGATCACCACGACCGGCAACACCAGCGTTTCGCCCACCCAGTCCAAGACAACCGCGAGCGCCCAAAGCGTCAACGTTCTCGGGGGGCTCGTGACTGCCGGCGCCGTGACCGCAGCCAGCGCGTCCAGCAACGGCACGAATGGCTTGCGCACCAGCGCGGCGGGAACCTCCTTTGCCAACCTCAAGGTGCTTGGTCTACCGGTTCTGCTGAGCCCCGCCCCCAACACCAGGATGACCCTCCCCGGGGTCGGCTACGTCGTCCTGAACGAGCAGACCGCCAAGATCAACGCGTCCTCGGCCTCGCTTCGGGTCAACGCCATCCGCGCCGTCGTCACGACACCCAACCTCCTGGGCTTCGATGTCGGTACGACGGTGGTCGTGTCGCAGGCGTACAGCGCCCTCAACGCGCCGGCCGGGGGGTCCCTGGGCGGCTTCGCCTACGGCACGTCCATCAAGGCGGGCAGCCTGCTCAGCTCCGCGCCGACGTTCAAGGTCACGTTGCCCTGCGCCGGCACCAACGGTGTGCTGACCCAGCGAAACGGGGCCGGTATCGACGTTCCGGGTCTGCTGGACAGCGGGACGATCCGGAACACCGCCGTCGGATCCACCACGACGACCACCGCCTCGGGCGAGACCACCTCGACCATCGAGAGCGCCAGCCTGCTCGACGGGCTGGTCGAAGCGACCGGTGTGCGGTCGGTGGCCACCGCGTCGGTGAATAGCGGCGGCACGACGAAGAGCAGCAACGGCACGACGTTCGCAACCATCACGGTGAACGGGCAACCGTTGGTCATCGCGGACATCAAGCCCAACACCCGGATCAATCTGGCCGGCGTCGGGACGCTGTACCTGCACCGGACGATCACCACCGCAACGTCGATCGAGGTGCGCGCCATCGAGATCGTCGTCCGCGTGCTCAACCGGTTCGGCCTGCCGGTCGGCAGCGTTGTGCAGGTGGCGGTCGCCAAGGCTGTCGCGCGCTAGGTCGGTCCCGGGCTGGAACCGGCTGGGAGCAGCGCCCGCGTCGCTTCCCAGCCCTCCAGCCCGGGATCGAGCCGGGCAAGGTCCCCGGGTCGACGCAGCCGGTGCCACGGCAGCGTCCGGCGTACGCCGGGGGGCGGGGGCCGGTCCATGTCCGCACCGGCAACTCCCGGCGGCGGGGGCAGCCGGCCGGCCAGGATGACGAGGCCGCCGTTGACGGCGGGAGCCGCCGCCGCCGCGCTGGAGCCGAGGGCGCTGAATGCCTTGGCCACGTGGAGCGCCGGCAGATCGGGTGCGTCGGCCACCACGATCGCGGCCTGCCGGTAACCCCGCTCGGTCACCTGCCGCCACAGGTCAGGCAGCGCAGATCCGGCCGCCAACTGCACCAGCGCCGTCCCTGGCCAGGCCAGTGACCCGGCGAGGGCAGCGCCGGCCGGATCGCTGAACGCGATCGCCTCGTCGATTCCCTCCAACTCGCCGAAGACGGCGAACACGTCCTCGGCCATGGCTGCGGCGAACAGTGCACCGTCGCAGCCCGGCGGAGCAGCGGGCGCCTGCGGTGGGCCCAGGAGCAGCACGACAACCCGATCGGTCACCGGGCCGCCTCAACTGCCCCGGCAACGGGGTCGTCGCAGTCCTCGTCCAACGCGAGACCTGCTGCCGCCTCGACGCCCTCCAGATACCCGCGGGCGCGCTCGGCCGAGGGGTACCTGCGCACCCACTCCCAGAACTGCTCGCCGTGCCCCGGCACGAGCAGATGGGCAAGTTCGTGCACCAGCACGTAGTCGACGACGTACGGCGGCATGTCCCGGAGCCGGCCGGACAGCCGGATCGTGGAGTCGCGGGGTGTGCACGAACCCCACCGGCGCTGCTGGTTGGTGACCCAGCGCACGCTCGCCGGCCGGGCGCGGCCCTCGAGGTAGGACTCGGACAGCCGGGTGGCCCGCGCCGCGAGGTCGACGTCGGTGCCGGGTCGCCCGCGCCGCCGACGGCTGTCCTGCGCCTCCAGTCGCCGGAGCATGTCGGCCACCCAGCGTTGCTCCTCGGTGGCCGAGAATCGCGCCGGGATGAGCACGACCACCCGGTCGCCGTCGCGGTACGCGCTGACTGTCTGCCGGCGCCGGGCGCTCCGTCGTACGACGACCTCGCGCCGGTCAGCGCCGTCCATGACAGGCATTACCGACCGGTGAACCGCGGTGAACGGCGCTCGCGGGCGGCCTGGACACCCTCCCGCAGATCGGCAGTGGCCATCGTCAGCGGCTGGGCGACCGACTCCCAGGCCAGCGCGGCGTCGAAACTGGCATGGCCGCCCGAGGCCAGCGCCACCTTCGTCAGCCGGGTCGCTATCGGCGCCCTGGTCGCGACCGCCGCCGCGACGTGCAGAGCCTGCTCGCGCAGGGAGTCCGCCGCGAACACGCGGTTCACCAGCCCCAGCGCCACGGCGTCCGCACCGCTGACCACCCGGCCGGTCAGGAGCATCTCCCGGGCCACCGCCAGTCCGGCCACCTCCGGAAGCAACCACGTCGAGGCCATTCCGGCGTGGATGCCCAGCGACGTGAACGGCATCGACAGCTGCGCCTCCGGCGCTGCGTATCGCAGATCGCACGCCAGGGCGATGGCCAGGCCGGCACCGACAGCAGCGCCGTTGAGGACCGCGATCGTCGGCACTTCTAGGTCTCGGATCCGGAGCCAGGCCCGGTAGAACGGCAGCATCCGCGACCGCAGCCGGTCGGTGCTCAGGGCGCCGGAGTCCGCCAGCCACCCCAGATCTCCGCCGGCACAGAACGCCGGTCCCTCGCCCGTGACAGCCACGCAGCGCACCTCATCATCGGCAGCGAGCGCACCTAGCGTCGCCACCCAGGCGGCGGTGAGCTCCTCGGTCATCGCGTTTCGCCGTTCCGGTACGTCGAGGCGCAGCAGCACCACCCCGTCGTCGAACCTGTCGACGTGCAGCGGTTGCGCCATCGATGCTCCCCTGACTCAGCCGGCCCCGGTGACCGGACCGCGACCTGACATGCGATCGGACCCTAACCCCGACACGCGCCGTATTCGTCCCTGTGCACGCGTGACGGGTAGCCTGAGCGCCGAACTCGCCGCGACCAGCGGTGGAGTACGAACCATGTCAGGAGGCAGGGTGGCCGAGACCTATAACGGGTACTGCGTCAAGTGCAAGGAGAAGCGAGACTTCGACGGTGAAGTTGCCACCAGCGACTCCGGCCGACGCATGGCAAAGGGGATCTGCCCGGTCTGCGGCACCAAGATGAACCGGATCCTCGGTAAGGCCTGACCAGGGCCCCACAGCAGCAGACTCCATCGGTGGGGCGGCATCCGCAAGGGTGCCGCCCCACCGATGCCTGTGGATGAACTCTGCGGAACGGTCGCGATCCTGACACCCTCATCCGATGTCGGATCCGCCCGAGTCCGCGGCAACCCCGTTCGCTCCGCTGCTGAATCCGGCGCTGCGGCGGCTGTGGCGCAACGACTCGACGGTCCAGCTCGGCCTCGACGCGGATCCGGCCCTGGTGATCCATGCGGTCGGCCCCGCCATCCGCGCCCTGCTCGGCCGACTCGACGGGCGGCACACCGAGGCCGAGATCGTCGCGGCGGCTGCGGTTGAGGGCCACCACGCAGCCGATGTCGTCCGCCTGCTCGGGGAGTTGCAGGCAGCTGGTGCACTGATCCCCGGTGACGCCACCGGTCTCGCGGGACTCGGCGGGCCCACCGAGATGGACCGGCTTGGTCCGGACCTCGCATCACTGTCCCTCCTTGCCCGCACCGCAGGCCCGTCTGCAACGCAACGGTTGCGTTCGCGCCGTGCAGCGCAGGTGGTCGTCCACGGCGCCACCCGGGTCGGCGTTCCCCTCGCTGCCGCACTCGGTGCAGCCGGCGTCGGCCGGGTGGTGGTCGTGGACACCGGCGACGTTCTACTGGCCGATGCCAACCCCGGCGGGCTGCTCCCGGCGGATGAGAACCGTCCGCGGCGAATGGCCGCCCGCGACGCCGTACGCCGTGCTGCACCGACGGTGGACACGACGCTCGGCCCGGATTGCCAGCCGGATCTCGTCCTGCTCTGCGATCCCTGGCCCGCCGATGCGGTGTGCGCCCCGCTGGGCAGTGCCCAGACCCCCCATCTCGTGGCCACGGTTCGCGAAACGACCGGTGTCGTCGGTCCGCTGGTCCTTCCCGGCCGGACGGCCTGCCTGCGCTGCGTCGACCTGCGTCGGTGTGACCGGGACCCGGCGTGGCCCGCGCTGCTGGCTCAGCTCACCGAACGTTCGAGGCGACCCGCCGACCCGCTGGACGGACCGCTCGCCCTGCTCGTCGCCGCCGCCGCCGCGCTGCAGGCGCTGGCATTCCTGGACGCTGCGGGCGAGGTTCCGGGCGGTGTTCGGGAGGCCAGCATCGAGCTACGGCTGCCGGACTGGAAGCTGCGACGACGCAGCTGGCCGGCCCACCCGCGCTGCCGCTGCGGCGCCGTCTCCGCAGCCCAGGCCGGGTAGGGCACCCACGGCAGGACCGGTGCAGTGGATGATGGATGCGTGAAGCGCTGCGAGCCGGGCCCGTGACCGACATCCCCCGGTGGGCTGTCGCCCGGACGGCGAAGCTGGCCTCCCTCCCGCTCGGGGTTGCCGGCCGGGCCACCATCGGGCTCGGCAAACGCCTCGGCGGGCGACCGGCGGAGGAGATCAGCCTGGAGTTGCAGCAGCGGACCGCGGAGCAGCTGTTCACCGTCCTGGGTCAGCTCAAGGGCGGGGCGATGAAGTTCGGCCAGGCGTTGAGCGTGTTCGAGGCAGCCTTCCCCGAGGATGTGGCCGGGCCCTACCGCGCCGCGCTGACCAAGCTGCAAGAAGCCGCCCCGCCGATGGCGACGGCAACGGTCCATGCAGTGCTCGCCGAGCAGCTCGGCGGCGGGTGGCGGCGGCGCTTCCAGGACTTCGACGAGGTCCCCGCGGCGGCCGCGAGCATCGGACAGGTACACCGGGCCACCTGGTCCGACGGGCGCCCGGTCGCGGTGAAGGTGCAGTACCCCGGGGCGGGGCCGGCGCTGATGGCCGATCTCAACCAGCTCTCGCGCTTCGCCCGGATGTTCGCGATCCTCGTCCCAGGCCTGGACATCAAGCCCCTCCTGGCCGAACTCAAGGCGCGTGTCGTCGAGGAGCTCGACTACGCCCTGGAAGCCGACGCGCAGCGGGGGTTCGCGGCGGCGTTCGCCGAGGACCCCGACATCCTGGTGCCGCGAGTCGTCGCCAGCGCGCCGAAGGTCATCGTCTCGGAGTGGATCGGCGGCACGCCGCTGTCCACGATCATCGCCACCGGCACCCGCCCGCAGCGCGACCGGGCGGGTCTGCTCATGTCCACGTTGCACTTCTCAGCTCCCCGCCGGGCCGGGCTGATGCACGCCGACCCGCATCCGGGCAACTTCCGGTTGCTCGACGACGACCGGCTGGGAGTGATCGACTTCGGGGCGGTGGCCAGACTCCCGGGCGGCCTACCGGAGTTGATCGGCGAGATGTGCCGCACGTCGCTGGCCGGTGACGCCGAGGGCGTCCTCGCCGGACTGCGCCGTGAAGGCTTCGTGCGGCCGACTGTCGTCGTCGATGCACCAGCCGTGCTGTCCTACGTCCGGCCGATGCTTGAGCCGATCGCCGCAGCGCGCTTCCATTTCACCCGGGAGTGGATGCGCACCGAGGCGGCGCGGCTGTCTGACCCCCGCACGGAGGCGAGCAAACTCGGGCGCCAGCTCAACCTGCCGCCGGCGTACCTGCTCATCCACCGGGTCACGATCGGCTCGATCGGCGTGCTCTGTCAGCTGGACGCGGAAGGGCCGTTCCGTAGCGTCGTCGAGCGCTGGCTGCCCAGCTTCACGGACTAACCGCAGCGAGCGCTACCACCAGGCCTCGTCCAGCCGGCCCTCGATGGAACGCAGGTTCTCCCGCGTACAGGACTCGCACAGCCACTGCCGCCCCCGCTCGGTTGTCTGCGCTGTCCAGGTCACCGGTGCCTCGTCCGTGGTGCTCCCGCACGCCGTGCACGTCGCCATACCGCCATTCTGCCGCCTGGGAACGGACTCGGGGCGGCCCACCGGGTGGTGGGCCGCCCCGAGCGGCGGTCATCGAATTGCGTTCTGCGCGAGCCGGGCGCGCAATGCCGCCCGCTCCGACCGGCGTTGCCAGCGCCGCGCGGCCAGCAGCTGCCGGGCCCGCGTGGACGCGACCGCGTCCCGGTGGAGATCGCGCATTCGAGCACGCGCGAGCTCTTCATGCATGAGCAACATGGTGGAACTCCTCACAATAGGTTGGGTCGGTGACACCGCGGGCTGGGTGGGCTCGCGGCGGTGCTTCGGTTGGGTCATGCGGCGACCGCCTTTCGTGGCCGGCCACGGGGACGCTTGTGGGCGATGACGACGCCGTGGTCGAAGATCTCGCCGCCCCAGACGCCCCACGGCTCGCCCCGCTGCAGCGCACCGGACAGGCATGCCAGTCGGACGGGGCAGTCGGCGCACAGAGCCTTGGCGGTCTGCAGGTCGGCGGGGCTCTCGGCGAACCACAGCTCGGGGTCCTGGACGCGGCAGGGTAGCTCCGCGGATGCGGGGCCGTCGGCGAGTTCCAGAACGGACGCGGTAGCGGATCGAGCGGCTAGCACCGGGGTCACCTCCTTGTGAGTGGTGCTGCTGGGGTGGTGCTTCTGGCGGTGGTGCTTCTGCGGTGGTGCTTCTGGGGTGGTGCTGCTGGGGTGGTTCAGTGGGATGCGGAGAAATGACAAAGGCCGCGGATCCCAGGTGAGGGAGTCCGCGGCCTCGAGGTGAGCCGGTGCCAGGTCTGATCAGACTGGTGCACCTCGAGGTCGGACACCCGCGACGATCCGGAGATCGGCGCTAAAGCCGGAAGCGACGTGGGCCCGCGGGCCCATG
>JACDAB010000033.1 GCA_013695665.1 Geodermatophilaceae bacterium | reverse complement strand
AGATCACGCAGAATCACGCAGAATCACGCGAATAGCGTGATGCACCTGGCCCGAGGCTAACAGCGTTGGGATCCAAGAACGAAGCCCCTCCGGGATACCTCCTGGTGACTTGGCTGTGTTGCTTTGCCCACGAAGGCTGCATTGTGGACGAGGGATTGAGAATTACTGTTTGGGAGCAGTACAGTTGCCTGGATCATAGCGGCCTTGTTGTGGTGCGGGCGCGGGCAGGGGTGTTATGGTCATTATGCCAGAAAAATTTGCTGATCTGTGCGGTGCAGAGAATGAGATTCATGATTCGGTGGAGGAATTTGTGGGAGGGAGGTTTCCTGGTCGAGACGCCCAGGTGTGTGGCTCCCATGCGCGGCGTCACTTCGCCACACGGGGCGCGGGGGGTATACTGAGCGAAATTCGCGTAGGTGAGGGGTCCGGTTTGTGCTAGTTCGAGATGCACTGCTTACCAGGCTCGAAGGGGATCGAGGATGAGTGACGTCGCGCAGACAGAGAGCCGCAAGCTGGACCATATCGATATTGTGTTGAACCGCGATGTGAACGCGAAGGGGGTGACGACCGGCTTCGATCGCTATTTCTTCGAACACGAGGCGCTGCCGGACCTTGACTTCGCGGCGATAGAGACCGAGCTGACCCTGTTCGGCAAGCGACTCAAGGCGCCGCTGCTCATCTCGAGTATGACGGGGGGCGCCGACCCGGCGCGCGCGATCAATTTGCGGCTGGCGGAGGCGGCAGAGGTGTTGGGCGTTGCAATGGGGGTGGGGTCGCAACGCGCCGCTATCGAGGCGGGCCACCTGGACGCGACCTACCAGGTGCGACGGGTCGCCCCGTCGCTGTTGCTCTTCGCGAACCTGGGCGCGGTGCAGTTTAACTATGGGTTGGGCGTCGGCGACGCCCAGCGCGCCGTCGATATGATCGAGGCGGACGCGCTGTTTCTGCACTTGAACCCGTTGCAGGAGGTGGTGCAGGCGGAGGGAGACCGCGACTGGGGTGGCCTGCTGAGGAAGATCGAGCAGGTGGCCCGCGCGCTGCCGGTGCCGGTGGTCGCGAAGGAGGTGGGTAACGGCATCGGCCCGGCGACGGCCCGGCGACTGGTGGACGCGGGGGTGCAGGCGATCGATGTGGCGGGGGCGGGGGGCACCAGTTGGAGCGAGGTGGAGGCGCATCGCCAACCGGACCCGTTCCGCAGGCGGGTGGCGCATACCTTCGCCGCGTGGGGGACGCCAACCGCGCTGGCATTGCGGCAGGTACGCGCATCGCTGCCGCGGGGCGTACCCGTCTTCGCCAGTGGTGGGATCCGCGATGGCCTGGATGTTGCCAAAGCGGTCGCACTGGGTGCTACATTAGTGGGCAGCGCCGCGCCGCTGCTCGGCCCCGCGACGGGCGAGGGGGACGAGGTTCTGGACAAGTTTCGCGCCTACATAGAGGAATTGCGGATCGCGATGTTCTGTGTCGGGGCGGGGTCGCTGGCGCAACTTCGCCAGACGCCGCTCCGTAGAGTGGATAACTGGGAGGTGCTGTGATGAGAGACGAGCGACAGAACAATGGATGGATCAACCAGCAGTTGGCGGATGAGTTCGCGGAGACGCTCTCGACGCTGGCACGGCTAGGGGTGACGGTGGCCGGGCTGCCGATGGCGATGCTGCCGCGCGAGCAGCGGCTGCGGGCGAAGCAGCTCACGGGCGAGTTTCTGCGCTTCGGCGCAGCGATCCCGCGCGCGATGGGGGCCATGCTCGACGATGTGGCTGACGAGTGGCAGGGTGGGAGCCGGGAGGACCTGGGAAGCCGACTGCGGCGGCAGCGCCGCGCGGCCCTGAAGGGGGTCCGGCGCGGTGCCCGCGGCCTTGCCAGCAGTGACCCGCAGGCGGAGCCTGAGGCGGAGCCGGTGGAGGACCCGGAGGGGGCTGATGAGGAGGTGGAGGAGGATATCCAGGAGGCGTGGGAGACGAACCCGGAGAATGGGAAATAGGAATGCGGAATGCGGAATGAACGGCAGTGTAAGGGCCGTGGGTTGATGTTGTGACGGACTGCGCACAGGGCATCCGTTGTCGTTCGATCCGAAGCACGAAATGTCCGTGGAGAAATAGATGCATATATTGATTTTGGGCGCGGGGTACGCGGGGTTGCGAACGGCGCTCGACCTGGCGGAGGCGCG
>JACDAB010000032.1 GCA_013695665.1 Geodermatophilaceae bacterium | reverse complement strand
GTTGGTTCCAATCTAACTGCGCTGCCAATTGCGCCAGCGGCGTTGCTGTTCCGGCGTCAGTACCACCTGCCGTGCCGTGGCCGCGGGACGTCCAACCGCACCACCAATTGTCCCCACTGTGCCCCGTGACTACAATCTACTTACTCAAACCGTGCGGCCCTACTGTGCTGTGCCACCAGCGATATCTTGAAAATTGTCCTCCCCTCGGCCCGGCTTTTCAAAGGAGCGATCCCCACCATGAAAGCAGTTGTAATGGCAGGCGGTGAGGGATCGCGCCTTCGCCCATTGACGCTGGGTCGGCCAAAGCCAATGATCCCGCTCGTGAACAAGCCGATGCTGAGCCACATCCTAGATCTGCTCAAGCGGCACGGCATCACCGACATCGTAATCACGCTGCAATACCTCGCCGATCGCATCAAAGAGTACTATGGCGATGGCAGTACCCTTGGCCTCAACATCGAGTATTCCGTTGAGGACGTGCCCCTCGGCACGGCGGGCAGTGTCAAGCGTGCCGCGCACCTGCTTGATGACACCTTCCTCGTCATATCGGGCGACGCGCTCACCGACTTCGACCTCGGCGCCATCGTCAACTTCCATCGCGAGAGGGCCGCCGTCGCTACGCTCACGCTGGCCCGCGTCCCGAACCCGCTAGACTATGGCGTCGTCCATACCGATGAGGAAGGGCGCGTCGTCCGCTTCTACGAGAAGCCCGGCTGGTCCGAGGTGCTCAGCGACACCGTCAACACGGGTATCTATGTGTTAGAACCAGAGGTGCTGGACCGCATCGAGTCAGGCATCGTCTGCGATTTCGGCCACGATCTTTTCCAGCGGATGATCGAAGAGGAGAAGCGCGTCATGGGCTATGTGGCCGAGGGCTACTGGGCCGATGTGGGCCGTATCGAAGAATATACCCGCGCCACAAGCGACGCCCTGCATGGCCGCGTGCAGTTGGAGCCGCTTGGCGCGCACATCGGCGGCAACATCTGGGTCGGCGACGATGTCGAGATCGCGCCCGATGCGCGCTTGTACGGCCCGATCTATCTCGGCTCCGGCGTCAAGATCAAGGGCGCTGTGGTGATTCACGGCCCCGCCGTGATCCGCGACAATGGCGTGGTAGACACCGGGGCGCAGATCGATCATTCTATCTTTTGGCGCAACTGCTACATCGGCGAGCGCGTCGAGGCGCGCGGCGCGGTTGTCGGCATGCAGTGCTCCATCAAGGCGGGCGCCCTCCTCTTCGAGGGCGTCGTCATCAGCGAGAACGCCATCATCCGTGAGAACGCCGTGATCCAGACCAACGTCAAGATCTGGCCCGACAAAGAGGTCGAGGCGGGCGCCACGGTAACCTCCAGCATCATTTGGGGATCGCAGGGCCGGCGAAACCTCTTCGGGCGCTATGGCATCTCCGGCATGGTCAACGTAGACCTGACACCGGAATTTTGCACCAAACTTGGCGCTGCCTTTGCCTCCACGCTCCGCCGAGGCGCCAGGGTGACGATCAACCGCGAGGCGCATAACACCCCGCGTGTTCTCAAGCGGGCCATCCTGAGCGGCTTGCCAGCAGCGGGTGCCCATGTCCTGGATACCGCCGTGCAGCCGATCCCAATCGTCCGCTTTTACACCCGGGTATCCGACACCAGCGGGGGCGTCCATGTGCGCCTCTCGCCCTATGACAATCGCGTGGTCGACATCCGCTTCTTCGGGGAAACAGGGATTGATCTCAGCCAGCGCGAGCAGCGCGGCATCGAGACGATCTTCTTCCGCGAGGACTTCCGCCGTGTCTATCTGGACGAGATCGGCCAGATAGACTATCCCGCCGATGTGCTGGCGCGCTACACCGAGCGCTTCCGGGGGGCGCTGCGCGCCGCGCTGTGGCCGTTGACCGGGCGCTACGACCATATTGTGATAGACTATGCCAACGCGTCGGGCGCGCTGGTGCTGCCGGACCTGTTGGCCCAGCTTGAGTGTGACGTGGTGGCCGTTAACACCTTGTTGGACCAGAAGCTCCTCTTCCGCACCCGCCCGCAGTGGGAAGAGGCGATGGGCCGTCTCAGCTCAATCACGCGCGCGCTCGACACAAACTTCGGTGTCCGCCTGGATGTGGGGGGCGAGCGCGTCTACTTCGCGGCCAACGATGGCTCGGTCATCTCGGATCGGGATGCCCTTCTGGCCGTCGCGGAACTGGTCTTTCGTGCTTACGGTGGCGCCACGATCGGCGTCCCCATCACGGCCCCACGCGCGCTTGAGCGCCTCGCCGCCCGCCACGGTGGCGCCATCCGCCGGTTGAAAAGCACCCAAAAGGCGCACATGGAAGCAGCGGAAACAGGGCAGTTTACCCTGATCGGGGACGAGCGCGGCGGCTTTATCTTTCCCGCCTTCACCCCCTTCTTCGATGGTCTCTTCGCGGTCGCCAAGATCATGGAATTGACGGCGCAGGTAGGGCAGACGCTCTCTGACATCTGGCGCGCCCGTGAAACTTACTATCTGGCCCGCGCGCAGATCCCATGTAGTTGGGCGATCAAGGGGCGCGCCATGCGCCTGCTCCGCGAGCGCCTGCGCGATAGGGCGAGTGAGAGCGTCGAGGGCCTCTACATCAATCAGGGGGAGGAATGGGTGTTGATCTTGCCCGACCCTGACGAACCCTACTTCTGGATCCACGCGGAGGGGCGCGACGCGCAGCGCGCGCGCGAGCTGGTAGACGATTATTTCCTTGTGGTCAGCGCCCTCATCGGAGCGCAGCCCCCTTCGTTGCCTGAGAGCGCGGGTTTGTAACCCGCTCCGTTGATAGCTTCGTAACTTCTAAACACATAGGTGTGTTCCATCCATGACCCATTCTAACGATAGCCCCTTCACCGAGATATCGCCTGCCAACACCATTTTCGCCTTTGTTGCCCTGGAGGGCCCCGATCGCTACTCTCTGGCGGGGGGGCTTGGCGTCCGTGTGACGGAGCTGTCCGAGGCGCTGGCCCACGCGGGTTACGAGACCCATCTTTTCTTCATCGGGGCGCCGGACGCGCCCGCGCACGAGATAACCGAGGATGGCCGCCATCTGTGGCGCTGCTGCCAGGGGATGGCGGCCCACTTCGCGGCGGGGGTCTACGATGGCGTCGAAGAGAAAATCTTGGAGTTCGAGCGGCGCGTGCCGCCGCTGCTGCTGAGCCATGTGGCGCGCAAGGCCCACGCGGCGGGGCAACTGCTTGTGATCCTCGGCGAGGACTGGCACACCGCCGCGACCATCGCGGCCATAAGC
>JACDAB010000029.1 GCA_013695665.1 Geodermatophilaceae bacterium | reverse complement strand
AACGCGGTGTCGTGGGAGGTGCGGCTGTCCACGGACACCGAGGTGTTCGACGAGCTTGGGGGCGTTCTCGACGACGCAGTGCAGGTGGACGTCGGCGGGCAGTCGGCGCTCCTTGACGCCGGCCCTTCCAACAGCAGGGTCTACATCCAGGTGGATCAGGGGATGTTGATCGTCGAGGCCGACCCCGATGGAGACGCCGAGGAGCCTGGTGAGGATCAGGTGCTGCGGCTCAGCGAGTTGGCCGTCGACGCCCTGGGCTAGCGGCAAGCGGCCTCGCTGAGAGGAGACTGCACCCGGTCCTAGGTAGCCCGTCAGTCCCGGCGCAGAAGCCGCCCGTGCGGGCGATCGCCCACGGGCACCCCGCGCAGCCAGGTTTCGCGGACGACACCGGTGAGCCCCATGCCGGCGTACGGCGACACCGGGTTCTTGTGGTGCAGTGCCCCCGGGTCGACGACGAATTCCTCGTCCGGGGCGAACACCACGAAGTCGGCGTCATTGCCCACCTCGATGGCGCCCTTTCCGGCTACCCCGGCCACCCTCGCCGGTCCCGCCGCCATCCACGAGACGACCTCGGCAAGCCGGTGGCCGCGCCGCCGCGCCTCGGTCCAGACCGCCGGAAGGCCGATCTGTAGCGAGGAGATCCCACCCCATGCCGTACCGAAGTCCCCGGTGTTCTTCAGATCGGCGGTGCTGGGCGAATGGTCGGACACGACACAGTCGATGAGCCCGTCGGCCAGCGCCTGCCACAGAAGGTCGCGGTTCGCCTCGTCGCGGATCGGCGGGCAGCACTTGTACGCCGTTGCGCCATCCGGGATCCCCCCAGCAGCAAGCGTCAGGTAGTGCGGGCAGGTCTCTACGGTGAGTCTGACCCCGTCGGCGCGAGCTGCCGCGATCAAGGGCAGGGCCGAGGCGCTGGACAGGTGCAGGATGTGTACCTGTGCCCCGCTGCGCCGGGCGGCGTCGATGGCAGTGGCGATCGCGGTGTCCTCGGCCCGAGCCGGGCGCGAGGCCAGGAAGTCCCGGTACGCCGGGCCGCCCGCCGCCTGAGCCGCGCCGATCACCGCCGGATCTTCGGCGTGCACGAGCATGAGGCCGTCGAATCCGGCGAGGATCCGCAGATCGACCTCGAGTTCCACCGCTGAGAGCGGCGGAAACTCCGGTACGCCGGAGTCCAGGAGAAAGCACTTGAACCCGAAGACGCCGGCCTCGTGCAGCGGTGCCAGCGAGGCGCTGTTGCCGGGAACGGCGCCGCCCCAGAATCCGACGTCCACAGTGGACTGTGTTGCGGCGGCTCGCCTCTTGACCTCCAACGCGGCGACGTCGACGGTCGGCGGGATGCTGTTGAGCGGCATGTCGATGAGCGCCGTCACACCCCCTGCCGCAGCAGCGCGGGTCGCCGATGCGAAGCCTTCCCAGTCCGTGCGGCCGGGCTCGTTGACGTGGACGTGGCTGTCCACAAGCCCGGGCAGCAACACGACGTCATCGCCGTACTCGACAGTGACATCGGCACTGAGAGCGGCATCCAGCGGTCCAATGGCTGTCAGCCGTCCACTGTGGATACAGAGCGCCGCGGCATCGACACCGGTGGGAAACACCACCCGCCGAGCCCGGATCACCATGTCCACAGCCGGCAGCGTAGGCGGCAGCCTCACCCGCACCAACGCTTGGCTTCGACGGTTGGGGACGCCCGGCACGACAGAAGCGGGCCGCGATCTTCGCCGAGGAGCTGGCGAAGATCAGCCGGGTTGCAACTCGTCCCCGACCTGGACGGAACCGGACTGTACGACGTCGGCGCCCACGGCCAGGTTCCCGCCCCGCTCACGGTGAATGGTCCTCAGCACGTCGAGATCGCGATCAATGCCACCCGGCTGTGGCCTGGTGGTCATCACGCACCGCTCGATCCGCATTCCGACGGCGAGCTCGGCGCCACCGACGCGGACTCTGGAGCCGACCAGCTCGTCCTCCCCCGCGCCCTCGAGCAGCAGGTTGGACCGGAACCGGCGGGGCTCCCAACCGGTGATCGTGGCGGTCGACAGGAGAGACACGCTGGCCCGGCCGGAGTCGTGGAAGGCGCCGCTGGAGCCGCTGAAGGGCTCCCATGCCCCGGCCTCCTCCTCGAAGTCCACCGGATTCTCGAAGCGGCGCTCGCGCACCTCCTCGGTGGAGCGCAACACGACCGGCCGATCCAGCCAGGCTGACAGCGCCGCGTCGTCCGCGGCGACCGAACCGTCGGGCAGCGTGATCAGCACAGAGCCGTCCGGGCGCATCGAGGCTGCGGCGAAGAGCAGCCGCGGCTGACGGCGGGCGGTCAGCCCGAATCCCGTCTCGGCGTCGAAGATCGCAAACCGGCGGTCCCCGGTCAGGCCCTGGGAGCCGACCTCCGCAGTGTCCAGCTGCTCACCCTGCAGCGACTTGACCGGATATCGCCAGATCTCCAACACGCGCATGGGACTACCTTAGAGGCGCCTCCCGTTAGCCTCAGCCCGTGTATGGCGGACTGGGCGAGGACGTGTACGCCGAGCTGGACGAGATCCTCGTCGCGGCAGATCGGGCGCTGGTGGACACCTATCCCGGTGATGCCGGTGGCCGGCAACCGGTCCACACCGTCTACGTGCCGGCCGACCGGGTTACCGCCGATCTCCCGGCCCGCTACGGTGCAGCCGCGCTCGCGTTGGTCGGCGAGCACGACCTGGCCGGGCTGGCCGCCGAACTCGGGTTCGCTGACGCCGTGGCGTACGAGCGGATGCTGGCCAAGCTCGCCCGCGAGCCGGTCGAGGATCTCCGGGTCGACGTGGAGGACGGTTACGGTCACCGGCCCGACGCCGAGGAGGACGCGGCGGTGGCCGCCGCCGCCGATGCCCTGTCGAGGGCCGGCGCTCCGCCGTACTGGGGGCTGCGGTTCAAGAGCTTCGAGCCTGCGACCCGCCGCCGCGGCGTACGCAGCCTGGATCTGTTCCTGGCCTCGGTGCTGGAGAACGGCCCGCTGCCCGACGGCGTCGCCCTCACCCTGCCCAAGGTGACCGCGGTGGATCAGGTGGCCGCGATGGTCGTCGTCTGCGAGCGGCTCGAGCAGGCACACGGGCTGCCGGCGGCGAGGTTGCGGTTCGAGATTCAGATCGAGATGCCGCAGGCGGTGCTCGGAGCCGACGGTACGGCGACCGTGGCCCGGATGATCCAGGCCGCCGCTGGTCGGTGTTCGGGGCTGCACTACGGGACGTATGACTACTCCGCGGCCTGCGGGATCGCGGCCTCGTACCAGAGCATGGACCACCCGGCTGCGGACCACGCGAAGGCGGTCATGCAGGTTGTCGCGGCCGGCACCGGCGTGCGCCTGTCCGACGGCTCGACGAACTTGCTGCCGGTGGGTGACCAGGCCACGGTCCACCGCGCGTGGACCGAACATCTCCGGCTCGTACGCCGATCGCTGGAGCGCGGCTTCTACCAGGGTTGGGACCTGCATCCCGGTCAACTGCCGACGCGGTACCTCGCGACGTACTCCTTCTTCCGCGCGGCGCTCCCGGCAGCGACGGCTCGGCTGCGGGCCTATCTCGATCGGTCTGACGCCGCGGTTCTCGACGAGCCGGCCACGGCGCAGGCGCTGGCCGCGGTGATCGTCCGCGGGCTGGACTGTGGTGCCTTCGACGGCGCCGACGTGGAGTTCGACCGGGCTGTGCTGGACCGGCTGATGCGAAGGAGTCCGCGATGACATCCCCGGCGCCGGCGGACTACCGGAGCCTGCCCGATCTCGCCTCGCGGCGGCTCGGTGGCTCGGTGATCTCAGCGAATGACGAACTGTTCGCGGAGAAGGAGAACCTGATCACGCCACAGGCTCCCGGCTTCCGGCCGCACACGTTCGGGCACCGCGGCCAGGTCTACGACGGCTGGGAAACCAGACGCCGTCGTACGCCGGGGGACGACCACGCGATAGTGCGGCTCGGGGTGCCGGGTGTGGTCAGGGGTGTCGTTGTCGACACGGCGTTCTTCACCGGCAACTACCCCCCCGAAATTTCGGTAGCGGGAACCGGTGTCGAGGGGCATGTGGATCCCGGGGCGGACGCGGAATGGACCCCGCTCGTGCCGCGGACACCCGCCGGTGGCGACCAGGAGAACACCTATCCGGTCGCCGAGGAGCAGCGGTTCACCCACGTCCGGCTGAGCATCTATCCAGACGGCGGCGTAGCCCGTCTGCGGGTCCATGGCCGGCCCGTGCCCGACCCTCGGCTGCTCGACGCCGGCGTTGTCGACCTCCTCGCGCTGGAGAACGGCGGCGAGGTGCTGGACTGCAGCAACCGCTTCTACTCCGCGCCGACGAATCTGATCTCACCCGGACTGGCATCGTCGATGGGCGACGGCTGGGAGACCGCCCGCCGCCGCGACGACGGCAACGACTGGGTGCACTTCGGGCTCGCGGCGCCCGGGGTGGTCCGGCTGCTGGAGTTGGACACCAGCCATTTCCTCGGCAATGCGCCGGGCGCCGCCGAGGTTTCCGGACTGGGGTCGGACGGGCAGTGGAGGCCAATGCTGTTGCGGACACCGCTGCTGCGCGACACCCGGCATCGGTTCCCGCTGCCGGTTGGGCCGCCAGTCAGCCAACTACGATTGGACATCTTCCCCGACGGCGGCATGGCCCGCGTCCGCGCGTACGGCGCGCTGACCGCCGAGGGTCGTGCCGCAGTGGGGTTGCGATGGTTCGACCTGCTGCCGGCCGCCGCGGCGGAGCAGGTCCTGACCGGATCGCTGGGGCTGCCGGAGGCCGGAGCTCGGGAGATCATCGGGCAACGGCCGTTCCGGGCAGCCGGCGCCGTACCGGATGTCGTGCGCCCGATGATCCTCGGCGGCTGAGATACCTCGGCGGGGGTCACCGATTTCGCGCCTCCGATCAACTCACCGCCGGCAGGGTCAGGCGGCCGTCGGCGGGGATCGTGACCGCATCGACCGGCACGGTGTCGGGGTAGATCAAGCCCGACCCGGTGTTCAGCAGCACGACCTCCTCGTGGGGGTCGATCCACCCGGAGGCGACGAGCGCGCGGGTGGCGGTCACCGTCGCCGCGCCCTCGGGGCACAGGAAGAGACCCTCCAGCCGGCCGACCAGGGCGACGTCGGCCAGCAGCTCGTCATCGGTCACGGCGAGTGCCGTCCCGCCGGTCTCGTACAGCGCGGCGAGGACGAGAAAGTCGCCCAGCGCCTTGGGGACCGTGATCCCGAACGCCACGGTTCGCGCGTCGGCCCACGGTTGCGATTCCGAAGCCCCGGCGTCGAAGGCACGCACGATCGGCGCACAGCCGGCCGCCTGCACGCACACCATCCGCGGCAGCGGTCCGGCCAGCCAGCCGAGTGAGACGAGCTCGCCCAGCGCCTTGACGATGCCGATCAGCCCGACCCCGCCGCCGGTCGGGTAGACGACCACGTCGGGCATCCGCCAGCCCAGCTGCTCCGCGAGCTCGAAGCCCATCGTTTTCTTGCCCTCGATCCGATAGGGCTCCTTCAGCGTTCCGACGTCCGACCAGCCGCTGCCCGCGACGGCCGCCGACACCATCCGTCCGGCGTCGGAGATCAGCCCGTCGACGAGCACCAGCCGCCCCCCGGCGGCGGCCGTCTCGACCCGGGTGATCATCGGTGCGTCCACCGGCATCGCGACGAGCATGTCCAGGCCGGCCCGCGCGGCGTACGCCGACCACGCTGCACCGGCGTTCCCATTGGTCGGCATCGCCATCGCCCGTACGCCGAGCTCGCGCGCCCGGGACACGCCCACGGCCGCGCCGCGGGCCTTGAACGAGCCCGTCGGCAGCAGCCCCTCGTCCTTGATCCAGAGCCGGTCCAGCCCGAGCGCCGCAGCCAGCCGCGGTACGTCGAGCAGCGGTGTCATGCCCTCACCGAGGGTCACGATGTTCTCGGGTGCGGACACCGGGAGCAGCTCGTGGTAGCGCCACAGGTCCGGTGCCCGCTCGTCGAGTGCCGAGCGCTGGAGCGATACCGACGGCAGGTCGTAGCGCGCGAGCAGTGGTGAGGCGCACGACGGGCACAGTCCCTGGCGGACAAAGGCGTCGTACGTCGCGGCGCAGCGGGGGCACTCGAGGTGGCTCAGGGCACTGAACATCGGCTCATCTCCGTGGCCCGACAAGGTCGACGATCCGCGCGGCGGCGGCGTGGTGATCCGTGACCGGATCCTCGCCCTGGCCGTCCAGGAACGTCTCGAGCGCCCGAGCGTAGAGCTGCGAGCGGTTGAGCTGCACCTGGGAGGCAATCTCCTCCGCCCGATGTCGCAGCACGCACCCACCCGACATCGTGATCCTGGACCTGGGCCTGCCCGACCTTGACGGCGGTGAGGTCATGGCCGCTGGCCCGGTCACCAGATGGGCTACCGCTTCCAGCCGTGACGCCTAACCGCCGGCCATCGCTCCGATGACGAGATAGGGCTCGGTTCCGGTCGCCACCGCATCGGGCAACGGCGCGTCCATCGACTCGTGCGAGAGGTCCTCCTCGCAGGCATAGAACCGAACGAACGGCCGCCGCTGTTTCGTGGCCTGGTCGCGCAGAGTGCCGACCAGCATGGGAAAGCCGGCCTCGAGCGCGTCGAGAACCGCGCGCTGGGTGACGGGGCCCTCGACGTCGAGCCGCACCTCGCCGTTAACGTGCGCCAGCGAGCGTAGGTGCGCCGGCAGGACGACGCGGATCATGCCAGCGTCTGCACTTCGACCGACAGCACGGGCGGAAGGTCGCGCACGATGGGGGCCCAGTTGTCCCCGGCGTCCGATGATGCGTACACCTGCCCGCCGCTGGTGCCGACATAGAGGCCGCAGGAGTCAAGGGAGTCCACGGCCATCGCGTCGCGCAGCACGTTCACGTAGCAGTCCTGTTGCGGCAGCCCGGCAGTGAGTGCCTCCCACTCGTTGCCACCGGTCCGGCTGCGGTACACCCGCAGCTTCCCGTCCATCACGAAGTGGTGTGAGTCGCTCGTGATCGGTACGACGTAGACGGTGT
>JACDAB010000019.1 GCA_013695665.1 Geodermatophilaceae bacterium | reverse complement strand
TCGTCGTGGTCGACGGGGAGCGCATCATCGTTCGCGCCGACCTCACCCACCTGATCTTCAACAAGCCCCGCGGTGTCGTCTCGACGATGTCCGATGAGCAGGGCAGGCAGTGTGTCGGTGACTTCGTTCGGCAGCCGGGTCTGTTCCACGTCGGGCGCTTGGATGCTGACAGCGAAGGTCTGCTGCTGCTCACCAACGACGGGCCGCTGGCGCACCGGCTGGCGCACCCGTCGTACGAGGTGCCGAAGACTTACCTCGCCGAGATCTCCGCCCCGGTGCCGCGCGATGTCGGCAAGCGGTTGCGTGCCGGGGTGACGCTGGACGACGGTCCGGCCCGGGCGGACTCCTTCCGCGTGCTCGGACAGGCCGGTGGCCGGGCGCAGGTGGAGGTCGTGCTGCACGAGGGCCGCAAGCACGTCGTACGCCGGATGCTCGAGGCGGTGGACCGGCCGGTGGTGCGACTGGTACGTACGGCGCTTGGTCCGGTGCAGCTCGGCGTTCAGCGTCCTGGGTCGTTCCGGCCGCTGACGAGCAAGGAACTCGGCCAGCTGTACCAGCTCACCGGCCTCTGACCAGCGCGACGGTCAGGATCGCTGCCGCTGCGAGCGAGGCGAGAGTCCGTGCGTGGTTCCAGGTCGTCCAGCCGGCGGCGTACCGGAGCCAGCGGGCGCCGGCATCGGGGGCGGCCGGGTCCACTGTCGCCAGCCGCTCGTTGCGCGGCACGTGGTAGGCGATCGTGAGCACGATCGAGCCGGCGAGGTAGAGCAGGCTCCCGGTCAACCGCAGACCGGCGTTCTCAGCACCGAGGTCGAGGCCCGCGTCGACGGCCAGCGCCACGCAGGCAGCGGCCGGCAGGAACAGTGCGGCCAGGAACACCGGGCCTACCGCGGCGTTGATGGCCTGCATCGCAGTGAGGCCGGACGGGGCCGGCAGCCGGCGCAGCCCTGACATCACGATCGTCGAGAACGCGAAGAAGACCCCGCCCATCAGGGCGCAACCGACCGCGGCAAGGACCGTTACCGCGGTGGTGAGGTCGCCGGTCACGTCGACGCAGTGTACGGCGGAGCCCCACCCGGAACACGCGACTACCCTGGGTCCGACCGAAGGGGGCCCCGTGGCCGTGCGTGCGCTGCGTGGCGCCATCCAGATTTCAGGCAATGACCGGCCGGCGATCCTCGACGGGGCGGGCACGCTCGTCCAGGCGTTGCTCGACCGCAACGAGCTCGGCGCGGAGGACATCATCAGCATCGTCTTCACCGCGACCCCGGACCTGACCGCGGAATTTCCGGCGTACGCGGCCAGGCAGTTGGGGTTGACCGACGTACCGCTGCTGTGTGCCGCCGAGATCGACGTACCCGGGGCGATGCCGCGCGTGCTGCGGTTGCTGGCGCACGTGTCGACCGAGCTCTCCCGCTCCGACCTGCGGCATGTGTACCTCGGCGGCGCGGCGGCGCTGCGCACGGATCTGCCGCAGTGACCGGCTATGGGCCGGTGGACGTCATCGCCATCGACGGCCCGTCCGGAGTGGGGAAGTCCACGGTGTCCCGCGCGGTGGCATGCGCTCTGGGCTGGCGATATCTGGACACCGGAGCGATGTACCGAGCTCTGACCTGGGCCGTCCTCCGCAATGGCAGCTCGATCGAGGATGCCGTGGACGTCGCGGTGACGCATCCGGTGTCGATCGGCACCGATTCCACCGCGGAGGAGGTCCTGGTCGACGGCGCACATGTGGAGACCGAGATCCGTTCCGCGGAGGTGACGTCTGCGGTGTCTGCGGTGTCGGCGGTGCCGGAGGTGCGCCTGCTGCTGGTTGAGGCACAGCGTTCGCTGATCGGTGACGGGCAGATCGTGGTGGAGGGCCGCGACATCGGAACGGTCGTCGTACCCGATGCCAGGCTCAAGATCTTCCTGACTGCTGATGCCGACATCCGCGCGGGGCGACGGGCGCGAGAGGTTGGCGCGGAGGCGACCGACGTCGGGGCGGCGTTGCGACGGCGGGACGGCTTCGACAGCAGTCGTGAAGCGAGCCCGCTGCGGCCGGCGCTGCATGCAGTCGTTGTGGATACGTCGGACATGACGCAGGACGAGGTGGTCGCGCACATCGTGTCGCTGGCCCGCTTGGTGGTGTCATGAGCGAGCCGGTCGCCAATCCGGTGCTTGCGGTCGTCGGCCGGCCGAACGTCGGCAAGTCGACGCTGGTGAATCGGATTCTCGGACGCCGGGAGGCGGTCGTGCAGGACGTGCCGGGGGTGACGCGCGATCGGGTGGCCTACGACGCGCTGTGGCGCGGCCGGCAGTTCACCCTGGTGGACACCGGTGGGTGGGAACCGGACGCGACAGGGATGCGGGCGCGGGTGGCCGAGCAAGCTGAACGCGCGATCGCGACCGCTGATGCCGTGCTGCTGGTGGTGGACGCCTCGGTCGGGGCCACTGAGGTCGACGATGCGGTGGCTCGGGTCCTGCGCCGTGGGGACCGCCCGGTCATCCTGGCGGCCAACAAGGTGGACGACGAGCGGACCGAGGCCGAGGCGACCGCACTGTGGCGGCTCGGTCTGGGGGAGCCGTACGCCGTCAGTGCGCTGCACGGGCGGGGGAGCGGCGACCTGCTCGATGCGATCCTCGACGCGTTGCCGACCGCGCCGCGCGAGGTCGATGTCTTCGGTGGGCCGCGCCGGGTGGCGCTGGTAGGCAAGCCGAACGTGGGCAAGTCGTCGTTGCTCAATCGGCTGGTCGGGGAGGAGCGTGCCGTCGTCGATTCCGTCGCCGGTACGACCGTCGACCCCGTGGACAGCCTGGTCACGCTGGGGGAAGAGGTGTGGCGCTTCGTCGACACCGCCGGGCTGCGGCGCCGGGTCTCGCACGCAACCGGTGCCGAGTACTACGCGAGTCTTCGTACGGCGGCCGCGATCGACGCCGCTGAGGTCGCGATCGTGCTGATCGATGCGAGCGAGCCGATCAGCGAGCAGGACCAGCGGGTGATCTCGGCAGTGGTGGATTCGGGACGCGCGCTGGTGCTGGCGATGAACAAGTGGGACCTGGTGGATGAGGACCGGCGGCTGCAGCTGGCCAAGGAGATCGACCGGGACCTGGCCCGCGTGCAGTGGGCAGCCCGCCTGAACGCTTCGGCGTTGACCGGGCGGGGCGTCGCGCGGCTTGCTCCGGCCCTGCGGTCGGCCCTCGAGGCGTGGGAGCAGCGGATCCCGACCGGCCGGCTCAACGCGTGGCTGACCGAGGTGGTCCAGGCCACGCCGCCCCCGGCCCGCGGCGGCCGGGCTCCTCGGGTGCTGTTCGCGACCCAGGCCGACACCCGGCCGCCGCGGTTCGTGGTGTTCTCCACCGGCTTCCTGGAGGCGGGGTACCGGCGATTCCTCGAACGGCGACTGCGGGAGGACTTCGGCTTCGCCGGTACGCCGATCGAGGTCAGCGTTCGCGTGCGCGAGAAGCGGTCCAAGAAGAAGTAGGCGCCGGGCAGGCCGCTTGGCTGCAGTCCGGCTCATCGTCCTCGGTGAGGTACACGTAGTCGCTCAGGACCGCGTCGCGGGACAGCCGCCTTCTGAGCTGTGCCTCGTACTCGGTGTCGGGGAGGTCGGGCCAGTCCGGTGCGGCTGGCTCGGGGCGTTGCGCGATCCGGTGGGTGTGCCTGCCAGCGCCGTGACATACCGATGGCCAGTCGGGCTGATCAAGTGGTCCGCTTCCGGCGCGCTTCCGCAGCGCTCGGATCAGCGGCGATGACTGCACGGGCGACGCTGAGAC
>JACDAB010000011.1 GCA_013695665.1 Geodermatophilaceae bacterium | reverse complement strand
GTCTAACGTCTGCGTTCATGCAGGCTACGGATGCCGTTGAGGACTACCTCAAGGTCATCTATCACCTTGCCACCGAGGGGAACTCCGTAACCACCTCGACGATCGCGCGGCGACTCGGGGTGTCACCACCCTCGGTGTCGGCGATGGTGAAGCGGCTCGAGGCCGGCGACCTCATAGCCCGCCACGGCGAGCGGGGTGTCACGTTGACCGTGGGCGGTGAGCTGCAGGCGTTGCGGGTCGTCCGCCGGCACCGGCTGCTGGAGACCTTCCTCGCCGAGGTGGTCGGCGTCCCGTGGGACGAGGTCCATGACGAGGCCGAGGTGCTCGAGCACGGCCTGTCCGACCGGCTCGAGGAGCGCATCGACGCCCTCCTGGGCCATCCGGTGCACGACCCGCACGGCGACCCGATCCCCCCGCGGACGGGGCCGCACGACGAGCGGTGGGCCGATCCACTCACCGCGGCACCCACCGGTGCGACGTTCCGGATCGAGCGGGTCAGCGACCGGGACCCCGACGCGCTGCGCTATCTGGCCGGCATCGGCCTGCGCCCCGGCGTACTGGTCGAGGTCGGCGATCGGGCGCCGTTCGGTGGTCCGCTGTGGATCTCCATCGATGGCACCGCCCATGCGCTCGGGACGCAGCTGGCGAACCTCCTGCACGGCGCCATCGTCAAGGGTGCCATCGTCAAGGGTCCGCAGTGACGACCCCGACGACATCGCGGGCGTGGACGTGATGCCGTCACGGCGGCAGTTCCTGGTCGGCGGCGGTGCCCTTCTCGGCACCGCGGCGGCAGTCGCCGGAGCCGGCAGCCTGGTCGATGCGGCGCCTGCCACGGCGGCCGACCACGCACCGGGGCACGGCGGCGGGGTCAACGGCCCCACCTTCCGGGCAGGCAGCACGGTCGACCACGCCGCGAACGGCTTCAACCCCACCGACATCCTGCGGGACTTCGACTACGGCCGCGTATCGGTGTCAGCAGATGGCCGCACCCTGCGCGAATGGGAGGTGTTCGCCACCGACCGGGAGATCGAGGTGGCGCCCGGCGTGCGGTTCCCCGCGTGGACGTTCAACTCGCGAATTCCCGGTCCGACGTTTCGATGCCGCCAGGGTGACCTCCTGCGGGTGCGGTTCGTGAACGACTCCGCACATCCGCACACGATGCACTTCCACGGGATTCATCCGGCCGAGATGGACGGCGTCCCGATGGTCGGTCGCGGCGTGATCTCCCCCGGGGAGAGCTTCACCTACACCTTCGACGCCGAGCCGTTCGGGCTGCACCTCTACCACTGTCACGTCGGGCCTCTCGCCGAACACATCGCCCGGGGGATGTACGGCACGTTCATCATCGACCCACCGCAGGACCGCCCTCCCGCCGACGAGCTGGTCATGGTCATGCACGGTTTCAACACGACGTTCGACGGCGAGGGCAATCAGCTGTACGCCGTGAACGGCATCCCGTTCCACTACATGCACGAGCCGGTGCAGGTACGCCGCGGTGAACTGGTCCGGATCTACCTGGTCAACATCTTGGAGTACGACCCGATCAACAGCTTCCATCTGCACGGCAACTTCTTCGACTACTACCCGACCGGGACCAGGCTGGAACCGACGGAGTTCACCGATACCGTCATCCAGGCCCAGGGTCAGCGCGGGATCTGCGAGCTGCGCTTCCCCTACCCGGGGCGTTACATGTTCCACGCGCACAAGACCGAGTTCGCCGATCTGGGTTGGATGGGCTTCTTCGAGGTCACCGGCTGATGGCCGCCGACCCCGATGTCACCGACCCCGATGTCACCGACCCGGCGGTGACCGCGCCCTCCGTTCGCGAGCCGTCGGCGGCCACCCGCGCCCCGGTGTGGGCGTTGACGGCGGCCGTGATCGCTGTTGTCGCTGCGGCGCTGGTCGGGTTGGCAATGCTGGGCGGCCAATCGCTACCCGAGCGCAACGGGCCACCGGTGGAGGAACTGGCCGTGGAACGCACGGTGCTGGCCGCCGGGGTGATCGAGTTGACCATCCGGAACACCGGCCCGGATCCGGTGCAGATCGCCCAGGTTTTCATCAACGACGCGTTCGTCGACGTCGCCGGTGGCACCGACCCGATCGACCGCCTCGATGCCGCGACGGTACGGCTGGACTATCCGTGGCTGGCCGGTCAGCCCTATCTGATCTCGCTGCTCACCTCGACCGGCGTCGTGATAGAGCACGAGATCCCGGCCGCGGTGGCCACCCCGTCGCCGGGCGGCGTGCTCGGGTTGATGGCCCTGCTGGGAACCTACGTCGGGATCATCCCCGTAGCGCTGGGCATGCTCGTCCTGCCGGTCCTACGGCGGGTCAGTTCCACGGTGGTGCGGGTACTCCTGGCACTGACGGTCGGGCTGCTGGCCTACCTTGCGCTGGACGGTGGACTGGAGGCCCTCGAGCTGGGCGGGCGCTCCAGCGGCGCCTTCGGTGGGGCTGCCCTGGTGGTCCTCGGCGCGGTGCTGGCCTTCCTTGCCCTCACCGCCATCGACCGCGTGCTGCGGCGTCGCCGCCACCGCGCGCAGGCCGGCGGCGCGACCGGGCTCCCGCTGGCCGTGATGATCGCCGTCGGGATCGGCCTGCACAACCTCGGGGAAGGCCTTGCGATCGGTTCGGCGTACGCCGTCGGCGAGCTGGCACTCGGTGCGTTCCTGGTGGTCGGGTTCGCCCTGCACAACACGACCGAGGGCATCGCCATCGTGGCCCCGCTGTCCGCACAACGTCCCTCACTCATCCAGCTCGGAGGGCTCGGGCTGCTTGCGGGCGCACCGGCGATCCTCGGTGCCATGCTGGGTGCCGCCGTGAACAACAACGAGCTGTCCGCCTTTCTGCTCGGCGTCGGCGTCGGCGCGATCGCCCAGGTGATCGTCCAGATCGCACCTGCCCTGCGGGACGCTTCCGGGCAGAAACTCAACCCGGCCACCATCGGCGGCATAGCCGCCGGCGTCCTGATCATGTACCTCACCGGCCTGCTGGTCACCGCATGACCGAGCCGGTAGCGGTTCCCCGGCGAGTAGTCAATGCCGCGGTTCCCCGGCGAGTAGTCATTGCCGGTGCGTGTGTCGTCGCGGCGGCCACGGTCACCGGCTGCGGATCCCGGGGCCGAACCGGCGAGCCGGCCGCCGCCGGGTCGGTACTCGGCTCGACCTCCGACGTCCCGGTCGGCGGAGGGACGGTGTTCACCGACCAGTTGGTGGTGGTGACCCAACCCACCGAGGGGACGTTCCAGGCATTCTCCGCGGTGTGCACGCACCAGGGGTGCACAGTGAACGACGTTGTCGACGCGATGATCAGCTGCCCGTGTCACGGCAGCCAGTTCGACGCAACGGATGGGTCGGTAGTCCGTGGGCCGGCGACGGCGCCGCTGCCCCAACGTGAGATCGCCGTGAACGGAACATCCCTCACGCTGGTCTGACGACTGACACAGTCACACACGGGGACCGAGATGACGACTGTCCGAGGCACACCTGAGCGCGATGACACCTCCCCGGAGGGGGCCGCGCCCTCGTTGGACGAGGTTCGCGCTCGCGGAAGGGTGCGCGGCTCGCTGATGCTGGTGGGCCCGGCCTTCGTGGCGGCCATCGCCTACGTGGACCCGGGCAACTTCGCCACCAACTTCGCCAGCGGGGCATCGTTCGGATACGAGCTCGTCTGGGTCATCGTGGCGGCCAACCTGATGGCCATGGTCATCCAGTCGCTGTCGGGCAAGCTCGGTCTCGCGACCGGCCGGAGCCTCCCGGAACTGTGCCGGGAGCACTACCCGCGACCGGTCACCCGGGGGCTGTGGGTCCAGGCCGAGGCCGTGGCGATGGCGACCGACCTCGCCGAGATCATCGGCGGGGCGATCGCCCTTGCGCTGCTCTTCGACATCCCGCTGTTCACCGGCGGGCTGATCACCGGCGTGGTCGCCTTCGCTCTGCTGGGGATGCAGAGCCGCGGTTTCCGTCCCTTCGAGCGGGTGATCACGGGCCTGCTGGCCGTGATCTTCCTCGGCTTCCTCTACAACCTCGTGCTCGTCGAACCCGATCCGGGGGGCGTTGTCTCCGGCCTGGTTCCGACCTTCAGCAACGTCGACAGCGTGTTGCTGGCCGCTGGGATCCTCGGCGCCACCGTCATGCCCCATGTCATCTACCTCCATTCCGCACTGACCCAGCGAAGGGTGTCCGCGGCGGACGCCCCGGAGCGGCGGGTGCTCCTGCGGTATCAGCGCATCGACGTCGTCGTTGCCATGGGTCTGGCGGGCTTGGTCAATCTGGCGATGCTCGTGATCGCGGCGGAACTGTTCTTCGGCTCCGACATCCCCGACACCGACACGATCGAGGGAGTGCACGCCGGCCTGCAGAGCACCCTCGGCACTGGTGCGGCGCTCGCCTTCGCCCTCGCCCTGCTCGCCTCCGGCTTCGCCTCCTCCGGAGTCGGAACGTACTCCGGCCAGATCATCATGCAGGGTTTCCTGCGCCGGCAGATCCCGTTGATCCTGCGTCGCGGCATCACGATGGCGCCCGCGCTGATCGTGCTGGCGCTCGGCGTGGACCCGACTCGGGCGTTGATCCTCAGTCAGGTCGTGCTCAGTTTCGGCATCCCGTTCGCCCTCGTGCCGCTGGTGCTGCTGACCAGGCGCGCGGACGTCATGGGCGAACTGGTCAACCGGCGCGTCACCACCGTCGTCGGCAGCCTGATCGCCGCGGTGATCATCGCGCTGAACCTGTTCCTGTTGAGTCAGTTCCTCCGCTGAGCAGTCGGCGCGCAGCAGCTGCAGACCACCGCCGCGCCGGCCGACAGCGCCGGGACCGTCGCGCAGCACAGATCTCCGCGCCAGGCAGCCAGGCCCTCCTTCACCGCCACGGCAGCTATCACCAGCGCCGCCACCGGGTCTGCCCAGGACCAGGCGAACAATGAGTTCAGAGCGAGCCCGACGAGCAGGACCGCGGACAGGTACGTACACAGCAGGGTCTGCTTCGAATCGGCCACCGCCGATCGGGAGCCCAGTTCCCGGCCGGTACGGCGCTCGGCCCACGACAGCACCGGCATGACAAGCAGGCTCAGCGCGGCGAGCACCAGGCCGACTGTCGAGGGCCTGGCCTCGACACCGCCGGACAGGGAACGCGCCGCGTCGAAGGCGACGAAGCCGGCCAGCGCGAAGAAGGACACCGCGATGATCCGCAGCGCCACCCGCTCCCGTTCGCGCGGATCGGAGCCGGTGAACTGCCACGCCACTGCGGCCGCCGAGCCCACCTCGATCACCGAGTCCAGCCCGAATCCGATCAGCGCTGTCGACGATGCGGCGACCCCCGCGGTGAGCGCCACGACCGCCTCCACCACGTTGTAGCCGATGGTGACGGCGACCAGGATCCGGATCCGCCGCGACAGCAGCCGCCGCCGGTCGCTCGAGTCGATCGCCGGGCCCGCCGTCAGCAGCAGCCTCGA
Organism: Geodermatophilaceae bacterium; assembly: GCA_013695665.1. GTDB lineage: Bacteria > Actinomycetota > Actinomycetes > Mycobacteriales > Geodermatophilaceae > JACCTY01. Next base: position 14,029 of record JACDAB010000011.1, on the reverse strand, counting down.
GCCTGGGCCGCGGCGCAGTGCTGCGGGTCGACCGCCAGCACCACGCCGAGCAGGTCTGCCAGGGCGTGGCCCAACCGCCGGTCCGCGAGCTCATACCTCATACGCCGACCCTCCGGCACGGCCACGACCAGGCCACAGCCGCGCAGGCAGGCCAGGTGGTTGGACACGCTCTGGCGGGACGCACCGAGCAGGTCAGCAAGCTCCGCCGGGTACGCCGGAGCCTGTCCCAACGCCAGCAGCACCTCGGCTCGGGTCGGATCCGACAGCGCATGCCCGAATCGGGCAAGTACGTCGGCGTGGACAGCAACCGGCATGCCGAAGACAGTACAGTGCACGATGTATCGACGATCGACGGCCGGTGGGAACCGGCGGGCTCCCGGCAGCGTCAGATCGACATGACCCGATCCCCACGGCGTACGACGATGGTGGCTACCGCCGGTGTGTTGCTCGTGGCCGGCTGCGCGGGACAACCGAACGAAGGAGCAGCGCCCGTTGCTGACCGGCCCACCCCGACGCTGGTAGCCGACGCCTATGACGGGCGGTTCCGGGCGTTCGCCACAGTGTTGGAGAGCCCGGAGCACGGACCGCAGCTGTGCAACGCGGTTGCCGAGTCCTACCCGCCGCAGTGCGGCGGACCGGACATCGCCGGCTGGGACTGGTCCTTGGTCGAGCACGAGGAGGCATCCGGGACGCGCTGGGGCGGCTTCGTGCTGGTCGGGACCTTCGACGGGAAGACGTTCACGCTGACTGAACCGGCCACGGTGGACGACGGCAGCGAGCGTCCGCAGAACGACCCGGATCAGTTCGAGACGCCCTGCCCCGAGCCAGCCGGTGGGTGGCAGCCGGTGGATCCAGAGCTGGCGACCGAGGCCGCCTTCCAGGAGGCGGCACAGGTGGCCCAGGCCGGCGACGGCTTCGGTGGCCTCTGGATTGATCAGCAGACGGTGGAGTCGGAGCTGACCGAGGCGAACGCCAACGACCCGCGGAGCTTCGTCCTGAACGTCACGACCACCGCGGATGCCGTTGCCCTGCACAACGCCATCCGCGAGGTCTGGAGCGGGTCGCTGTGCGTCAGCCAGGCGGTACGCGACGAGGCCACTCTGCTCGAGGTGCAGAGCGAGGTGACCGGTGACCCGGGCGTCATGGGCAGCGCACCCGACATCAGGACCGGGCAGTTGGTCGTCCAGGTGTACGTCGCCACCGCGGAACAGCAACGCACCTACGACGAGCGCTACGGCGCCGGCACGGTCCGTCTTGAGGGTGCGTTGACCCCGATCGACTGAGGTCAGTGCGACGCGATCCACGCGTCGATGTCAGCCCAGCGCTCGAACAGCCAGGAGATCTGCGCGTCCCGCCCTTGCGGCACCGCGGCGGCCGGGACGAACCACCAGCGCAGGTGCAGCGTCTTGTCCACCGGCAACTCCCGCCAGATGTCGGCCAGGGTGGCGATGTGCTCCAGCCCGGTATGGGCGACGAACACGACGTCGGCGTACGGCGCAGCCTCGATCGCGGCGATCACCCCACCGGGACGGGGCGGGAGGACATAGCGCATCCGCTCGGCCGCGTCGGCGTGCGCGGTGTGCCCGCGCTGTCGCAGCCGGAGGATCGCGCGCAGCCGGCGCCGGACGGAGAAGTTGCCGCCTTCGGGGAAGAGCAGCAGCGCGTCCTCCTCTTCCATGCCCTCGGCGAGGGTGCCGATGATCTCCTCCACGTCATCCCCGACCAACGGAGTGGGGTCCAGGAAGCGGGCAGGCAACCGGTGCAGGTACACGTCGATCATCGGGTCCAACTGCAGGGTGTCCTTCAGCACGATCCGTGGCCGTCGCTGATGATCGCGATTCATCAGCGTGTGCAGCAGCAGCACGCTGTCCCCCGGCCCAGCGTGGCGACTCAACACCAGCATCGCGTTCGCCGAGCCGGCTACGCCGTCGTCCAGCGGAGTCCATGACACGCCGTCGGTCTCCAGCCGCAGCCGGAACAGCACCTGGGCCGCATCGACGACGGTGTCCAGGATGAGCCGGAGCACCGCATAGTGCGCACGCTGGAACGCCGCAGTGCCCAGCAGCAGCCCGAATCCGCTGACGACCCAGAGCACCAGCGCCGCTGCCAGCGCAACCACCTCGACCGCAAGCCAGACCAATGCGAAACCGAGGAGCCGCAGGCCGCGCCACCGGCCCGGCAACCAGATCGAGGCCACGGCGGCGGCGAGGGCGAGAACCGGCAGGAGCAACAGGCCCCCGATCGCCGCGGCACCGATGACGAGCGGGCCCACGATGCGCCGGATCGACCGCGCCGGGAGCGTCATGTGACGGCCCTGAGGTAGGCCCCGGTCGCCGCCTTGGCCGCCCTGATGCGCCCCGGGACTGAGTCGAAGTCCCGATAGCGGAACTGGCGCCGGTCGGTGAAACTCATCGGGTCACCGCCGGCGGGCAGTACGTGGACGGTGACGCCGGCCGGAAGGGCCGCCATCGTGGTCGTGAAGCGGTGCCGGCGGGCGATCTCGAACGCCACGAGACCCACCTCCCAGGGCCGCCGCGGCGGGCGCAGCGGGGTCTCGATCCGCCCGACATGCAGCACGTAGACGGTCTTCGCACCCAGGCGCACAGCTCGCCCCACCGGAATGCTGTCCACCAGCCCGCCGTCCAGGTAGTGCTCGCCGTCGATCTGGACCGGAGCCAGCAGACCCGGTACGGCGCTGCTGGCCAGCACCGCATCGACCAAGGGACCGCTGTCGAACCAGTGCTCGGTGGCGCGCTCGATGCTGGCCGCGACGCAGTGGAACGGCACTGCCAGGTCTTCGATGACCGTGTCGCCGAACTCGTCGCCGAGCAGTCGGCGCAGCGGTGCCTGGTGCTGCAGGTGCGTTCCCGTGCGGACCAGCGTCGCCGTCCGGGCGATCACGGATCCACCGAACACGTCGCCGCGGGCGAGGTCGCCCCACAGCTCGGTCAGCCGCTCGACGCATCGTGGCGTCGGGTCGGCGGCCACCATTGCGCCGTTGATCGCGCCCACCGACGTTCCCACGATCAGGTCGGGGCGGCGGCCACCGTCGAGCAGCGCCGCTAGCATGCCCACCTCGGAGGACCCGAGGAGACCGCCGCCGCCGAGGACGAAGGCGACCGGGCCTTCGTCGTCCGACGGTGTTGTCCCGCTCATGGCGGTGATCGTCGCACCCACCCCGGCCGGGATTGTCAGCGGCAAGGGGCACGATGGCTCGAAGCAGTGACCGAGGGGAGCTGAGGCGGACGTGAGCAGGCGCGGCTGGCTGCTGTTCATCGCCATGGGGCTCATCTGGGGGATTCCGTACCTGCTGATCAAAGTCGCCGTCGAGGAGCTGGCCCCCTCGACCCTGGTGCTGGTGCGGACCGCGCTCGCGGCGGTGCTGTTGCTGCCCATCGCCTTCGCCCGGGGACAGGTCCGGCTGGTCCTCTCCCGCTGGTGGCCGCTGGTGCTCTTCACCGTCGTCGAGATCTGCATCCCATGGCTGCTGCTGGGCTTCGCCGAGCTGCGGCTGTCCAGCTCTTTGACCGGCCTGTTGATCGCCGCAGTTCCGCTGGTCGGTGCCCTCATCGCCGCGCGCGGCCCGGCCGGCGAGCAACTCGGGACCCGCCGGTTGGCAGGCCTGCTGCTCGGAGCCGCCGGTGTCGCGGCTCTGGTCGGCTTCGAGGTCGGTGCGGGTGACGCCGGGGCGATCGCGGCCATCGCCGGTGTCGCGGTGTGTTACGCCATCGGCCCGGTGATCCTGTCGCGCAGCCTGTCCGACCTTCCGCAGCTGGGCACGGTCGCGGTGGCGCTGGGGTTGGCTGCGGTGCTCTACCTCCCGGTCGGGTTGGCCCAGGCCCCGCGGAGTTGGCCGTCCGCCGACGTCGTCCTGGCCGTGGCCATGCTGGCCGTGGTGTGCACGGCGGTGGCGTTCCTGCTGTTCTTCGCCCTGATCGCCGAGGTCGGGGCGGCGCGCTCGGTGGTCATCACCTATGTCAACCCCGCGGTCGCGGTCCTGCTCGGCGTGAGCCTGCTGGACGAGACGTTCACGGCAGCCACCGCGGTCGGCTTCGTGCTGATCCTCCTCGGTTCGGTGCTCGCCACCTCGCGGACCCGCACACCAGCCACTGCCGGGGAGGAGATCTGCGAGGTGCCGGGCGCGCCGGTGGCGGACTCCACCCGCCGCTGACGAGGATGGGCCGATGGACATCGACGCACTGCGAGCGCAGACGCCGGGGTGCGCGCACCGGCTGCACCTCAACAATGCGGGTGCGGCCTTGCTGGCTCAGCCCACCCTGGACGCCATGACCGGACACCTCCGGCTGGAGGCCGAGATGGGCGGTTACGAGGCCGCCGACGCCGCGCAGGACGCCGTCGCCTCGACGTACGCCGGCCTCGCAGACCTAGTGGGCGGCACGGCCGACGAGATCGCCCTGTTCGACAACGCCACCCACGCGTGGAGCGCCGCCTTCTACTCCATCCCGCTTGCGCGCGGCGACCGTATTCTGACCGGCTGCGCCGAGTACGGCAGCAACGTGCTTGCCTACCTGCAGGTGGCGCAGCGAACCGGCGCCGAACTGGTGGTCGTCCCGAACGACCGCTTCGGCCAACTTGACACGACAGCCCTGGCCGAGCTCGTGGACGATCGAACGAAGGTCATCGGCGTGAGCCACGTCCCGACCAGCGGCGGCCTGGTCAACCCGGCCGCGGAGATCGGGCGCATCGCCCGCGACGCCGGCGCGCTGTTCCTCCTCGACGCCACCCAGTCGGTGGGGCAGTTCCCCGTTGACGCCGACAGCCTGGGCGCCGACCTGATCACCGGTACGGGCCGGAAGTTTCTCCGTGGTCCTCGGGGCACCGGCTTCCTGTGGGTCCGCAGCGCCGCACTTGATCGGCTCGATCCCTACGTCGCGGAGATCCGCTCCGCCACCTGGGACGGGAGGGACGGGTTCACCTGGGTCGACGGCGCCCGGCGTTTCGAGTCCTGGGAGAACAGTTACGTCAACATCCTCGGCCTCGGCGCGGCAGTCACGCAGGCTCTCGACCTCGGGCTCGACGCGATCGGCGAGCGCACCAGCCTGCTCGGTGCGCGGCTGCGAGACGGGCTCGAGCGGCTCCCCCGGGTGTCCACGCACGACCTCGGCCAGCGCCGCTGCGCCATCGTCACCGCCAGTGTCGAGGGAGTCCCCGCCGCGGACGTCGCCGCCCAGCTGGCCCGCTCCGGCGTCAACGTCACCACGACAGTGCCGGCACACACCCAGTTCGACGCCAGGCGCGCGGTGCACCCGCTGGTCCGGCTGTCCCCGCACTACTACAACACCGAGGCCGAGGTGGATCGCGCGATTTCCCTCGTGGGCGTCATCGCCGCGTGAGTCGGGCGCGCTCGAGTCGCCAGGTCGGCGCCGAGCCCCACAACGTCACCGATGACGACGACCGCGGGCGACTGCAGACCCTCCGCGACGGCGACAGCAGCAACCTCGCCCAGCGTGGTCCGCGCCGTCCGCTGCTCGGACGTCGACCCGTCGCAGATCACGGCGACCGGGGTATCTGCACCCCGCCCGTTGTGTATCAGGGTCTCGGCGATCGCCTCCAGGTGTGTCATCGCCATCAGCAGAACGAGCGTCCCGCGCAGCCTCCCGATCGCTGTCCAGTCGACCCTCGACGTGGGGTCACCGGGTGCCACGTGCCCCGAGACCACCACAACCTCGTGGGCGATGCCGCGATGCGTCACCGGTACGCCGGCCAGCGCAGGAACGGCGACCGCGCTGCTCACGCCGGGCACCACCTCACAGCGGACACCTGCACTCGCACAGGCGAGCACCTCCTCGAAGCCGCGCCCGAAGACCATCGGATCGCCACCCTTGAGCCGCACGACGTAACGTCCCGCCCGCGCGTGCGACACCAGGAGCTCGTTGATCCGCTCCTGCGCCATCGACCTGCGATAGGGCAGTTTCGAGGCATCCACCACCTCGACGTCCGGACCGAGCTCGTCGAGCAACGACTGCGGCGCCAGGTGGTCGGCGACGACGACGTCCGCATCGCGCAGTGCCTGCCAGCCCCGGACCGTGATGAGGCCGGGGTCCCCGGGTCCGCCACCGACGAGGACGACGCCCGGCTCCTTGCGACGGCGTGGCGCTGCCAGCGACCCGTCCTGCAGCCGCCGTACCACCTCGTCGCGGACTCCGGCTGCCCGCTTCGGGTCCCGCTCACCGGACACCGCGACGGTGATCCCGTCGTAGCGGCCGAGGGCCGGTGTCCACGCGCTGGACGCGACAGCGTCATCGGCCCGAGCGCAGAACACTCCGCGTCGTTCGGACTCCTCCGCGACCGCCGAGTTCACCGCGCGTTCGTCGGTGGCCGCCACGACGTACCACGCGCCGGCGAGGTCGCCCTCGGCGTACGTCCGGTTCAGCCACTTGATCCGCCCTGTGTGGGACAGCGCCTCCAATGCGGTGGTGACCGTCGGCGAGACCAGGACGACATCGGCATCGGCTTCGAGCAGTCCGAGGACGCGGCGGGCGGCCACGCGGCCACCGCCGACAACCGTCACCCGTCGACCGGTCAGGCGCAGCGCCACCGGGTACAGGGTCATGCCCGGTCCCCTGGATGGGCATGCGGACGCTGCGGTTGGCCGACGCGCTGCTCCCGGCCCGGCCACGCGGTCCGGTACACGCAGCAGTCACAGTCCATGCCCGAATGCCCGGCCACCGCCTCGGCGTACCGTTCGAGCAGGAGCCGGGCTACGTGGTCGGTGTCGGCGAGCGGCGCGCTCACCGCAACTCCGTTGGCGTCGGCGGCGACGGCGTCGAGAAGCCGGCCGGGCGACAGGAAGTACGCCGCCACGGCGACCTTCCGGTGGCCAAGGCGCCGTAGCCGGGACAACGCCTCGGTGACCGTCGGCGTAGTCCCCGTGGCGAACGCGACCTCCACCGGTGCGCTACGGCGCACCTCCCACAGCAACCTGGCCATTCGCGCCACGTTGGCGTTGGCGTCCGGGTCGGCGGATCCGGTGCCGGCGAGCACGAGAGCCGCGTCGGCCGGGACCCCCGCCTCGACCAGTCTCTGCTCCAGCGCCTCGAGGAGCAGCGGGTGCGGTCCCAGCACTCGCCCGTAGCTGACCGTCAGGCCAGGGTGTCTCGTTCGTGCCGCAGCTATGGAGCCAGGGATGTCACCCTTGCTGTGCGTCGCGGCCGAGAGCAGAAACGGTACGACGACGGCCGACTGCCGCTGCGCTGCAACCTCGTCCAACGCCTGGTATATCGACGGATTCGCATGGTCCACATAGGACAGTCGTACGTCAGTGTCCGGCGCGAGTGCACGGACGCGGTGGACCAGCCGGTCGAGAGTGTCGGCGGCGCGGGGGTCCCGGGAACCGTGAGCCACAGCGAGCAGAACCGGGCGGGTGAGGCGGGGCGGGGGGCGAAGCAGCAGCGGAGCGGTCGGTGGCACGGCGATCTCCAGCAGGACGGCCAGGCCGCGCTCAATCCGCTACTCACTGGGATGGCGCGACGGGGTGCGGGGGGAAGGCCCGCGGGGCGTCAGGCGGGGCGACAGATCGCGCTGGAGACGCGGAGCAGGTCGACGTGCCTGCGTGCGGTCAATCCAGCGGAACGCATGGCCACACGTTACTGACCGCCGCTGCGACTGGTCGGCCAAATGTGACCCAGATCGCACTGCTGTCTTGTTGCGCAGGCACGCACTCGATGTGGCAGCCTGATCCGGTGACGTCCTCCGGCGTGGCGCTGACCTCGCGCCTGCATATCGACCTGCAGCGCATCTCCTCGTCCGCCTGTAGCTCTCCTTCGTTTCTTCGCTGCGCCCTGACGTAGCGCGCCCGCTCCGGGTGGCGCTGCGCGCCGAAGCCACCCTGGAGAGGTAGTCAGTTGCCCCCCACCGCACCATCCACCGCCCGCCGTGGCCCCACCGCCCCCAAGCAGCAAGGACAGTGGGCGCTGGGCTACCGGGAGCCGCTGAATCCGAACGAGCGGATGAAGAAGGACTCCGACGGCCTCGCGGTCCGTCAGCGCATCATCGACATCTACGCCCGCAACGGGTTCGACAGCATCGATCCGGCCGACCTGCGGGGCAGGTTCCGCTGGATGGGGCTCTACACCCAGCGCGCCCAGGGGATCCCCGGTGGCCGGACCGCCGTCCTGGAACCAGAGCAGCTCGAGGACCGCTACTTCATGCTGCGAATCCGGATCGACGGCGGGCAGCTGTCGCCCGCCCAGCTGCAGGTCGTCGCAGGCATCGCCACGGAGTTCGGGCGCGATGTCGCCGACGTCACCGATCGCCAGAACGTCCAGCTGCACTGGATCCGGATCGAGGACGTGCCGGAGATCTGGCGGCGGCTGGAGGCGGTGGGCCTGTCCACCACCGAGGCGTGCGGGGACACTCCTCGGGTCGTGCTGGGATGTCCGCTCGCCGGTGTCACCGACGACGAACTGATCGACGCGACGCCGTACATCGAGGAGGTGGTCGCGGCCCATCTCGGCGATCCCGCCTTCTCGAACCTGCCGCGCAAATACAAGACCTCGATCTCCGGCTGCTCGCAGCACTGCACGAACCACGAGATCAACGACGTGGCCTTCGTCGGCGTACGCGGTCCCGACGGTCAGGTCGGCTTCGACCTGTGGGTCGGGGGTGGGCTGTCCACCAACCCGCGGCTGGCCGAGCGACTGGACGTCTTCGTCGCCCCGGAGCGGGTCCGCGAGGTCTGGGCCGGCGTGACCGGTGTGTTCCGGGACTACGGCTACCGGCGGTCGCGCACCCACGCGCGGCTGAAGTTCCTGATGGCCGATTGGGGCCCCGAGAAGTTCCGCCGGGTCCTGGAGTCGGAGTACCTGGACTCCCCGCTGCCCGACGGTCGCGAGCCCGCACCGACCACCGATGCCGACCGCGACCACGTCGGCGTACACCGGCAGAGCGACGGGCGGTTCTGCGTCGGCTTCCCGCTGCGTTCCGGACGGACCAGCGGCACCCAGCTCGGCCAGGTCGGCGCGTTGGCCCAGCGGTACGGCGACGGCCGGGTGCGCACCACCGCCCGGCAGAAACTGGTCATTCTCGGCGTACCGGAGGAGTCCGTCGAGCCGCTGGTCGCCGCGTTGGAGGCGGAGGACCTGCCTGCGCGGCCGTCGCCGTTCCGTCGCGGCACGATGGCCTGCACGGGCCTGGAGTTCTGCAAACTTGCCATCGTCGAGACCAAGGGCCGCGCCGACTGGCTCTACCGCGAACTCGAGCGTCGGCTGCCGGACTTCGACGAGCCGATCTCGATCAACATCAACGGCTGCCCGAACTCCTGCGCCCGGTTCCAGGTCGCCGACATCGGGCTCAAGGGCATCGTCGTCCGCGACCGCGATGGTTCGGATGCCGAGGGTTTCCAGGTGCACCTAGGCGGTCACCTCGGATTGCAGGCCTCCTTCGGACACAAGTTCCGTGGCTTGAAGGTGCCCGCTGCCGAGGCCGCGGACTACGTCGAGCGCCTGCTGCGCGGATTCCAGGAGCGCCGCAAGCCCGAGGAACTGTTCTCCGCCTATGTGGCACGGGCGGACGAGGAGTGGCTCACATGAGCGCCGGGGCGCCACCCGCCGCGCAGACGCGCGGAGTGACGCCACGCCACGCGCCGCCGTTCCACTGCCCGTTCTGCGGCGAGGAGGACATCCGGCCCTACGGCGAGGATGCCGGCCAATGGCGCTGCGGCTCGTGCATCAGGGTGTGGAAGCTCAACTTCGTCGGTCTGGCGCCGACCCCCGACCCTGAGGTGGTGCGCTGATGGCCGCTCCGGCCGCTGAGCACGCACGGCTGCAGGCCCTCGCCGAGCAGGGCGGCGGCGACCTGATCGGCGCTGGGCCGCACGAGGTGCTGCGCTGGGCAGATGTGCACTTCGGCCCGGGTCTGGCGATCGCATCGTCGATGGCTGACGCCGTTCTTGCGCTCTTGGCCGCCGCGGCGGCTCCGCGGGCGAAGATCATCTTCCTCGACACCGGCTACCACTTTCCGGAGACGCTGGGCACCCAGCGCGCCGTCGCGGCGACCCTGCCACTCGAGGTCCTCGTCATCCGTCCACAGCGGACAGTCGAGGGGCAGGACGCCGATCACGGGCCGCGGCTCTACGAGCGCGACCCCGACCTGTGCTGCACCCTGCGCAAGGTGGCGCCGCTGGCCCGCGCACTAGAACCGTTCTCCGCGTGGGCATCCGGCGTACGACGGGAGGAGTCGGACAGCCGTCGGGACACCAGGGTCATCCACTGGGACGGCCGCCGCGGCATGGTCAAGGTGAACCCGCTGGCGCACTGGACACTGTCGCAGGTCGAGGACTACATCGCCGCCAACGACATACTGGTCAATCCCCTGGTGCATGACGGCTACCCGTCGATCGGCTGCGCGCCCTGCACCCGACGGGTCGCGCCGGGAGCGGATCCACGCTCCGGCCGGTGGGCCGATCTGGTGAAATCCGAGTGTGGCATTCACGCCTGAGTAATCCGGGCAGCGATCCGGGCAGCGATCCGACGCAAGAAGCCGACTCGGTTGGACGTGCACGGGGACCACCGGGGTGACCAGACGCATCCGAGGCGCAGGACCATTCTGGCGGCCCGGCCAACGTCACGCCGACCTTGACAGCCCCCGAGGGCGTGCCCTCTGCCTGCGCGGTAGCAAGCGGGACCGTGACGTCGGGCGGCACGCCGGGGCGATCGCCGAGTACGTCGTGGTGCGCCTGCCGACCCGGGTCGGGTAGCCCCGGACCGGCTCAGGCGTTGATGCCGGTGATCAGGTCGGGCTTGTGGTGCCGTGGAGCGCTGAAATGCAACCACAGCCCCGATTTTGACCACGAGAACCCCCGGCAGCAGCCAGCGTTGACCACCTAGTGACCGGCCTCGTCCCAGGTCCGGCCGATCCCGATCGAGACGTCCAACGGGACGGACAGCACGTAGGCGGCGCCCATCTCCCGGCGCACCAGCGCCTCCAGTCGCTCCCGCTCCCCCGGCGCCACCTCGAGCACAAGTTCGTCGTGGACCTGAAGGAGCATGCGGGAACCCAGCCCCGCCGTCCGCAGCGCGCTGTCGACGCCGAGCATGGCGACCTTGATAATGTCCGCCGCCGAACCCTGGATCGGTGCGTTCAGGGCCATCCGCTCGGCCATCTCGCGGCGCTGCCGGTTGTCACTGGTCAGGTCCGGCAGATAGCGCCGGCGGCCCAGGATCGACTCCGTGTAGCCGGTCATCCGCGCCTCGTCCACGACGTTGCGCAGGTAGTCGCGGACGCCACCGAAGCGCTCGAAGTACGCGGTCATGTGTTCGCGCGCCTCGTCCGGTGTGATCCGCAGCTGCTGGGCCAGTCCGTACGCCGACAGTCCGTAGGCCAGCCCGTAGCTCATCGCCTTGATCCGCCGCCGCATTTCGGGGTCGACGTCGTCGATAGGTAGGGAAAAGGCACGCGAGGCAACGAAGGTGTGCAGGTCCTCCCCCGACGTGAACGCCTCGATCAGCCCCACATCCTCGGACAGGTCGGCCATGATCCGCATCTCGATCTGGCTGTAGTCCGCGGTCATCAACGATTCGTAGCCCGCGCCCACGACGAACGCCTGGCGGACCCGGCGGCCCTCGGCGGTGCGGATCGGGATGTTCTGCAGGTTGGGATCGGTGGAGGACAGCCGCCCGGTCGCAGCGATCGTCTGATGGAAGGTCGTGTGGATGCGCCCGGCATCATCGACCATCGGGATCAGCCCGTCGATGACGGTCCGCAGCCGCGTCACGTCGCGGTGGCGCATCAGGTGTTCCAGAAACGGGTGGCCGGTCTGCTCCAGCAGCGTCTGCAGCGACTCGGCGTCGGTCGTGTACCCCGTCTTGATCCGCTTGGTCTTCGGTAAGGCCAGTTCCTCGAACAGCACGACCTGCAGTTGCTTCGGCGAACCGAGGTTGATCTCCCGGCCGATCACCGCGTAGGCCGCCTGCTCCACCTCGGCACACTGACCGCTGAAGTCCTTCTGCAGCTCGCGCAGGTAGTCCTCGTCGGCCGCGATCCCGGTGCGCTCCATCCGGGCGAGGACCTCGGTAAGTGGGAGCTCCATGTCGCGCAGCAGGCTGCCGGCGTTGCGCTTGTGCAAATCTGCGTCGAGGGCGGCGGCGAGATCGAGCACCGCCCGGGCACGCACCACCTCTGATCGGGCGGCCGTCTCATCGGCCTCGTCCTGGCCACCGTCCAGGGTGAGCTGGCCATCGCTGTCGTCCTCGGCCCGCAGCTCGCGGTGGAGGTAGCGCAGGGTCAGGTCGCCAAGGTCGAACGAGCGCTGTCCCGGCAGCGCCAGGTAGGCCGCGAGCGCGGTGTCGCTGGTCACCCCCGCGAGGTCCCAGCCCCGCGCCCAGGACGCCAGCAACGGACCCTTCATCTCGTGCATCGCCTTGGGGTTGGCAGGGTCGGCCAACCACGCCGCGAGAGCCGCTTCGTCCTCGGCGCCCAGGCCGGCGACGTCGACGTAGGCTCCGTCGGAGTCCGCGGAGGCCAGCGCGATCGCGGACACGTCCCCGGACCCCCTCGCCCAGCGACCCCGGAAGGAGACGCCGGTCCGCGCCCCGGAGTCAGACCGCGCAGCCAGCCAGGCGGCTAGCTCGCCGGTTCCGAGGATGCGGGCGCGGACGTCGAAGCCCTCCTCGGCCTCGGGTTCGACGGACTGGAGGGTCTCGAAGAGACGTTCGCGCAGCACCCGGAACTGCAGATTGTCGAAGATCTGGTGGACCTCGTCGCGGTCCCACGTCGTCATCCGCAGGTCACCGGGGCCCAGCGGCAACGGCACCTCCCGGACGAGCTCGGTCAACCGCCGGTTGCGCAGCACCGAGGCGAGATTGGTCCGCAGCGCGTCACCGGTCTTGCCCCGCACCTCATCCACGCGATCGGCCAGGTCGTTGAGAGAGCCGAACTCGCGCACCCACTTGGCGGCCGTCTTCTCCCCCACCCCGGGAATGCCTGGCAGGTTGTCGCTCGGATCACCGCGCAGGGCGGCAAAGTCCGGATACTGGGTGGGCGTCAGGCCGTACTTGCTCTCGACCTCCTCCGGGGTGAACCGGGTCAGGTCGGAGACTCCGCGCCGCGGATAGAGCACGGTGACCTGCTCGCCCACAAGCTGCAGTGCGTCGCGGTCACCGGTCAGGATCAGGACCGACATGCCGTCAGCGACCGCCTGCGTCGTCAGCGTGGCTATGACGTCGTCGGCCTCGTAGTTCTCCACCTCGATCGAGGGAATCCGCAGCGCCTCGAGCACCTCCTTGATCAGGCTCACCTGGCCCCGGAAGTCCGCGGGCGTCTCGCTGCGGCCTGCCTTGTACTCGGCGTACATCTCGTTGCGGAACGTCTGCCGCGACACGTCGAAGGCGACCCCGAGATGCGTCGGGGTCTCGTCCCGGAGCACGTTGATCAGCATCGAGGTGAAGCCGTAGACCGCATTGGTCGGCTGCCCGGTCGTGGTCGAGAAATTCTCGACTGGTAGGGCGAAGAACGCGCGGTAGGCCAGCGAGTGACCGTCAAGCAGGAGCAGCCGTGAATCAGTCACGGCCGCAAGTCTAGGGTTGCCCTCCGACAGGTTCAGGCCCCAGCAACGGGGTGGAGAGGCGGCACCGGCGGCGATGGCACGGATGGACGTGGCGGGGCGCATCATGGACGTGCCGGACGGCCAGCTCTCAGACCGGATGGGCATCCAGATCATCGACTGGACGCCGGAGCGGATGGTCGCGACGATGCCCGTCGCGGGCAACCTGCAGCCCTACGGCCTCCTGCACGGCGGCGCATCCTGCGTACTGGCAGAGACGCTCGGGTCGGTAGCCGCGGCCATTCACGCCGGCTCGGAGCGAGCAGCGCTCGGTCTGGAGATCAACGCGACGCACCATCGCGCGGCCCGAACCGGCACCCTTACCGCCGTGTGTACGCCACTGAGCGTCGGGAACACCGTCGCGACCTACCAGATCGTGATCAGCGACGAGGAGGAGAAGCGAATCTGCACGGTCCGCTTGACCTGCCTGATCCGCGGCGCCCCGCCGGAGTGAGGCCGGCCTGGCAC
>JACDAB010000290.1 GCA_013695665.1 Geodermatophilaceae bacterium | reverse complement strand
GAGGCCTACCTCGGTACGGCGGACCGCGCGGAACTCTTCATCGGAGGCGAGTGATGCTGCTCGAGGTGCGCGGGCTCCGTGCCGGCTACAAGCAAGGAACCGTCTTGCAGGGTGTGGATCTCGAGTTGGACTCGGGCCGGGTGCTCGGACTGCTGGGGCGCAACGGGGTGGGAAAATCGACGCTGGTCAACACGTTGATGGGGTTGTTGCGTCCATCCGCGGGCTCGGTCACGCTGCACGGGCAGGCGCTGGCAGGTCGGCGTGCGGACGTGGTCGCCCGCGCGGGAGTGGCGTTGGTGCCGCAGGGCCGCAGGGTGTGGGCGAACCTGACCGTGCAGGAGCACCTCACCCTCGCCGCCCGGCGCCGGAGGTCGACCTCGTGGACGGAGCAGCGGGTGATCGCCCTGCTGCCGCGCCTGGACGAGCGGCGCGGTCAGGAGGCGGCGACCCTGTCCGGTGGCGAACAGCAGATGCTGGCGATCGCGCGGGCGCTGCTCACCGGGCCGCGGCTGATCCTCATGGATGAACCGTCCGAGGGACTCGCGCCGGCCATCGTCGAGCTGATCGCCGGCGCGATCACCGGGATGCGTGAGGAAGGTGTTGCGGTCCTGCTCGTGGAGCAGGATCTGCACCTGGCATTCTCCGTCTGCGCCGACGTTGCCGTCATGGACCGAGGCGTGATCGCGCATCGGGCGACGACTGCCGACTTCCGCCGCGACCCGGGCACCGCCCACCGTCTCCTAGGCGTCGCCTGACCACTTGCCTGCCGGGCGACCCCGCAACCAGACAAGCAGCGACTCCCGCGGCCAGCCAGCAGGCACAGTCGCAACGGCGGGCTAGAGCTGGCCCCGGCTCATCACGCCACCGTCGAGGACGAGGGTCTGTCCGGTGATCCAGCTGGCCTCGTCCGAGAGCAGGAACGCCGCCGCAGCCGCGACATCCGCCGGTACGCCGAGCCGCTTGAGCGGGTACGCATCAGCCACCGCAGCCTCGCGCCCCTCGAAGAGGGCGGTGGCGAATTTCGTCTTGACCACTGCCGGGGCCAGCGCGTTGACCCTGATCTGCGGTCCCAGCTCGACCGCGAGCTGCATCGTCAGGTGGAACAGAGCCGCCTTGCTCGACCCGTAGGCGCCGATGCCCTCGGCGCAGCGCAGGCCTGCGACAGAGGCGATGAAGAGCACAGAACCCCCGCGTTCCCCGAGCCAAGCCCGGTGCGCCTCCTGGACGAAACCGAGCGCGGCGACGTAGTTCACGTCCATGACCTTGCGGACGGCGTTGAGGTCGGCCTCGACCAGCGGGCCGTAGATCGGGTTAATGCCGACGTTGTTCACCAGCATGTCGAGGCTGCCGAAACGCTCGACGGTCCGGGCAACCGCCTCTGCGCGGTGTTCCAGGTCACCGGCATTGCCCGCCACGGCCAATGCGTACTCGTCACCGCCGAGTGTCTCGACTGCGGCGGCCAGGTCGTCGGGTTTGCGCGCAGTCACGGTGACGCGGGCGCCCCGACGGATGAGTTGCTGGGCAATCGCCAGCCCGATGCCCCGGCTCCCGCCGGTAACCAGCGCGGCCCTGCCCTGCATGCTGCCCGGGGGGCGCTGTCCGTCAGGTGACACGCTCGGACCCTAGCGGCACCGTCATCGCCACCCCACACAGCAGCCAGCCGAAGCCACCTAACCCACCCGGGTCGGTCAGCTCAGCCGCCTCGCCGACGTCTCGCAGCGCAGCGAGGTACGCCGGCGGATCGCGCCAAGCTAGGGCCCGGGGTGGCCGGGCGGCGCTCATCCCGAGATCTGTGAGCGCCGCCCGCTGGGTCATCAGGTTCCCTGGCTCCGCAGCCTGGCAGGAGTCCCACGCCACGTGTGCCGTGAGGTCGCAGGTGCCGTCGGGGACCGGTAGGACGGCGGCGCCGCGGCGGTAACCGACGAGGCTCCCACCCGGGGGCCGCTCGGCCTTCGTGTGTCCGTAGTCCACCGCGACCCCAAGCCCCCGTCGTACCCGGGCCAGCGCGCCGGCCCACGCGGTGTCGCGGGACCGGCCGATCTCGGCCCGTCCCCCGACCTGGGGCAGGGGCCACCACTGCGCCAGCCACGCCAGGTCGGCCTCGGCCGGCGGCGGACCGAGGGACTCCACGCCGAACCGGTCGACGAGGACCGTCCGTGGCCCGTCGCCGGTCTGCTCCACGACATCAACCGGTACGACGTCCAGCCACTCGTTGGCAATCAGCAGGCCGGTCACGGGTGGGATCTCCTGCGTCCACGCGATCTGCGCAGGCAGCCCGCCTGGGCGCGGCGCGACCTCGACGCCGGTGAGCCGCAGCCGCGGCGCGCACGACAACCCGGCTGCGGCCAGGCGCGCGACTGCACCCAGCAGCTCACCGCGGCCGGCGCCGACGTCGACCAGGTCCAGGCGTGGCGGGTAGCCCAGCGCACGGTCCACCCGCTCCAGCAATTCGGCCACGGCAGCGGCGAACAGCCGGCCGGTGTGCGCCGAGGTCCGGAAGTGCGCCGCCGGGCCGTCGGGGCTGCGGTAGAACCCCTGCTCGCCGTACAGCGCATCGGTCATCGCCTGCCGCCACGGACGCACCCGCCCATCCTGGCCGCTGACCGGGACGTGACACACGCCACTCGGCGGACCGGTCGCGACGGACCTAGGCTGGGTGTTGCTCACGGCAGCACCACGTCTGGTACCCCTCGCGGACTGGAACGGAAAGGCGGGCGATCGTGACTTCCCCTCACTCAATGGTGCGCGCCTCGCGCCTGCGCGTCGGCGTCGTCGGCGCCGGCCGGGTCGGCAGTGTCCTCGGGAGGGCATTGTCCGACGCCGGGCACGTCGTTGTCGCCGCCTCGGGCGTCTCCCGTGACTCCGTACGCCGGGCCGGCCGGCTGCTGCCCGGTGCGGCGCTGTTGCCCGCGGACGAGGTGGTCGCCGCCGCAGACCTGATCCTGCTGGCCGTGCCGGACGACACGCTGGGTGGCCTGGTCGTCGGTCTGGCCGAGACCGGCGCCTGGCGGGCGGGGCAGATCGTGGTGCACACCAGCGGCGCGCATGGGCTGGCGGTGCTCGCGCCGGCGGCGGCATTCGGCCCCCTGACACTCGCTGTGCACCCGGTGATGACGTTCACCGGGGTCGAGGAAGACCTGGAACGGCTCCGAGGTGTCTCCTTCGGCGTCACCGCCGAGCCCGAGCACCGGGCGGTCGCCGAGGCGCTCGTCCTGGAGATGGGTGGCGAGCCCACCTGGGTGCCCGAGAACGCCCGGCCGCTCTACCACGCGGCGCTGGCAATGGGGGCCAACCACCTCGTCACCCTCGTGAACGAATCCATGGACGCCTTGCGGACGGCGGGTGTCATCAGGCCCGAGCAACTGCTCACCCCGTTGCTGCAGGCCGCGCTCGACAACGCCCTACGACACGGAGACGCGGCGCTGACCGGCCCGGTGGCCCGTGGCGACGCCGGGACGGTACGCCGGCACCTGCGCGAACTCGTCGATCACGCACCGGACAGTGTCGGCGCCTATGCGGCGATGGCCCGGCGTACCGCCGACCGCGCCATCGCCTCCGGTCGGCTGCGCAGACAGGACGCCGACGCGCTGCTGGATGTCCTCGCCCCCCGCCCCACGATCGCCTCAGCTGCGACCTCCGCGCAACCGTGACACACAGTTCCCTCCTCCTCGGACGTGATCCGAGGGTGGTCACCGATCCGCACGCGCTCAACCGTGCGCGGGACCAGCTGCCAGGCCCGGTGGCCGTCGTCATGACCATGGGGGCCTTGCACGATGGTCACATCGCGCTGTTGCGGCAGGCTCGGACCCGGGGCGCCAGCGTCATCGCCACGGTGTTCGTCAACCCGCTGCAGTTCGGGCCGAACGAGGACTTCGACCGCTACCCGCGGACCCGCGACCAGGACCTGGCCCTGCTCGCCCGGGAGCAGGTCGACCTGGTCTTCGCCCCCACCGTCGCCGAGCTCTACCCGGCCGGGCCGCCGGGTGTGCGGGTGGATCCCGGCCCGCTCGGAACCGTGCTGGAGGGTGCCAGCCGGCCTGGCTTCTTCCACGGTGTCCTCACCGTGGTGCTCAAGATGTTGCACCTGACCCGCCCGGACGCTGCGTTCTTCGGCGAGAAGGACTACCAGCAGCTTGCCCTCGTCCGCTCGATGGTCGAGGACTTCGACCTCGACGTGGAGATCGTCGGCGTGCCGACGGTTCGGGAGTACGACGGGCTGGCGTTGTCCAGCCGCAACCGCTATCTCGATCCGGCCGAGCGGCGCAGCGCACTCGCCCTGTCCCACGCACTGGCCGCGGGTGCCGAGGTGGCCGACCACGGCGCAGCCGCTGTCGAGGCCGCCGCCCGCGAGGTCCTGGCCGGACTGGCTGTGGACTACCTGGCCCTGACCGACCCGCGGCTCGGCCCGCCCCCGGAGTACGGCGAGGCCCGGCTGCTGGCCGCTGCGCGGGTCGGCACCACCCGACTGATCGACAACACCGCACTCACCCTGTCAGGAGCCTGACCGATGTTCCGCACGATGCTGAAGTCCAAGATTCACCGGGCCACCGTCACCCACGCCGACCTGCACTACGTCGGGTCCGTCACGGTCGATGAGGACCTCATGGACGCGGCCAACCTGCTGGCAGGTGAGCAGGTGGCGATCGTCGACGTCACGAACGGCGCCCGGCTGGAGACCTACGTCATCCCCGGCGCACGCGGCAGTGGGGTGCTCGGCATCAACGGGGCGGCTGCACACCTCGTGCACCCCCAGGACGTGGTGATCCTCATCGGATACGGGCTGATGGACGAGACCGAGGCCAAGTCGTGGCTACCGGCTGTGGTGCACGTCGACGGGGCCAACTCGATCATCGAGCTCGGCACGGACCCTGCCGCGGCCGGCCCCGTTGACCATCACCTCCGGCGCGGCGACCTCACCGCGTGAGCTCGCTGCCGCGACGGTTGCTCGCGCCCACGCCCGGCTGGACGATGCAGGCCGATGTCTGCATCGTGGGCTCGGGGATCGCCGGATTGTGTGCCGCCCTGCACGCCCGCGCCGCGGGCCTCCGGGTGATCATCGTGACCAAGGTCAACATCGACGACGGCTCCACCCGGTGGGCGCAGGGCGGAATCGCCGCTGTCCTCGGCCCGGCGGACACCCCGGAGGCCCACCTGTCAGACACCCTGATCGCGGGGGTCGGGCTATGCGACGAGGCGGCAGTTCGGGTCCTCGTCACGGAGGGGCCCTCCCGGGTCCGCGAGCTGATGGCTGTCGGTGCCGAGTTCGACCGCAACCCCGACGGGTCGCTGTCGCTGACCCGGGAGGGCGGGCACCACGCGGATCGGATCGTTCATGCCGGTGGCGACGCCACGGGGGTTGAGGTTCAGCGCGCGCTGCATGCCGCCGTACGCCGGGACCCGGGGCTGCGAATCGTCGAACATGCACTGGTCCTCGACCTGCTGACCGGGGCGGATGGCCGCGCGGCCGGTGTCACCCTGCACGTTCTGGGTGAGGGTTCAGCCGACGGCGTCGGCGCTGTGTTGGCCCGCGCGGTGGTCCTGGCCACCGGCGGGATGGGTCAGGTGTACGCCGCCACCACCAACCCGTCTGTCTCGACCGGCGACGGCGTCGCGCTCGGGTTGCGGGCAGGCGCGGTCGTGACCGATGTCGAGTTCGTGCAGTTCCATCCGACCGCGCTCTTCCTCGGCGACGCCGCCCGTGGCCAGCAACCGCTGGTGAGCGAGGCAATGCGCGGCGAGGGCGCGGTGCTGGTCGACGCAGCCGGAGCTCCCTTCATGCGCGGCGTCCACGAGCTGGCCGATCTCGCACCGCGCGACGTAGTGGCCAAGGCGATCACCCGGGTCATGCTGGATCAGGGCGTCCATCATGTCTTCCTCGACGCCCGCCACCTCGGCGGCACCATGCTGGAGCACCGGTTCCCCTCCATCCTCGCCCGTTGCCGGGCTGCTGGAATCGACCCTGTGCACGAGCCGATCCCGGTCGCACCCGCTGCGCACTACGCCTCCGGTGGGCTGCGGACCGACCTCGACGGGCAGACCAGCGTGCCCGGCCTGTTCGCCTGCGGCGAGGTCTCCTGCACCGGCGTACACGGGGCCAACCGGCTCGCGTCCAATTCGCTGCTGGAGGGTCTCGTCTTCGCCGGCCGGATCGGTGCGGAGCTGGCCCGGTCGCTGCCGCCACAGGCCGATCCGGTCGCCGCCGACACCGTCGGGGCCGGCGTGCTCGACTTCGCTACGCGCACGGAGGTGGCTGAGGCGATGACTGCCGGGGCCGGGGTGCTACGCAGTGCCGACAGCCTCGTCGAGACCCGGAAGGTGCTGGACCGGCTCGGCACGGTCACCAGCACCGATCTCGGACCGCTCGCCTGGGAGGCGACGAATCTGCTCACCGTGGCGACCGCCCTGGTCAGCGCGGCCCAACGCCGGGAGGAGACCCGCGGGTGCCACTGGCGTGAGGACTTCGCCGACGCCGACGAGGGCTGGCGCGGGCATCTCCTCGCCTCGATCGACGAGGACGGCCTCCTGCAGCAGGACTTCGAACCGTTACCGGCAGCGGTCCCGGTATGAAGCAGTCCACGGTGGACGCCCTGGTCGCGGGTGGTCTGGATCCGGCGTGGGTCGATGACCTCGTCCGCCGGGCGCTCGCGGAGGATCTCGGCGACCGGGGCGATGTCACCAGTCAGGCCACGATCCCGGCCGGACAGGCGGGTGTCGCCGACGTCGTGGCCCGATCCGGTGGAGTCGTCGCGGGACTGCCGGTCGCGGTGGCCGTCCTCGACATAGTGCTCGAATCCCCGGTTGCTGGCGCCGGCATCGAGCAGCATGTTGCCGACGGCGATCGGATCTCGCCCGGCGATGTGCTGCTGACCGTCACCGGTCCGACCCAGCGGCTGCTGACCGCGGAACGCACGATGCTCAATGTGCTGTCCCGCGCCAGCGGGGTCGCCACCGCCACCCGGGCGTGGGCCGACGAGCTGGCCGGCAGCGGGGCGACGGTCCTGGACACCCGCAAGACGACTCCCGGGCTGCGGGCGCTGGAGAAGTACGCCGTGCGCTGCGGTGGCGGCACGAACAAGCGGCTCGGTCTGTACGACGTCGCCATGATCAAGGACAACCACGTCATCGCGGCCGGTGGTGTGACAGCAGCCTATGACGCGGTACGACGGACCTATCCCGACGTCGACGTCCAGGTCGAGGTGTCCACTGTGGACATGGCAGTCGAGGCGGTGCGGGCCGGGGCGACGTTCCTGTTGTGCGACAACATGCCTCCCGCCCAGCTTCGCGAGGTCGTGACGGCGGTGGGACCGCAGATCCAGCTGGAGGCCACCGGCGGCCTCACCCTCCAGCGGGCTCGTGAGTACGCCGACACGGGCGTGCACTACCTCTCGGTCGGTGCCCTGACCCACTCCGCTCCGATCGTCGACATCGCCATGGATCTGCGGGGTCGGTGATGCTGCTCTGCATTGACGTCGGCAACACCCAATCGGTGTTCGGCGTCTTCACTGGCGAGCGGCTGGAGCGATCCTGGCGGACGAAGACCGACGCCCGCGCCACCGCCGACGAACTCGCCTTGACCATCCGCGGACTGCTGGACGGCGCGCCCGTCTCAGGTCTGGCCATCTGCTCGACGGTGCCTGCCCTGCTCCGCGAACTGCGCGACATGGTCATCGGCTACTACCGCGAGCTGCCGGCCGTCATCGTGGGGCCGGGCGTGCGGACCGGCGTACCGCTGATGGTCGACAACCCGAAGGAGGTCGGCGCGGATCGGGTGGTCAACAGCCTCGCGGCGCACCACCTCTACGGCGGACCGGCGATCGTCGTGGACTTCGGTACGTCGACGAGCATCGATGTCGTGGGCCCGAAAGGCGAATTTGTCGGCGGCGCGCTGGCGCCGGGGATCGAGATCAGCATCGATGCGCTGGCCGCGAAGGCGGCACAGCTGCGAAAGGTCGAGCTTGTCCGGCCGCGATCGGTGATCGGCAAGAACACCGTGGAGGCACTGCAGTCCGGAGTCGTCTTCGGGTGCGCCGGTCAGGTCGATGGCCTGGTCACCCGGATCATCGCCGAACTCGGGGGCGATCCCGCCGTGATTGCGACCGGCGGCCTGGCTCCGCTGGTTCTCGGAGTGGCCGAGACACTGCAGCACCACGAGCCGGATCTCACCCTGATCGGTCTGCGCCTGGTCGCGGCGAAGAACCGGCCCTGACCCCGACTTTGCCCCTCCGGTGGTCGTCAGATCCGACAAATCGGGCGCCGCTGCGACAACGCGGCGGGCACGGTCGGGTTCATGCGCGGGTGGCCCGCCAGCAGTGGGCGGGGTTGGGCAGGTACGAGTGACTCCCGCACCCGCAGGCGCCGTACGCGCCGGCCCGGGGGAAACCGCGGCGGGCCGCCGTTACGCTCGGCCGGGTGAGCACCGAGCAGCCTGGCGAGCATCTGGAGTTTCCGGAACAGCTGCGGGTACGCCGGGAGAAGCTGGAGCGCCTGCGCGAGAGCGGGATCGACCCGTTTCCGCCCGGCGCGGCCCGCACGCACACCCTTGCCGAGGTCCGCGATCTGCACCCCGACATGCTCTCGGATACCAGCACGGGACACCTCGTCGGTGTAACCGGCCGGGTCATCTTCCTGCGCAACACCGGGCGCCTGTGCTTTGCAACCCTGCGTGAAGGCGGAGTCGAACTTCAGGTGATGCTGTCGCTGGATCGCGTGGGGGAGCACACCCTTCGGGCGTGGAAGGCCGACGTCGACCTCGGCGATCAGCTCTTCGTGGAAGGCGAGGTCGTGACCTCCCGGCGGGGCGAGTTGTCCGTGCTGGCCGAGTCGTGGGCCTTCACCTCCAAGGCGTTGCGGCCGCTGCCAGTGGCGCACCGGCCGATGAACGAGGAGACGCGGGTCAGACAGCGCTATGTCGAGCTGATCGTGCGGGACGAGGCGCGCCGCATCGCCACCTGCCGCGTCGACGTCGTGCGTTCGCTGCGGGCCACCTTGCACGAGCGCGACTTCATGGAGGTCGAGACGCCGATGCTGCAGCCCCTGCATGGCGGCGCCACCGCCCGCCCGTTCACCACCCACATGAATGCATTCGACATGGAGCTCTACCTGCGGATCGCCCCGGAGCTGTACCTGAAGCGGTGCATTGTCGGGGGGCTCGACAAGGTGTTTGAGATCAACCGGAACTTCCGGAACGAGGGCGTGGACCGGACCCACAATCCGGAGTTCGCCATGCTCGAGGTGTACGAGGCCTACTCCGACTACAACGGGATGGCGGCGCTGACCCGTGAGCTGATCCAGAACGCCGCGATGGCGGCGTTCGGCTCGCTGGTCGTGCGTCACGCCGACGGAACGGACCACGATTTCGGCGGCGAATGGCCCTCCATCACGCTGTACGGCGCGGTATCCGAGGCACTCGGAGAACAGGTCACACCCGAGACCTCCCCCGAGCGGCTGCGGGCCTACGCCGAAGCCAACGACATCGCCGTACATCCGGCGTGGGGACCGGGCCGGCTGGTCGAGGAGCTACTGGAGCACCTCGTCGTCCCCGGCCTGGTGGCCCCCACGTTCGTCCGCGACTTCCCGCAGGAGACCTCCCCGCTGACCCGTGATCATCGGGTGAGTTCCGGGCTGAGTGAGAAGTGGGACCTGTACGTCGGCGCCGTGGAGACGGCAACCGCCTACTCCGAGCTGACCGACCCGATCCTGCAGCGGGCGCGGTTCATGGAGCAGGCCCGGTTGGCAGCGGCTGGTGACCCCGAGGCGATGGTGCTGGACGAGGACTTCTTGACCGCGCTGGAATACGGTATGCCCCCGGTGGGTGGAATGGGTATGGGTATCGATCGCATGCTGATGGCGTTCACTGGATTGGGAGTGCGGGACACCATTCTGTTCCCGTTAGTCCGGCCCTATTAGCGTTCGCAGTGATTGCGTGATTCAATGAGCGCACCCCACTGGTACTGACCACATAGGAGTTCCACATGGCGCAGCGCGTCCAAGTGATTCTTGTCGATGACCTCGACGGCGAACAGGCCAACGAGACCGTGACATTCGGACTTGACGGCTCGTCGTATGAAATCGACCTGTCGAGCAAGAATGCGGCCTCGTTGCGCGAGGCGATGGCGTCCTACGTCGGTGCGGCGCACAAGATCGGCCGGTCAGGGACTCGTGCACGTGGACCCAGGGGCCGCGCGCCGGCCACCACCGATCGCGAGCAGACGCAGGCGATTCGGGCATGGGCGCGGCGAAACGGCCACACCGTCAGCGATCGAGGCCGAATTCCGGCCAGCATCGTCGAGGCGTATCACGCCGCGAGCTAACTCACTCCCGGGTCCCTGCCGCAGCAGGGGTGCCGGTGGGACGGTCGGCGCATTGCCGGTGCTGTTTGCCCCTGCCCAACCGCGGGGTCCCGGTGGTCCGACATAGGTCGTCGCGGCTGCCCGGATGAGCCGCCGACCTAAAAGTCCCGGCCATTTGCGGGAATATCGCTCCGGTCACGCTTTGACTGACCCCGATGTGCGCCGCATTGCGCGCTGTGAGCCATTGCTTGCCGCCAGATGCGGCGGGCGGACGGACCGTCGGCCGCTTAGTTTTCGCTCACAGCGCAGCGGCTGTCGGAACAGTCTCGCGCTCAATGGCGGTTGTGCCGAGTGCCGGTTCACCTCGACAGCCTTCAGACCTGCGTCTGCGCGGTTAGAGTGGACTGGACCGGCACGTAGGCAGGATGCGGGTCTGTTGCGGTACACAGGCTCTTGGGGTCTGGGTACCGCAGGCGGCAGTGAGGAGCAACTGATGTTCGAGAGGTTCACCGACCGGGCGCGTCGCGTCGTCGTCTTGGCCCAAGAAGAGGCCAGGATGCTCAACCACAACTACATCGGCACCGAGCACATCCTGCTCGGGCTGATCCACGAGGGCGAGGGCGTCGCCGCCAAGGCGCTGGAATCACTCGGCATCTCCCTTGAGGGGGTGCGCCAGCAGGTCGAGGAGATCATCGGCCAGGGTCAGCAGGCCCCGAGCGGGCACATTCCGTTCACCCCTCGCGCGAAGAAAGTTCTCGAGCTGTCCCTGCGCGAAGCCCTGCAACTGGGCCACAACTACATCGGCACCGAGCACATCCTGCTCGGGCTGATCCGCGAGGGCGAGGGCGTCGCCGCACAGGTGCTCGTCAAGCTCGGCGCCGACCTCAACCGGGTTCGCCAGCAGGTCATCCAACTTCTCTCGGGCTACCAGGGCAAGGAGCCGGCCGGCAGCACCGGCGGGCAGGGTGAGGGCACCCCCTCCACGTCCCTGGTCCTCGATCAGTTCGGCCGCAACCTGACTCAGGCGGCGCGCGAGTCCAAGCTCGACCCGGTCATCGGCCGGGAGAAGGAAATCGAGCGACTGATGCAGGTGCTCAGCCGTCGTACGAAGAACAACCCGGTATTGATCGGGGAGCCCGGGGTCGGTAAGACCGCCGTCGTCGAAGGCCTGGCCCAGATGATCGTCAAGGGCGAGGTGCCGGAAACGCTGAAGGACAAGCAGCTGTACACGCTGGACCTCGGCGCCCTGGTGGCCGGCTCTCGCTACCGCGGTGACTTCGAGGAACGACTGAAGAAGGTCCTCAAGGAGATCCGCACCCGCGGCGACATCGTGTTGTTCATCGACGAGATCCACACCCTCGTCGGAGCCGGCGCTGCCGAGGGTGCGATCGACGCGGCGAGCATCCTCAAGCCGATGCTCGCCCGTGGCGAGCTGCAGACGATCGGTGCCACCACGCTGGACGAGTACCGCAAGCACCTGGAGAAGGACGCGGCGCTGGAGCGGCGGTTCCAGCCGATCCAGGTCGGCGAGCCGACCCTGGGCCACACCATCGAGATCCTCAAGGGCCTGCGTGACCGCTACGAGGCGCACCACCGGATCTCCATCACCGACTCAGCCCTCGTTGCGGCGGCGACCCTGGCCGATCGCTACATCTCCGACCGCTTCCTTCCCGACAAGGCGATCGACCTGATCGACGAGGCGGGCGCGCGCATGCGGATCCGCCGGATGACCGCCCCGCCGGACCTGCGTGAATTCGACGAGCGGATCGCCAACGTACGGCGGGAGAAGGAATCCGCCATCGACGCCCAGGACTTCGAGAAGGCCGCGAACCTTCGCGACAAGGAGAAGCAGCTGCTGGTCGAGAAGGCCGAGCGGGAGAAGCAGTGGAAGGCCGGCGACATGGACGTCGTCGCCGAGGTCGACGATGAGCAGATCGCCGAGGTGCTGGCGAACTGGACCGGCATCCCCGTCTTCAAGCTCACCGAGGAGGAGACCTCCCGGCTGCTGCGGATGGAGCAGGAGCTGCACAAGCGGATCATCGGCCAGGAGGAGGCCATCAAGGCCGTTTCGATGGCCATCCGGCGTACCCGCGCCGGGTTGAAGGACCCGCGCCGTCCGGGTGGTTCGTTCATCTTCGCCGGCCCGTCAGGCGTCGGGAAGACCGAGCTGTCCAAGGCGCTGGCCGAGTTCCTCTTCGGCGATCAAGATGCGCTCATCCAGATCGACATGAGCGAATTCCACGACCGCTTCACCGTTTCCCGTCTGGTCGGCGCCCCTCCCGGGTACGTCGGCTACGACGAGGGCGGCCAGCTGACCGAGAAGGTGCGACGCAAGCCGTTCTCGGTGGTGCTCTTCGACGAGATCGAGAAGGCGCACCAGGACGTCTTCAACACCCTCCTGCAGGTGCTCGAGGACGGTCGGCTGACCGATGGCCAGGGCCGGGTGGTGGACTTCAAGAACACCGTCCTGATCCTGACCACCAACCTCGGCACCCGCGACATCAGCAAGGCGGTCGGGCTGGGCTTCCAGGCCGGCAACGACTCGCAGTCCAACTACGAGCGGATGAAGCAGCGGGTCAACGACGAGCTCAAGCAACACTTCCGGCCCGAATTCCTGAACCGCATCGACGACACGATCGTGTTCCATCAGCTCGACGAGGAGGAGATCGTCCAGATCGTCGACCTCATGCTCGCCCGGGTGGACGAGCAGCTGAAGAACAAGGACATGGGGCTGGAGGTCACCGCCGATGCTCGCAAGCTGCTGGCCAAGAGGGGCTTCGACCCGGTCCTCGGCGCCCGGCCGCTGCGGCGGGCGATCCAGCGCGAGATCGAGGACTCGCTCTCCGAGCGGATCCTCTACGGCGAGCTGACACCCGGTCAGATCGTCGTGGTCGATGTCTCCAAGGACGAAGCGGGTGAGGCCACCGGCTTCACCTTCCGTGGCGAGGCCAAGGTTCTGATGGTGCCTGAACTGGCAGCGGTTGACCTGGCGAAGTCGACCGGCGAGGCGCTGCCCAAGCTCGACTGAGCGCACCGCACCGCAACACGAAAGGCCCGGACGTCATCATGGCGTCCGGGCCTGTGTGCGTTCCGCGCTCTATGTCTCGACCTAGCCTTCCGGGCCGCCGGGCAGGGCGTAGCGGCCGTCGGGCAGTACGACGACCAGCCCGTCGCCCAGGAGCGACGCCAACGCGCGCTTCTGCTGCCCGGCCTCGGACCCTGCCACCGTGAGCGCCGCATCCGGTACGGCGTCGTACGAGCTGCGGAGGACGTCGAGCAGCAGGCCTCTCACCTGCCGGTCGGTGCCGGCGAACCGCTGCGCCGGGCGCACCGGACCGTCGTAGGCCGGCCGCCCGGCCAACTGCCAGGCGCAGCGACTACGCACCGGGCAGGCCGGGCAGCTCGGGGTGCGTGCAGTGCACACCAGCGCGCCGAGTTCCATCGCGGCCACCGAGAACCGCGCTGCCCGCACCGGCTCCGCCGGCAGCATCGACTCGACCAGGGCCAGATCCCGGCCGACCGACGGAGGCGCCGCGGCGCCCTGCCCGAGCACCGCCCGGGCCGTGAACCGCCGCACATTCGTGTCGACCACCGCATGTCGCTGCCCGAAGGCGAAGCTGGCCACCGCCCGGGCGGTGTAGTCGCCGACACCGGGCAGCGAGAGCAGCGACGGAAGGTCAGCGGGAAGCACTCCGGCGTACCGGTCGGTGATGACCACCGCCGCTTCATGCAGGCGCAGTGCCCGCCGCGGGTAACCCAGCTTGCCCCACATCCGGACGGCCTCACCGGGGCTGTCGGCGGCGAGATCGCCGGCTCCCGGCCAGCGATGCAGCCACGTCTCGTAGACCGGCCGGACCCGGGGCACCGGCGTCTGCTGCAGCATCACCTCACTGACGAGGACCGCCCACGGGCTTGTCCCGGGGTGGCGCCAGGGCAGGTCGCGCGCGTTGTCGCCGTACCAGGCGATGACCTGCCCGATGATCTCGGAGATGATCGGCGCGGCCGACGGCGAGCCACCAGGGATGTCGTTGCCCCCTCGCTGCAGCCACGAATCGGGTCGGTGGCGTATTCGCGGCCCTACCGGGCAACGTCGGGTGGAGTGCGCCTGGTCAAGCGCTGATCTGATGCTGCCACGGCGCGTCAGCGCCGGCTGAGGTGGCCCCGGCATTACCGTCGATGGCGTGTTGCATCCCGTCGGCTCCCTTTCCCCGCGCGTCTACTGGAAGCGGCGGGTCGCCGGCCTCGCGGTAGTCCTGCTGATCGCCGTCGTTCCGTTCCTGCTGCTCAGTGGCGGGGGTGCGTCGGAGGCCTCCAATGCCGACCCCGTCAAGACGGCAACGGCTCCCGCGTCCACGCCGCAGCTGGAACTGGTTCCGGCCCAGCCGCTGGAGACCTCCACTGCGGCGCCGACCACATCACCGGTCGGCGCGACGAGCACACCGCCTGCGGCGACGAGCACACCGCCGGCCGTGACCACGCAGCCACCTCCGGCGAGCCAGCCGCCGCCCGGGCCGCCGGTCGCCTGTACCGACGAGATGCTGGCCGTGACCGCGGGGGCGGAGCAGCCGCAGTACTCGGTGCAGGACAAGCCGATGCTGCTGATGATGGTCAAGAACGTAGGCGCACAGCCCTGCGTCCGTGATGTCGGAACCACCCAGCAGGAGTGGGGCCTGTTCGACGGCGACGTGCGGCTGTGGGGCAGCAACGACTGTCTGTACGAACCCGGAAGGAAGCTGCAGACACTGCAGCCGGGGCAACAGGTGACGTTGCGCGTCGAGTGGACCGGATTGACCTCCGACCCCGAATGCGCCGAGCCCCGCCGCCGCTTGGCGCCGGGCGAGTATCGGCTCAGTGCGCGACTGGGGACCGCGAAGGATACCGACGCCACGCTGCTGCTGCGCTGACCCGGCGATCAGGCAGTACGCGCCGCTCAGACGTAGCGCTCCAGGATGCTGGACTCCGCCATCCGCGACAGCCCTTCGCGGACCCCGCGGGCCCGCGCCTCGCCGACACCGTCGACGGTCTGGAGGTCCTCGATGGTGGCAGCGAGCAACTTTTGCAGGCCACCGAAGTGCTCGACCAGCCGGTCCACGATGGCCGGTGGCAGGCGCGGGACCTTGGCCAGCAACCGGTAGCCGCGCGGGCTGACCGCCCCCTCGAGCGCCTCGGGAGTGGCGGCGTACCCGAAGGCCCGCCCCAGCAGTGACAAGTCGAGCAGGTCCGCCGAGGACAGCGTCGCCACCTCGTCCAGGATGGCCTCGACCGTGCGTGCCCGGCGTCCGGCCGCGGTCGCGTAGTCGCGGGCGACCAGCGAGCGCTCACCCTCGACCCCGGCCATGAGTTCGTCAAGCTGGAGGGCGAGCAGCCGCCCGTCGGTGCCGAGTTCGACGATGTGTCCCTGGATCTCCTCAGCGATGCGGCGGACCATCTCCAGGCGCTGGCTGACGTTCATGGCATCCCGGACCGTGACGAGGTCCTCGATCTCCAGCGCCGACAGCGTCCCGGCCACCTCGTCCAGGCGCATCTTGTAGCGCTCCAGGGTGGCCAGGGCCTGGTTCGCGCGGGACAGGATGTCATTGGGATGGTCCAGCGCGTAGCGCTGGTCCCGCAGGTACAGCGTGATGATCCGCATCGACTGGCTCACCGAGATGACGGGGAAGCCGGCCTGGATCGCCACCCGCTCGGCCGTGCGGTGCCGCGTCCCCGACTCGTGGGTGGGAATGCTCGGGTCCGGCATCAGGTGGACTGCGGCCATCAGGATCCGCGAGCCGTCCTCGGACAACATGACGGCGCCGTCCATCTTGGCCAGTTCCCGCAGCCGGGTGGAGGAGAATTCGACTTCCAGCGGAAAGCCGCCCGTGCACAGGGATTCGACGGTTTTGTCCATGCCGAGTACGACGAGTGCGCCGGTGTTGCCCCGGAGGATGCGCTCGAGGCCATCGCGCAGTTGGGTGCCCGGCGCGATCAGGGCCAGGATCGACCGAAGCGCGCCGTCACGCTCGGACAGGGTGGCCACGCTGTGCTCCTTCCAGGGACGGCGCCGGTACGCCGCAGGGCACGCGGAGTGTATGGCGATGGACCCCTCGTGCGGCGTACCCCGACCGCGTCGCAACCCGACCGTGACCAGTCGTCGCGGCGACCGCGGCCGGGTGTCGCGCTCGCTTGGCCGATGGTCAGCCGAGCAGCGCTCTGATGGCCGTGGCGACGTCCTCGACGACGCTGACCCGAAGGTCGCAGTCGATCCGTCCGGAGTCTGCCGGCACCAGTGCGTGGGTGAACCCCAACCGGGCCGCTTCGGCCAGCCGGCGACCGACGCCGTTGACCCGTCGGACATCACCGGCCAGCCCCACCTCGCCGATCGCGACCAGTCCGGCGGGCAGCGCTCGATCGCGTGCAGATGAGGCAACGGCCAGCGCCAGCGCCAGGTCAGCGGCTGGTTCCACCACCCGCACGCCGCCCACTGTGGCGGTGAAGACGTCGAGACTCGTCAGGGTGATCCCTGCGCGCTTGTCCAGCACCGCCAGCACCATGGACGCGCGAGCGGAGTCCAGTCCGCTGACGGCCCGTCGTGGACTGGGCAGGTTGGTGCTGGCGACCAGTGCCTGGACCTCGGCCAGCAGCGGGCGTCGACCTTCGACAGTCACCGTCACACAGGTGCCGGGGACAGCCTGGCTGCGCTGGGACAGGAACAGTCCGGATGGGTCGGGCAGGCCGACGATGCCGGCGTCGCCGAGCTCGAAACAGCCGACCTCATCCGCAGGCCCGAACCGGTTCTTGACTGCCCGGACCAGTCGCAACGACGAGTGCTTGTCACCTTCGAACTGCAGCACTACGTCGACCACGTGCTCCAGCAGTCGAGGGCCGGCGATCGAGCCGTCCTTGGTGACGTGTCCCACCAGGACAGTGGCGATCCCGCGCTCCTTCGCCACGGCGATCAGCGCCGCCGCGACCGCACGGACCTGCGTCACGCCCCCGGCCGAACCTTCCACCGTCGCCGCCGCGATGGTCTGGACCGAGTCCACGACCAGCAGGCCAGGGCGCACCTCGTCGATGTGGCCGAGCACCGCGGACAGGTCGGTCTCGGCGGCCAGATACAGCCGGTCGTGCATCGAGCCGGTGCGCTCTGCGCGCAGCCTCACCTGTGCGGCGGATTCCTCACCGCTCACGATCAGGGCGGGCTGGTCGCCCGTTGCGGCGTACCGGGCGGCGACCTCCAGCAGCAGCGTCGACTTGCCGACACCGGGCTCACCGGCCAGCAGGACGACGGCGCCGGGCACCAGACCCCCGCCGAGGACGCGGTCGAGTTCGGCCACACCGGTCGGGCGCGCGCGAGCGGTCTGCATGTCGATCTCGTTGATCGGTCGGGCAGCTGCGCTGACCGGTCCGGCCGTGACGCGGCGGAGGCCGGGTCGTGGCTGGCCCGCCTCCACCACTGTCCCCCAGGCCTGGCACTCGGGGCAGCGGCCGAGCCAGCGAGGGGCGGTGCAGCCGCACTCGGAGCAGGTGTATCCGGGCTTGACCTTGACCGACGGTGGCATGCTGCGGACCCTAGGCGAGCCCTCCGACATTCAGCGTGCACCGCGGCGGGTGTCGACGCTCTTACTCCTCGCCGTGGAAGTCGAACGGCTCGACCTCGTTCTCGATGAACTCCAGCGGCACCGCCACAGGCACCATCGTGGTGACCTCGCCGGCTTCCTCGAAGGTGAACGTGACTGGCACGCTCACCGACGGACGAAGCAGATCGTTGAGGTCGGTCAACTCGACCACCGGGCCGTCCTCCCGGAAGCCGACGTCGGTCTTGGGTGGCAGTTCGACCGGCAGGTCGGAGGCTGAACCGTCCGTCGACCCGGCGAAGGCCTCGCTGGTCACTGACAGCAGTCGATCGGCCTCCAGCGCATTCTCGTTGACCGCAACGAAGAGCACCCGCGCGTCATCACCGGCCTCGTAGAAGCCGGAGGACGGGAACTCCAAGGTGATGTCGCGCAGCGCGATGTCCCCGACGTTTGCCCCGGTGCCGTCGACGGTGGAGACCTGGCTGGAGGTTTGGGTAATCTGACCGGCGGCGCAGCCGGTGACGACGGCAATGACTGCTACGGCCGGGACGAGCCTGGAGACCAAGCGAGGCACTGGGCGTTCTCCTCATGATCGGGTACCCCAGAGTAGTGCGTGAACTGCCGCCCGGCCGGTACCGGGTCATCGCAGGCTCGTCTACCGGGTCATCGCAGACTGGTGCCGGATGTCACCAGCAGGACGACAGCCACGACGGCGATGACCAGGACGGACCTGAACGCCGCCCGCGAGGCGGGACGTCGGGCCAGCACCAGTCCCATGGTCCCCACGGGGGCCGTCAGGAGCAGCGCGGCCCACCCGCCTGGCGTCGGGGGACCCGGCGGCCCCAGGGCCAGTACGGCGACAGCAGCCAGCAACAGCACCGCCGCGGCCACGGCGCCCGCCTGGCGGCCGATGTGGTGGCCCAGCCCGCGGACCCCCGTTGCAAGATCGTCCTCAAGGTCGGGCAGCACATTGGCAAAGTGGGCACCGGTCCCGAGCAGGGCTCCCGCCAGCACCATCCACACCGGTGCGGTCCCAGGGCCCGGGGCCGCCGCGACGACGAAGGCCGGTAGCAGTCCGAAGGAGACAGCGAACGGGAGGGGCGAGGCCAGCGAGGCCTTGAGCCCGAGGTTGTACGCCCACGCGGAGCACACGGCGGCCAGGTGCAGGGCCCCTGGAACGGCGCCGGTCAGCAGGGACAGGACCACGCACGCCCCTGCCGTAGCGAATGCAGCGCCCAGCACGGTCGCGGGGCTGACGGCACCGGAGGCTACCGGCTTGTCCCGGCGCTGCGAGCGCCGGTCACGTTCGCGGTCCAGCCAGTCATTGCTCCAGCCGATGGACAGTTGCCCGGTGAGAACCGCGGCGGTGACGAGCACTCCGCTGCCGAGGCGATGTCCGACCGCTGCGGCCAGCACCGCCGTGATGGTCGTGACGGCGGCCGCCGGACCGGGGTGGCAGGCCAGTGCGAGGCCCACCGCAGTACGCCCAACGGTCACCGGCCACAGGGTGCCGCCATCGGCGGAAGGACGTCAAACCGGTGTCACGGAGGTAACGGCAACTGCTGGCAGGCGGCGCTTCGATGCACGCCAGGACCCGTTCTGTCAAGGCTTGTCACCCGGCGGATCATGGCCCTGACCTGCGCAAACGCGAGTATCTGAGCGACACTCACACCGGTCGTGCGTGTTACCCTTGACCCCAGCGAAAGGGGACATATCCACATGGTTTTCACAGTCGGCGAGACCGTTGTCTACCCACATCACGGCGCCGCTCTGATCGAAGCAATCCGGACCCGCGTCATCAAGGGTGAGGAGCGCACGTACCTGGTTCTCAAGGTGGCGCAGGGGGACTTGACCATCGAGGTCCCCGCAGACAATGCCGAAGAGGTGGGCGTCCGTGACGTCGTCGGCCAGGAGGGCCTGAACAAGGTGTTCGAAGTGCTGCGCGCACCGCACACCGAGGAACCGACCAACTGGTCGCGTCGCTACAAGGCCAACCTGGAGAAGCTCGCTTCCGGTGATGTGAACAAGGTGGCAGAGGTCGTCCGCGACCTGTGGCGCCGCGACCGTGAGCGCGGGTTGTCCGCCGGTGAGAAGCGGATGCTGTCCAAGGCCCGGCAGATCCTGGTCAGCGAGGTCGCCTTGGCCGAGGGCACGAACGAGGACAAGGCCGAGATCCTGCTCGATGAGGTACTGGCCTCCTAGGTCATCCTGATCCGGTGTCCATTGCCGCGATCATCCCGGCCGCCGGAAGCGGCCAACGGCTTGGCGGTGGCACGCCTAAGGCGTTCCGGCAGCTCGGCGGTACGACGATGCTGCGTCGCGGGTCGGACGCGGTCTCCGCTGCTGCCGACATCATTGTGGTGGCAGTGCCAGCCGGCTGGTGCGATGCCGCGGCGGCCGCACTCGCCGGAGCGGCGTACCCGGTCGTTGTGGTGCTCGGGGGCGCCACCAGGCAGGCGTCGGTTGCCGCTGCACTCGCCGTTCTGCCGGCCGATGTCGACCTCGTGCTCGTCCACGATGCAGCGCGGCCGATGATGCCGGCCGCGGTGGTCGCAGCGGTGGTTGCCGCCCTCCGTGCGGGCGCGGCGGCCGTCGTGCCCGCGCTCGCCGTCACCGACACGCTGAAGAGGCTTGACCCCACCGGCCGGGTGACCGGCACCGTCGACCGGGCCGGGCTGGCCGCCATCCAGACGCCGCAGGGCTTCCGCCGCGACGTTCTCGATCGAGCTCACCGCGGCGGGGGGGGGGGGGGGGG
>JACDAB010000277.1 GCA_013695665.1 Geodermatophilaceae bacterium | reverse complement strand
GCTCCACCCTCACGCTTAAGGCATCAGGCGGTCACGGCGAAACTTACGCCGCGCGCCTGCGGGACCACAGGGCCAACGTGCCCGCGCCGACGGCGACCAGCGCCATCAGCCACAGGCTGTTCAGACCGGAGGCGCCAGCAGCATCGATCCCACCAAGGCTGACCGCGGTCGCCTCGCAGAACCCGCTGACGGTGCCAACGGCGTGGTTGCCCAGCGAGTCGACAACTTCCACACGCGCAACGGTGTCGTTCGTGCAGTTCTCGTACTCGTGGTTGATCTGGCCGCTGGAGTATGGACCCTCGTACTCGCTACCATCACCGTAGTCGAAGCGGTAGCTGACGGCCGTTACCCCCTCCAGGTTCGACGAGAAGGACGCATCGAAGCTCACGACATTGCCATCGGCAACCGCCTCAAGCGTGACCTCTGGCTCGTCCCAGCCAAACATGAGCGAGCGATCGAGCAGTTCCTCCCTCGTGGTGAAGCCGGTGTCGTTATTGACCCCTTCCAGACCAAAGGCGAAGTACATCGAGCGACCGAGGTAGCTCTTGCCTGGGGTTTCCAGGGTTGGTTGGTCGCGGTGCGCCATCGCCACGATGCCCTCGTCCACCGCATCAGCGCTATCCATCTCCAGGGTGGGGATGTAGTCAAACGCGCTGGGGTCGCCTGGGGCGAAGTTGAAGGGCAGCGGCGCGATCTCATCGATGTAGAGCTGGTTGTCGGCGCCATCACCATTCTCGGCGCTCAGGTCCAGGGTTACATCTTCCAACGGCAGCGCGCCGGTGGACATGACCTCAAGCGTCGGTGTCACGACCTGCTGGTTAATGGCGTCCTGCAGCCAGTTACCGCCCAGCACGGCGTTGTACAAGAACTCGTTGCTGTTCGTCGCGGCAGAGGCCATCACCGAGGCCAGGTCCTGGCCGGTAGCGATGATTGTACCGCCATTGTTGGCGTACTCATTCAGGGCGAACATGTCCGACTGGGCCAACGGCGTCGGCACGGAAAACGAGCCGTTCGGGTAGAAGTTGTCCCCGGTGAAGTAGACGATCGCCCGGTACGGCAGCAGGTCGACCGTCTCCAACAAATCTTCGGGGAAGTCCTGGGCTGCCGCTTCGCCATCCAGGTCGCGATAGGTGTAGGTGTACCCTAGCGCGTCCAGCGTGCTGGTATAGTATGACGCATAGTCGGGGAAGCCCAGCGTGGCGCTACCATCGTTGTCGAGGATCAGGATCTCGGCTGGCGCCTCGGCGAACGTAACGCGCGCCCAGGCGGGCATGTGCGCGTCGTGCTCCGCACCATCCATGATGACGTAGCCCTGGTTATCACCCATGCCCTGACCCGTCATCGAGTCGAAGGTGACGACGACCTCGGCGGTCTCGCCGGGCTCCAGCGTGACGCTGGTGGGGCTAACGGCAAAGCCGGGAAGGTCGCTGGTCATGGTGAAGCCATCGCCCGTGTAGAGCGTGCTCAGCTCGTACGTCTCGCTGGTATCGGCCACGCTCCGTACCGTTACAGTGATGGACGGCATCGTGCCGGTGGTGACGAGACCGAAGCTCAAGCTCGGCGGGTCCAGGATCACGCCTGGGTCGGCGGCGTTGGTCAGGTCTAGGCGGCCAGCACCGATGTCCAGCGGCTGCGCCGCGACGAGGGGTTCGCCTTCGTCACTGGCCAGGTAGATGTCCGTGTACTTCGCGGTGGACATCAGGGCCGACTTGATGTCAGCCACCGACCACTCGGGGTGGATCTGCCGCAATAGCGCGGCCGAACCAGCGACGTGTGGCGATGCCATTGACGTGCCGGAGACCTGCCCGTAACCGAGGTGGCGTGCCTCACCTGTCGCTTGCGGGTCGTAGCCCTGCGCGAGGATGTTCACGCCAGGGGCGGCGATGTCGGGCTTCAGCACGTTGCCAACACCGGGCCCACGGCTGCTGAAGCCGATTACGCGATCCGCGGTGTTGCCCGCCTGGAACGCATTGGTGTCCAGGGTCAGCTCGGCGGCGTCACCGTGCTCCTGGGTCCAGGCCACCATGGCAATGCCCGCCGTGTGGCCGACAAAGACCGACGGGATCGTGACCTGGTCGCCCACGGCCCCCGCGCCCATCGAGATCAGATCGTCGCCGCCGTCGGCATGGTTGTAAACAACCACAAACTCGGCGCCCGCCTGCTCGGCATTCAACACCTTGACGCCGAACTCACAGGTGCCACGGCTGATGAGCGCCGCTTTACCCGTAAAGGCGCCTGCGGGCCAGGCGTTGCACCCCTCCGCGTTCGCCGGGTCTACTGCCTCACCCGCCACGAAGGGATAGGTATACACCTGAGCCACCTCGAGCGGTGCGCCAAAGCTCGCGGAAGCAAAGGGAATGTCCTGTAGCGCCGGGTCATCCACCGGCTCCGGTGCCGTG
>JACDAB010000234.1 GCA_013695665.1 Geodermatophilaceae bacterium | reverse complement strand
GCCCGGCGTGGCGCGTCTCCTATCGCCTGGTTGGGGAGCAGGATGCGCCGGGGGCGCGTCGCGCACTCCTGCAAGGTTGGGCGATCTTCGACAACCCCTTTGATGAGCCACTCGACGAGGTGCGCGTGGTTCTCGTCGCGGGGATGCCCGTCTCCTTCGTCTATGACCTCTATAATCCCTTCACCCCAGAGCGGCCACACGTGAACGAGGAGGCGCGCGTCGCGGCGGCGCCTATCGAGATGGAGCGCGGGCGGGCGGCAGCAAAGAGCGCGCCGCTCACCGCCCGCAGGATGCACATGATGGCACAAAGCGCGGCGTCGGATGAGCAGATGGAGGCGATGGCCGCGCCTGCCTACGCCATGCGTGACGCGCTCGCCGGAGGAACGGAGGTGGATACGGTGGGCGAGGCGGCGGGCGATCTGTTCGAGTACCGCATCGCGCAGCCTGTCACCGTCGGGCGCGGGGAGGCGGCGATGGTCCCCATCCTCCAGACGGAGGTGCCCTACCGCAAGCAGTGGATCTTCAACGGGCGCAAGCAGCCGCGCCATCCCTCGGTGGTGCTCCGCTTCGACAATGACAGCGACCTGACGCTGGAGCGCGGGCCAGTCGCCGTGCAGGAGGACGAGCGCTACAGCGGGGAGGCGATCTTCCCCTTCACCCGCCCCGGCGCCGAGGTGCTCCTGGCTGTCGCGGTGGACTTGGGCGTGACGGTGCGCGAGCAGCGGGATACGAGGCGCGAGACGCGGGGCATCACGCTGGAGCGCGGCTTTCTGCTGTTCCAGGATTACACCACGCGGACCACCACCTACGAGGTACAAAACAGCAACGCCGAGCCGCTGAGCCTGCTCATCGAACAGCCGCGCGATGACACCTTCGAGCCACTGGCGATGGCGGAGCCGGAGGAGGTGACCGAGCAGCACTGCCGCTGGCGCGTTGAGATTCCCGCCGGGCCAGACGGCCACGCCACCTTCATCGTGCGCGAGCGACGCCTGGACCGGCGCCACGAGCAGCTTGCCAGCCTCACCTGGGAAAAGCTGCGACAGTACCTCAATAAGCAGTGGCTGGACGAGGCGCTGGCCGGGCCGCTGCGCGCCTTCCTGGAGCTTCAAACGGAGCAGGCGACGCTGCACGAGCGGCTCGAAGCGCTGGATCAGGAGCGGGCGCGGCTGCACGCCACGCAGGAGCAGGCGCGCAAGAACATGGGCGGCCTGCGCGAGGGTGGGCAGGAGGGGGAGCTGCGCGCCCGCTATGTCCGCCAACTGGGCGAGTCCGAAGAGCGACTCGCCGCGCTGGAGGCGGAGCGCGCGCGCCTGCAAGATGATCAGGCGCGCGTGGCGGAAGTGATCAAGGCGCAGGTGGAGGGGCTGGGGGGGTGAATGCGGAATGCGGAATGAGACTGAGGGCTGAGGGCTGAGGGGTTGACGGCGTGTCGGCTTGCTACTACGATAGGCTCATGAGGTCTTCGGAGCGCTAAGGAGGGAGAGTTATGGTATCGAAGCCCCCGGATGTGACAGTCACGCAGGAACAGGAATGGGGTACAACGCCTGACGCGCCGGACCCGTATCGCTACGGTTGGCGTTACGTGAGTACGCGGCTGCCGAATGGCGAAGAATCGTTCGAGCAGGTTCCACTGACGCTCTATGATGTGTTACACCCACAGGAGGAAGACCAGGTGATGCACAGCGACGATCACGAGCGCTTCTGCACCTATCTGCACTACGTGCTGACGGCGCAACTCGCGGGTGTGGCGGGCGCTGTGGTGCTGCACGATGTGCGCGTGGCGTGGGACGTGCCGGAGTTGGGGGCGCATGGGCCGGACATCGCGGTGTACTTCAATGTGCGCGAGCGGCGCAACTGGAGCACCTTTGATGTGGCCGAGGAGGGCACGCGCCCGGCGCTGATCGTGGAGGTGGCCTCACCTGAGACTCGGCGCCTGGACCTGAATAACAAAGTGGACGCCTATGACGAGGCGGGCGTGCTGCTCTACATCATCGTAGATACCAGCACCCGTAAGGGCGTGACGACCCGGCGGCTGCTCGGCTACCACGGAGGCGAAGGCAAAGGCTACGTGCCGCTCGCGCCGAATAAGGCGGGGCGGTTGTGGCTGGAGCCAGTACGCCTCTGGCTCGGGCTGGAGGGCAATGAGCTTGTTTGCTATGACGAAGCAGGCCATCCGTTGGACGAGTACGCCGCGCTCGCCCTGGCACGCAAAGCGGCCGAGGCGCGTGCCGTCGAAGAGGCTGCTGGGCGCGCGGCTGAAGCTTCCGCGCGGGCAAAGGCCGAGGCGCGCGCTGTCGAAGAGGCTGCCGCGCGCCGGGCGGCCGAGGCGCGGCTTCGCGAGTTAGAGGATGAGCTTCGGCGCCTGCGTGGCGAGGGATGAGATCTCAAGGGTGAGATCGATCCTTGTCGTCATTGATGAAGAGGCTGTGTTGACTTTCCCCGCATCCATGCTATATTTGGACGCAATCAAAGACCGAAAGGCGATGACAGGGACCAGTAGGGGGACAACCCGACCTTCAGCGAGCCGCGAGCGGTGAGAGCGTGGCGGGCGGAGCCACCCGAACGACACTCTTGAGCCGACCAGGGAACGGCGCTGCTTAGTACCTGGCTCCGCGCGGCGCGCGTTACAGCGCTGCGGTTTACCCACTGCCAACGTTGGGAGTGGCGAACCGGCAGAGGCCCCTCCCTGGGGCGAATGGTGGTGGCACCACGAAGGCCAATGGCTCTCGTCCTCCAAAGGACGGGGGCTTTTTTGTTTTGGCCGCGAGGCAAGGGAAAGGGAGGAACGTATGGAGCGTATACGAACAACTGAGGCTGGGCAGCACGTGGGGGAGCGGGTCCGCGTGGCGGGGTGGCTGCACGCGCTGCGCCGCATGGGGGGCATCACGTTCCTGGTGGTGCGCGATGGCTGGGGCACGGTGCAGGCGGTGGTGGGTGCCGAGCAGGCAGGGGCGTTGGCGCCGCTGGAAACGGCGGGGGCGCTGGTGGAGACAGTGTTGGAAGTGGAGGGGACAGTGCGGGCGCAGCCGCAGGCGCCGGACGGCGTAGAGATCGCGGAGCCGGTCATCCGGGTCATCACGGCGGTAACGGAGCCGCCGCCGGTAGCGATCAGCAAGAAGGAGATCCGGGCGGCGCTACCA
>JACDAB010000215.1 GCA_013695665.1 Geodermatophilaceae bacterium | reverse complement strand
GTCGCCACCGACGACGCCGCACTGGTCGAGGCCCTGGGAGTCCCCGTGGCCACCGTTCCGGGTGATCCCGCCGGTCTCAAGATCACCACGCCGTACGACGTCCTGGTGGCCGAGGCCCTGCTCGGTCTCCGGACATGAGGGTGGGCATCGGAACCGACGTGCACCCGGTCGAGCCAGGTCGGCAGTGCTGGCTGCTGGGGCTGCCCTGGCCGGGCGCCGACGGGTGCTCCGGGCACTCCGACGGCGACGTCGCCGTACACGCCCTGTGCGATGCGCTCCTGTCCGCGGCTGGGCTCGGGGATCTCGGTTCGGTGTTCGGCACGTCCGAGCCGCGTTGGGCCGGCGCCAGCGGGCAGGATCTGCTGACCGAGACCGCGCGCGTGCTACGAGCCGCGGGCTGGACGGTCGCCAACGCTGCCGTCCAGGTGATCGCGAACGGGCCGGCGATCGGCCCGCGCCGGGTCGAGGCGCAGGACGTCCTGTCGACGGTGCTGGGTGCGCCGGTCAGTGTCAGCGCGACGACCACGGACGGGCTGGGGCTGACCGGGCGGGGCGAGGGACGGGCCGCAGTGGCAACGGCCCTGGTCCTCCCATCTGACCCAGCATCGGGGGAAGGTTCGCCGGTTGCTGACGGAAGGGGCTCCGGCGCACGGCAGTAGAGTCCGACTGGTGAGTTTGCGCCTGTATGACACCGCCACCCGGGGGGTCCGGGACTTCGTCCCGCTGGTCAGCGGCGAGGTCTCCATCTACCTCTGCGGTGTCACCGTCCAGGGGGCGGCACACATCGGGCACGCCCGCAGCGCGGTGAACTTCGACATTCTGCGCCGCTGGCTCGAGCACTCCGGCCAAGCAGTTAGTTTCGTCCGCAACGGCACCGACATCGACGACAAGATCCTCACCAAGTCAGCCGAAGCCGGCGTTCCCTGGTGGGCCTGGGCTGCCCAGCACGAACGGGGACTGAGCAAGGCGTACGAAACGGTGGGCTGCCGGCCGCCGAC
The DNA here is from genome assembly GCA_013695665.1 of Geodermatophilaceae bacterium. Classification (GTDB taxonomy): domain Bacteria; phylum Actinomycetota; class Actinomycetes; order Mycobacteriales; family Geodermatophilaceae; genus JACCTY01. The sequence goes on along the minus strand of JACDAB010000215.1, from coordinate 10,963 downwards.
GGTCGAACCGCGCGCCACCGGGCACGTGCCGGAGATGATCCGGCTGATGCACCGGCTCACCGACAGCGGCCACGCGTACGCCGCTGGTGGCGACGTGTACTTCGACGTCGCGTCCTATCCCCCCTACGGCGAGCTGTCAGGGCAGCGGGTGGACAAGATGCTGGCGGCGGCCGACACCCCCTCCGACTCGGCCAAGCGCGACCCCCGGGACTTTGCCCTGTGGAAGGGCGCCCGGCCCGGCGAACCGTCCTGGGACACACCCTGGGGCCCGGGCCGCCCGGGCTGGCACCTGGAGTGCTCGGCGATGGCCGAGCGCTACCTGGGGCCGAGCTTCGACATCCACGGTGGTGGACTCGACCTGGTGTTCCCGCACCACGAGAACGAGCAGGCCCAGTCCCGGGCGGTCGGCGATGGGTTCGCGTCGTACTGGATGCACAATGCCTGGGTGACGCTGGGCGGGGAGAAGATGAGCAAATCCCTTGGCAACTCCACCCTCGTCGCCGAGCTTGTCGAGACGGTCAGGCCGATCGAGTTGCGGTACTACCTGGCCGGGCCGCACTACCGCAGCACCATCGAATACACGCCGGACTCCCTCGCCGAAGCCGCCGTCGCGTTCCGGCGGATCGAGGGCTTCGTGGCGCGGGCGGTCGAACGCGTCGGGCCCCACGCCGGTACGCCGGTGCTGTGCACCGACTTCGCAACGGCGATGGACGACGACCTCGGCGTACCCGCGGCACTCGCCTGCATCCAGACCGCCATCCGGGCCGGCAACACCGCGCTGAGCGGTGGCGAGGACGCTGCGGTCGCCGGCGCACTCGGCGCGGTTCGCGCCATGCTCGGCGTCCTTGGGCTGGACCCGCTGGCCGCGCCCTGGGCCGGCTCGTCGGAGGCCGGCCTGCGACCGGTGGTCGACTCGTTGGTCCAGGTGGTGCTGGAGCAACGCGCGGCGGCTCGCGCCCGACAGGACTACGCGGGGGCAGACGCCATCCGCGACCAGCTCGCCGCGGCCGGCATCGTGGTGGAGGACACCGCGTCCGGCCCGCGGTGGTCGGTGGAAGGGGCTCGTTGATGGCCGCCGAGGGTCGTGGGGGTCGGCGTAAGCCGGCCGGCAAGAAGGGTCCGACGGTGGGCTCCGGCGGGCAGCGGCGCAAGCAGCTCGAGCCTCGCGGGGCGACACCCCGGGCCGAGGAGCGCCCCCAGCACCCGGCCGCGCGCCGGGCCAAGGCCGCGGCGCGGCGTCCCGATCAGCGTCCGCGCCAGCAGCGCAAACCGGACAACGCGCCCGAGCTGCTGGTCGGCCGCAATCCGGTGGTCGAGGCGCTGCGGGCGCAGATCCCGGCGACCGGGCTCTATGTCGCGTCCAACCTCGACCTCGACGAGCGGGTTTCCGAGGCTGTACAGCGCGCCGCTGACCGGGGGATCTCGATCCTGGAGGTCAGCAAGGCCGAACTCGACCGGATGACCGGAGGGCTGCTGCATCAGGGCCTCGGCCTGCAGGTCCCGCCGTACTCCTACGCCCATCCCGACGACCTCCTTGCCCGCGCCATGGACAGCGGCAGCGCGCCCCTCATCGTCGCTCTCGACGGGGTGATGGACCCGCGCAACCTCGGTGCTGTCGTCCGCACGGCCGCTGCCTTCGGGGCGCACGGCGTCCTCATCCCAGAACGCCGCGCGGCCGGTATGACGGCGAGCGCCTGGCGGACCAGCTCTGGAGCTGCCGCGCGGCTTCCCATCGCCCGGGCCACGAACCTGACCCGGGCTCTGGTCGCCTATCGGAAGGCCGGACTGCTCCTCGTCGGGCTGGATCTCGCGGGCGCCACGAACCTGTTCGATCTGGCCGCGGCCACCGAACCGCTCGTCCTCGTAGCCGGCTCGGAGGGGAAGGGCATGTCGCGGCTGGTCGGGGAAGCCTGCGACCTCACCGTTTCCATCCCGATCACGGCAGGCGCGGAGTCGCTGAACGCCAGCGTGGCCGTGGCCGTCGCGCTCAGCGAGATCGCCCGCCGCCGCGCCCGCCCGTAGCCGTCCCTGAGTCAGGTTCAGCCGATCAGCTGGGCGACCGTGTAAATCACCAGGCCGGCCAGTCCACCGACCACCGTGCCGTTGATCCGGATGAACTGCAGGTCCCGGCCGACCTGCAGCTCGATGCGGTTGCTGGTCTCCTCGGCATCCCACTTGGCCACCGTCCCCGAGACCAGGTCGGCAATGTCGGCGCTGTACTGATCGACGACGTACGCCGCCGCGCCCTCGACCCAGCGGTCCAGCTTCGCCTGCACCTCGGGGTCATCGCGAAGGGTCGCTCCGAAGTGGACGATCGAGGCTTGGAACCGTTGCCGTAGCTCGGACGAGGGGTCGTTGCTGAGTTCGAGCAGGCTCTTCTTGATGCCTCCCCACAGCGACGCTGACCACTCCCTGACGCTGGGGTGCTCGAGAATCTCCTGCTTGACCGATTCGACCCTGGCCGCGGCCTCCGGATCGGTGCGCAAGGCGATGACGTAATCCTGCAACCGTACGTCGAGGGCCGCCCGGAGCTCGTGGTCCGGTGTGGACGCGACCTCTCCGAGGAACTTCTGCAGAGCGCTGAACGCCTTGGCGAACACCCGGTCATCGACCCACTCAGGCACCCACTCCGGGGACTCCTGTCCCAGTTTCGACCGCAGCACAGCCTTGTTGTCGTCCAGAAAGCGCCGGAGCCCTCGCAGGCCCGAGCTGAGAACATCTTGATGGTGGCCGCCTTCGACCGCGATCTCCACCACCCTGGCCAGAATCGGGGCGGCGGGCGTCGACCGGATGCGGGAGGAGACGAGTTGGTCCACGAAGCCTTGCACGTCGTCGTCGCGAAGGACCTGGGAGATGCCGGTCAACGCCGCGCCGAGATTGTCACCCAGCCGTCGCGCATGCTCTGGTTCGACCAGCCACTCGCCCACCCTGCGCGCGACACCGACGCTGCGCAGCTTCTCGGCCAGGACCGAGCGGGTGAGGAAGTTGCTCTGGACGAAGACGCCGAGCGCATCGCCGATCTGGTCCTTGCGGCGGGGGATGATCGCGGTGTGCGGGATCGGGATGCCGAGCGGGTGACGAAAGAGCGCGGTGACGGCGAACCAGTCCGCGAGCGCGCCGATCATCGAGGCCTCCGCCGTGGCCCGGACGTAACCCACCCACGGTCCAGCGTCCCCGCCGAGCAGCAGGCAGGCCAGGAACACCGCCGCGGCGGCGAGGAACAGCCCGGTGGCGATCAGCTTCATCCGGGCCAGGGCGATCCGGCGTACCTCGTCGTCGGCCGTCATCGGAATGCCCAGGGCCGCAGTCGCCGTCGGCACGTCTCGGTGGGCCATCGGGCAACTGTAAACAGCCCTCCGACCCTGGCGGCTAGGCTGCCTCTCGGTGACCCGCCTCCGTGGCGCAGTGGTAGCGCAGCCGCCTTGTAAGCGGCAGGTCGTCCGTTCGATCCGGACCGGGGGCTCGCGCAAAATCGGTGGCCCGGGGTCAGCGCACCCGGCAGGGTTCGGCGCATGACGCTCCGCATCCAGGCACTGAGCATCGACACCAACGACCCATCGGCCATCGCCACGTTCTGGGAGCACGCGCTCGGCTGGCGCCGTACCGACGAGGATCCCGACGAGGTCGTTCTCGAGCCACCCGCCGGCAGCCCGGAGGACGGCGTGGTCCTCGATCTGCTGTTCCTGAAGGTGCCGGAGGGAAAGGCGGTCAAGAACCGGTTGCACCTGGATCTGCGCCCGGACGACCAGGCCGCCGAGGTGGCCCGGCTCGAAGGGCTGGGCGCCAGGCAGGTGTCGATCGGTCAGCGTGCTGACGTGACGTGGGTGGTGCTCGAGGACCCGGACGGCAACGAGTTCTGTGTCCTGCGGGCTCTGAGCGAAGCTGAGCTAGCCGAGAGCTGATCGCAGGCCACGCCACGGTTGCGTCACGGTCCGGCCGGGTCAGTGTGCACCAGGCACGCCTGTGTGTTACTGATGGTGCCTGTGGGGTCAGAGTGTCTATTGAGGGAGTTGGGTAGTGTCCGGTTGGGACTTGGCTCTGTTGATCTGCCTGGTGGCTCTGACAGGGACGGTCGGCGGCGGGGCGACTCGTTATGAACGGTATGGGCCGGTGCGCCAGCGTGGCCCTGCCGGTGCCCTGGCAGTCGTGAGCCTCACCCTCGCGGTGACCGTGGCACTGACGGCTTTCGCCGTGGCCACGATCCAGACCGACGGGATCGCCTGGCGGCTGGTCGGCCTTGCCTGCGCCGGCGGGGTGTTCGGCGGGCTGGTCGCCGCTCGCGGTGTCGACCACTACCTCGTCCTACGCTCGCGGCGGCAGGCGCTGACCGCAGTCGTCGAGGACGCCCAATCGGCACTTCGCCGGAGCCGGGAGTTGGCGCGTCAGGTGCCCTGGCGGCAGGTCGCAGCAGCCATGTCGGGTGTGCTGGCCGATGCGCGGCGACGTCTCCAGCACGACCGCTCCCGGGGCTGAATCCGCCGAGCCGTAGCGTCGCTGTCGTGGACGAGTCCCGCCGCGGCAGCTGGTACGGCGTAGCGGCGTACCTGCTCTGGGGTCTCTTCCCGCTGTACTGGACCCTGCTGAAACCGGCGGGTTCCCTGGAGATCCTCGGCCACCGGATCGTGTGGTCGCTGGTGTTCACCGCGGCCATCGTCTTCGTACGCCGGCAATGGCCCTCGGTGCGCGCGGCAGTCAGCACGAGGCGCACGGCGTTGATTCTGCTCGGCGCGGCGGTGCTGATCTCGATCAACTGGGGGATTTACATCTACGGGGTCAACAGTGGTCAGGTCGTGGAGACCTCTCTCGGGTACTTCATCAATCCGCTGGTCAGCGTGGCCCTCGGTGTTGTCGCCTTCGGGGAACGGCTCAGGGCGATCCAGTGGGTGGCGGTCGGTGTGGCGGCACTGGCCGTCGCAGTCCTGACTGTCGACTACGGCCGTCCGCCGTTCATCGCATTGGCGCTGGCCTTCAGCTTCGGCTTCTACGGCCTCCTGAAGAAGCTCGCACCGGTCGGAGCGACCCAGGGCCTGGTGATCGAGAGCGCCGTCATCGCCGTCCCGGCACTCGGGATGCTCGTGCTGCTGCACGCGCAGGGGGAGGCGGCTTTCGGCGGCGTGTCCACGGTCCACACCGCACTCATGGTGTTCACCGGCGTGGTGACGGCCGTGCCGCTGATGTTCTTCGCCGCGGCGGCGCGGCGGGTGCAGTTGACGACAATCGGACTGTTGCAGTACCTCGCACCGACGATGCAGTTCGCGCTAGGCCTGCTCGTGTTCCACGAGCCGATGCCGGCCAGTCGGCTGGCCGGGTTCGCGCTGGTCTGGCTGGCACTGGCGGTCTTCACGGCGGACCTGATACGGCGAAACCGTCGCGAACTGGTGGCCCCGGCCACGTGAGGCGGGCGTGGCTGAGCCGCCCGGGCGGCGGCGTGGCCTAGGGTGTCAGCGGGGAATGACACTCGTGTGATTCGCGATCGGAGTTACATGGATTCAGCAGGAGCACGCGAGGCGGGGGGCGAGCCGCTGACCGCGGAGGCCGAACCGGTGGACGGGCTCAGCCGGCGTGACCGGGAGATCCTCAGTTTCGAGCGGCAGTGGTGGCAGTACGCCGGGGCCAAGGAGCAGGCCATCCGCGATCTGTTCGCGATGTCCACCACCCGGTACTACCAGGTGCTCAACGCCCTGATCGACCGGCCGGAGGCCGTTGCCGCCGACCCGATGCTCGTCAAGCGGCTCCGCCGGCTGCGGGCGACCCGCCAGCGGGCCCGCTCCGCCCGCCGGCTCGGCATCGAACTCTGACCCGGTAGGCGCTCAACTCACGATCTGCAGACTGCCGAGCACGTCGAGGCAGGCGGCATCGATGACGTCGGCGCGGTCGATGCTCGCGCAGTTGATCTGCACCTCGTTGAGGCCGCGGAAGACGAAGTTCGCCACGATGGCCTGCGATCGGTCGGTCGAGGTACCCCGGTAGGCGAACCCGCGCGCACCGTCGATCAGCAGCGACGCCGGCTCCTCGTCGAAGTCGAACCCGCCGCGTTCCAGCTCGAGAATCACCTCGTCGAGTTCGGCGATGATCTCCGCGTCGGCCAACTCGTCGGTGTCGATCCCGACAACGTATGCCTGTACGTCGATGTGGTCGGTCGGCCCGAAGCCGTAGCTGGTCCGGAACGAGCCTTCGTGACCGGCGGTCGGATCGCCGAGTTCCACCTCGGGCAGCCCTGTCGGCGCGGTGTAGCAGTACGGCGCCCCCGCCGGTGACACGCTCGGCCCCGGGCATTCCAGCGTGCCGGTCCCGTCGTCGGTGGGGGCGCCGGTCCGACTCGGATCGGTGCCCTCGGTGGGCCGCGTCGTGTCGGCAGGTCGCTCGGATCCGGCCCGCTCACCGACGGCGACCCGCCCGTCGCCGGGCACGGTGGACGCGCACGCTGATGCCGCCATCAGGAGCACGGCGCCGAGCCCGGTAGCGAGGATGCCGTACACGCGCATTGCCCATCCCTACCAGAGCATGGGCGGCCCCGCCGTCGTCGCGGCCGTGCCCGTCCTCACGGCCACGGTGGCAACTCGGGGAGGCCGGCTCGGCCGCGACCGTAGAGCCAGCCGAGCACCTCGTGGTCCGGCAGCTCCGGCGGCGATACGCCGGGGGCGCGCTCGGGAAGTCGCTGCAACTGGCGCGCCAGGTTGAGCTCGACGAATTCGGGCGACCACAGCTCTGGGCCGTATCCGAGGTCCAGGTCGACGTGGTGGATCTCGACCTCCTGCCAGCGCATCACCACGACGTCCTCGATCCCGAGCAGCGACCCGTTCAAGTGGCGGACGCGCCGGCTCCAGTCCGGCTCCGCCAATGCGCGGAGTGACTGCCGCAGCCGGCTACTCGAGCGCTGAACGTCGTCGATGAGCTCCGCTGCGGGGCGATCCGCGCCGGACTCGATGTCGGCGTTGCGGACCCCGACGTTGCCGCCGTACATCGTCAGGACCTCACCCCGGCGGGCGGCTTCGAACGCGTCGGCCAGCGTCTCGGCGTTGCGCGCGACGTGGGTGAGCAGGTGTGCCCGCGTCCAGCCGGGCAGTCCGCTGCCCCCTCGCGCCTCGTCCTCGCTGAGCCCGGAGATGCGGGCCAGCAGTGCTTGGTCGGACTCGTCGACCCGCGAGAGCAGAAGCTGCCGACCCGGCTCAGCCATGGCGGCGATATCCCAGCATGGAGCGAGCCTAACCGGGACGCCTGGCAGAAGACCGGGGCGTAGACCGGCAAAGACGTACGCTGATCATGAGACGCGGTGCTGATCGCCGTACCGCATCGGCCTTGCGGCCCAAGCCCCAGGAGACGCCGATGATCGAGAGCGCCAGGTGAGCGCCCTCGGGAGTCGGCTGTCGGGTGTACGGCGCTGGCCGGGTCGCACCCGGATCGTTGCTGTCGTTGTTCTCGTCCTCGTGGCTGGACTGGTCACGTGGTTGGCGATCCCCGGATCCGAGTCGGCGGGATACCGGACCGAACACCTCACCGTCGCGTCGGGGTCCGGTCCCGACCAGGTGCAGCTGGACACGACGATCTTCGTCCCCGACGGAGTGGGTGCGGAGGCTCCCGCGGCCGCTGTCGTGCTGGCCCACGGCTTCGGCGGGTCCCAGGCGAGCATGCTGGCCGACGCACAGGCACTTGCCGGGCAGGGCTATGTCGTCCTCACCTACAGCGCGCGCGGGTTCGGTGAGAGTTCCGGCCTGATCGGGTTGAACAGCCCCGACCTCGAGGTGGCCGACGCGCGGCGGCTGATCGACCTGCTGGCCGAGCGGCCGGAGGTGAGCCAGGACGGCCCGGGTGACCCCCGGGTGGGCATCAGCGGACCGTCCTACGGCGGCGCGCTGTCGCTGTTGACCGCCGGCTACGACGATCGCGTCGATGCGATCGTGCCCCAGATCACGTGGAACAGCATGGCCAGCGCGTTCTTCCCGAACTCGGTCGGCGCACCAACTGCCGCGACGCCCGCTGCGGGCAGTCCGCCGGCCGCGGACGGGGTGTTCAAGCGGTTGTGGGCCGGCCTGTTCTTCTCCGCCGGCAGCGCGTTGGATCCGGCCGCCATCCTGGCCGGACCGGGCGGCGGCGACGCGACGGCGGGGGAGACTCCTGCGGCCATAGATCCGGTGTGCGGGCGATTCCGCGTCGATGTGTGTGCCGCCTACGCCGAATCCGCGACCACCGGACGGCTGTCCGCCGAGAGCGCCGCGCTGCTGGAACGCTCCAGCCCGGCCTCTGTGCTGGACCGGATCACCGCTCCGACGCTGCTCATCCAGGGCGAGGCGGACACGCTCTTCCCGCTGTCCGAGGCGGATGCGAACGCGCGGGGGATCGCGGCCAGCGGCACGCCGGTGAAGATGGTCTGGTACTCGGGTGGGCATGACTCCACGGGTTCGGAATCTGACACAGCCCGGTTGCGTGAGCTGACCACTGCGTGGTTCGACTTCCATCTGCGTGGCCAGGGAGCCGATCCCGGGTCCGGCTTCGAGTACGCCCAGGTGACGGGGCTCTCCACCGCGAACGGCCGGCCCACGTCCCAGACGACGCTGAGCCAGGAATACCCGGGGCTTGTCGATGGCGAGACCCGACGCAGCGACATCGCGTTGGAAGGCCCCACGCAGATCGCGGTGACCCCGCCCGGGGGCAACCCGGCGGCCATCTCCACCCTCCCCGGTCTGAGCCAGGTGACCGGACTGCTGAACGGCTTCTTCCAGGACCTGCCAGACCAGGCAGCAGGCTTCCAGAGCGCTGTCTTGGACGAACCGGTACAGGTTGTCGGGACACCCACCGTGTCCGTGCGGATCGCGGCACCCGCTGGCGAGGCCGTGCTGTTCGCGAAGCTGTACGACGTCGACGCCGATGGGCAGGTGTCCTTGCCGCAGGGCCTCGTCGCACCGATCAGAGTCAGCGGCTTGCCGTCCACTGTGGACGGAGCGGCACCTGTGCAGATCACGTTGCCGGCGATTGCCTATCGGTTCGAGGTCGGTCACTCGCTACGGCTCGTGCTGGCCACCACCGATCAGGCGTTCCTCACTCCGGTCCAGCCGGTCGTCTATCAGATCGCGCTGGCGGGTACCGACGGCTCGATCAGCCTCCCTACGGTGGCGGGGACCCTGCTCGACGCCGAGTCGACGCCGTGGACGCTGTTCTTCCTCGCCCTGCTGGGGCTGGCAGCGGCCGCCGGCGTCGCGACCTGGCTCGCCGCGCGACGCCACCTCGGCAGGGAAGCATCCGATGTGGACAGTCAGTTGGTCGACGTGCCACTCGTGACGACCGGGCTGACCAAGGCCTATGCGGACGGCTACGTGGCAGTGCAGGACCTGTCGTTCCGGGTCGAAGCCGGCCAGGTGGTCGGTCTGCTGGGTCCGAACGGGGCGGGAAAGACGACCACGCTGCGGATGCTGATGGGCCTGATCAGCCCCACTCAGGGGGAGTTGCGCGTCTTCGGACATCGGGTGCATGCCGGCGCGCCGGTGCTGTCCCGGCTCGGGGCCTTTGTCGAGGGAACCGGTTTCCTGCCGCATCTGTCCGGAGCGGACAACCTGTCGCTCTACTGGCGGGCAACCGGGCGGCCCGTTGAGGACGCGCACCTGGACGAGGCGCTGGAGATCGCCGGGCTCGGCGGCGCCGTCAACAAGATGGTCCGCACCTACAGCCAGGGGATGCGCCAGCGGCTCGCGATCGCGCAGTCGATGCTCGGACTGCCCGACCTGCTCGTCCTGGACGAACCCACCAACGGCCTGGATCCCCCGCAGATAAGGGAAATGCGCGACGTCCTGCGCCGGTATGTAGCCGACTCCCCGACGGCCACGTCAGCTGGCGGGCGGCACCATCAGCGCACCGTGCTCGTGTCCAGCCACCTTCTGGCCGAGGTGGAGCAGACCTGCAGCCACGTCGTGGTCATGCACAAGGGACGGCTCGTAGCGCAGGGCACGGTGGGCGACGTCGTGGGTGAATCGTCCTCGGTGCTCATCGGTGTGGACGACCGCCCGGCGGCGATGAAGGTGCTGTCGGGGTTGACCGGCGTACACAGTGTGGAGAGCACGGCGGACGGCGTGGTCGTGGAGCTGAACGGGACCGAGCGCAGCAGCCTCGTGCGCGAGCTGGTCGGCGCAGGCGTCGGCGTGGAGCGGCTCACGCCGCGCCGGCGGCTCGAGGACGTCTTCATCTCCTTGGTGGGTGAGGGCAGGCATGACGTCGACTGACCGAAGCGGTGCCGTCGCCGGCTATCGCCCGGGAGCCACCCTGGGCATCCGGGTGGAGCTGATCCGGCAGCTGAAGCGGCGCCGGACCACGGCGACGTTCGCCTTCCTCGTCCTGCTTCCGCTGCTGCTCATCCTCGCGTTCGCGGTGGGTGCCGAGGACATCGAGGAGGGCAACCCCCAGGTCAACCTCGTCGACGTTGCCACCGCAGGATCGCTCAACTTCGTGCTGTTCGTGATCTTCGCGACGACCGGCTTCTTCCTCGTGGTCGTGTACGCGCTGTTCTTCGGCGACACGATTGCCAGCGAGGCGAGCTGGGGCAGCCTGCGGTACCTGCTCGCCGCGCCGGTGCCGCGCGGGCGGCTGCTGCGACAGAAGTTCGTCGTCGCGGCGATCCTGTCCGTCTCCGCGCTGGTGACGTTGACGGTGGTGTCGCTCGTCGCCGGTGCGATCGCCTACGGCTGGAATCCGGTGCGTACGCCGGTCGGCATCACGCTGAGCCAGGGTGAGGCGGTGGTCCGGCTGCTGGCGATCCTCGCCTACCTGGCGTTCACGTTGCTGACCGTGGGGTCGTTGGCGTTCATGCTCTCGGTCGTCACCGACGCCCCGCTGGCTGCGGTCGGTGGCGCGGTGTTCATGATGATCATCGCCTCGATCCTCGACGCCATCGAGGCGCTCGGGGAGATCAGGAACTACCTGCCGACGGAAAACCAGTTCGCGTGGGTGGGCACGCTGTCCGAGCCCATGCAGACGG
>JACDAB010000193.1 GCA_013695665.1 Geodermatophilaceae bacterium | reverse complement strand
CGACGGTGCCGCCCCGCCGCCGGCGCCCGACCCGCCCAGCGACGCGGGCGTGTGGGACGCGCTCGCCCAGTGCGAGTCAGGCGGCAACTGGTCGATCAACACCGGCAACGGCTATTACGGGGGCCTGCAGTTCGACAAGGGCACCTGGGATGCCTATGGCGGTCAGCAGTACGCCGACTACCCGCACCAGGCCAGCAAGTCGCAGCAGATCGCGACCGCGGAGCGGCTGTACGCCGACCGTGGCGACAGCCCCTGGCCCTCGTGTGGGTTCCACCTGTACGACTGAATGACCTGTACGACTAGATGAGCGGCCCAGCGGGCACAGCTCACCGGCTGCTGGGCCCGGTGGAGATCCGGGAGCTGGCGCGCAGGCTCGACCTGCGCCCGACCAAGAGCCGGGGGCAGAACTTCCTGCACGACGCGAACACGGTACGCCGGATCGTGCGCACCGCCGACCTCCGGCATGACGACGTCGTGCTGGAGGTCGGCCCCGGTCTGGGCTCGCTCACGCTCGGCCTGCTACCGCACTGCTCCCGGGTGGTGGCCGTCGAGGTGGACAGCGTACTGGCCGCCGCGCTCCCGCGGACGGTCGAGGAGCTGGCCCCCGGGCTGCGCCACCGGCTCCTGGTGGTCGAGGCGGACGCGCTCTCACTCGACGCTGCGCACGTCTCCGGACCGGCGCCCACCGCGATGGTGGCGAATTTGCCCTACAACGTCGCCGTACCGGTGCTGCTGCAGATGCTGGCGGAGTTCCCGTCGCTGCGCCAGGTACTGGTGATGGTCCAGGCGGAGGTCGCGCAGCGGCTCGCCGCGGCGCCCGGGTCGCGCATCTACGGCATCCCGTCGGTCAAGGCCGCCTGGTACGGCGTAGTGCGCCGGGCCGGGGTGATCAGCCGGCACGTGTTCTGGCCCGAACCCAACGTCGACTCCGAACTCGTCTCGCTGCACCGTCGTCCGGTGCCCGAGGGTGCCCACCGTGCAGCGGTTTTCGCCGTGGTCGACGCGGCCTTCGCGACCCGCCGCAAGACGCTCAGGGCTGCCCTGACGGGCTGGGCGGGCTCGGCGCAGCGAGCCGAGGAGCTGCTCCGAGCTGCCGGCATCGATCCGTCGTTGCGCGGTGAGGCGATCGACCTGCAGGCGTTCGTGGCGTTGGCCGGGGCCGCGGGCAGGATGGAGGCGTGACCCGTCCGGTCGTGGTTCGCGTCCCCGCCAAGATCAACCTGCACCTGTCCGTCGGTGCCCGGCGTTCCGACGGTTTCCACGACCTCATGACCGTCTTCCTCGCTGTCTCGCTCTACGACCAGGTCACCGCGACTACGGCTACCGGCCTGTCCCTCTCTGTACGCGGCGAGGGCGCTGCCTCGCTGCCGCTGGACGAGGGCAATCTGGTGTGGCGGGCGGCCGCGGCATTGGCCGCGCACGCCGGCGTACCCGCTGATGCGCGGCTGGAGGTGGTCAAGGCGATTCCGGTGGCCGCCGGACTGGCCGGGGGCAGCGCCGACGCCGCTGCCACACTCGTGGCCTGCGACGAGCTGTGGGGAACCGCCCTCGGCCGGGCCGAACTTGTCGCGGTGGCCGCCCGGCTGGGCAGTGACGTCGCCTTCCTCCTGGGCGGCGGGCTGGCGCTCGGGACCGGCCGCGGCGAGCTGCTCACGCCCGTACTGGCCGCAGGGGAGTGGCACTGGGTGCTCGCCGTCGCCGACGGTCAGCTGTCCGCCGCCGAGGTGTACGCCGAGCTGGACCGGCTCCGCGGCACCAAGCGCCTGCAGCTGCAGCCACCCGAGAAGTTGATCAACGCCCTGCGGGTGCGTGATTCGCGTGCGGTCGCGGGCGCGCTGGCCAACGACCTGCAGGCCGCTGCCCTGTCCCTGCGACCAGCCCTGCGCGCGACCCTGCGCGAGGGGGACCACCTCGGCGCCCAGGCCGGCATCGTCAGCGGCTCCGGCCCGACGTGCGCCTTCCTGGTGGGCACGTCCCGGGCGGCTGTCGCGCTGGCCGCCGCACTCGCCGCCGCCGGTGTCTGCCGGACCGTGCGGATCGTCCACGGGCCGGTTGCGGGCGCCCGGCGGGTCGTCGCGAATCCGGTCGCTCCGGCATGAACATCGTCAGCCTGGAGCGGGTGAGCAGGAGCTTCGGCACCACCACCGTCCTTGACGAGGTCTCGATCGGGGTGTCGCTGGGGCAGCGGATCGGCGTCGTCGGGGTCAACGGCGGCGGCAAGAGCACCCTGCTCGCCGTCCTCGCCGGCCGGCAGCCGCCGGACAGCGGCCGGGTGACCCACCGCGGCGGGCTGCGGATCGGCGTACTCGACCAGGCAGTGGACTTCGCACCGACGACGACGGTGCGCGAAGCAGTGCTGCCGCCCAGTGCCTTCGCGGCCGAGCACGAGTGGGCCGGCGACAGCGCCGTACGCGAGGTGCTGTCCGGCCTCGGCCTGGCCGGTATCGGACTGGACTCGACGCTCGGCGAGCGATCCGGTGGCGAGCGTCGCAGGGTGGCCCTGGCCGCCGAGCTGGTGCATCCGACCGACGTACTCGTCCTCGACGAGCCGACCAACCACCTCGATGTCGAGGGTGTGTCGTGGCTGGCGTCCTACCTCGGCGGGCGGGCCGGGGCGCTGCTCGTCGTGACGCACGACCGCTGGTTCCTCGATGCCGTCTGCACCGCGACCTGGGAGGTCGGCGGTGGCGCGGTGCACAGCTTCGACGGCGGGTACGCCGCCTACGTGCTGGCCCGGGCCGAGCGGGAGCGGGTCGCGGCGACGACCGAGGCGCGCCGGCAGAATCTGCTGCGCAAGGAACTGGCCTGGCTGCGGCGTGGCCCGCCGGCCCGCACCAGCAAGCCGAAGTTCCGGATCGACGCCGCCCAGGCGCTGATCGCGGACGAGCCGCCGGTCCGCGATCGGGCCGGCCTGCAGCGCTTCGCCGTGCACCGGCTCGGCCGGACCGTGTTCGAGCTGGCCGACGTCACGCTGCGCCTGGGCACCCGGACCCTGTTGAACGGCGTGAGCTGGCAGCTCGGCCCCGGCGACCGGATCGGCGTGGTCGGGGCGAACGGGTCGGGCAAGACCACACTGCTGCGGCTGCTCACCCGCGCGCAACAACCCGACCAGGGCAGGGTCGTTGTCGGGCAGACGGTGCGGGCGGCGTACCTGTCCCAGGAGGTCACCGAGCTCCCCGGCGAGCTGCGGGTGCTGGAGGCGGTGCAGGAGATCGCCCAGTCGGTGCGGTTGGGCGACGTGGAGATCGGCGCCTCGCAGCTGCTGGAGCGGTTCGGCTTTGCCGCCGCCCGCCAGTGGACGCCGGTGGCGGATCTGTCCGGTGGCGAACGGCGTCGGCTGCAGCTGATGCGGCTCCTGATGGGGGAGCCGAATGTGCTCCTGCTCGACGAGCCCACCAACGACCTCGACATCGACACGCTGACCGCGCTGGAGGACCTGCTCGACACCTGGCCGGGGTCGCTCGTAGTGGTCAGCCACGACCGGTACCTGATCGAGCGGGTCACCGACAGCGTCGTCGCCCTGCTCGAGGACGGGCAGCTTCGCGCTCTCCCCGGCGGGGTGGAGGAGTACCTCACCCGGCGCGCCACGAACGACCCGCCGCCCGCCCCCGCCCGTACGGTGCCGGCCAGCGCCGCGGCCGGCGTACGGGCGGCCCGCAAGGAGGTGACCCGGCTGGAGCGGCTACTGTCCCGGCTGGAGTCAGCCGAGCAGCGGCTGCACGCCGAGCTCGCCGAGCACGCGACCGACTACGAGCGGGTCAGCGCCCTGGACATCGAGCTTCGCCGGGTCCGTGAGGAGCGTGCCGAGATCGAGGATGCGTGGCTGCACGCCGCCGAAACCGCCGGGTAACCGTGCGGGCGCCCTCTAGCCTGGGCGCTGGCTCGCCAGGCCCGGGGTGCTCTCCAGATGAGACAGGCCGTTCCAGGCGAGGTTGACGAGGTGGGCTGCCACCACGGACTTGTCCGGCTGGCGGACCTCGAGCCACCACTGCCCGGTCAGGGCCACCATCCCGACCAGGGCCTGCGAGTAGAGCCCGGCCAGCGTCGTCTCGTACCCGCGCGCCTTGAACTCCTCGTCCAGGACGTGCTCGACCTGGCTGGCCACCTGACCGATCAGGCTGGAGAACGACCCCGTCGAACTGGCGACGGGTGAATCCCTGATCAGAATGCGGAAACCCTCGGTCTCGTTCTCGATGTAGTCCAGCAGTGCGAACGCCGCCTGCTCCAGCAACTCGCGGGGATGCCCGCCGGACAGCACCGACGTGAAGCGATCCAGGAGCAGCTGCATCTCCCGGTCCACGACGAGGGTGTAGAGACCTTCCTTGCTGCCGAAGTGCTCGTAGACGACCGGCTTGCTCACGCCGGCCCGGATCGCGATCTCCTCGATGGAGGTGGCCTCGAAACCGCGTTCGGCGAAGAGCACCCGCCCGACGGTGAGCAGTTGCTGGCGGCGCTCCCGGCCGGTCATGCGCACGCGCGGGACTGTCACGCCTGCTGCGGCGCGGAAACCAGCTTGGCGGCGATCCGCTCGGCCGAGGACCACTTCACGTCCGAGACCCAGCCGAGCTGCTCGGCGATCCGGATGACCCGCGCGGAGGAGTCCAGCTGCCCCCGGAGTACGCCGTGGCGAGCCGCCGTCGGGTCGGCGTGATGGCTGTTGTGCCACGACTCACCCATCGACAGGATGGCCAGCGGCCAGAAGTTCGCCGACTTGTCGCGAGCGGCGAAGGGCCGCGCGCCGATCGTGTGGCAGATCGAGTTGATCGACCAGGTGACGTGGTGCAACACGCACACCCGGACCAGCCCGGCCCAGAAGAAGCCCGACACCGCGCCGGCCCAGGACCAGGTCAGGAGCCCGCCGAGGACGGCGGGCAGCAGGAAGCTCAACCCCGCCCAGAGGATGAACAACCCGCTGGTACGGCGTACCGCGTCATCGCGCAGCAGATCCGGGGCGTAGCGCGCCCGGTTGGTCTGGTCCCGCTCGAAGAGCCAGCCCAGGTGGGCGTGGAACAGGCCTTTGACCAACGAGGGGACCGTGCTGCCGAATCGCCACGGGGAGTGCGGGTCGCCGTCACGGTCGCTGAAGGCGTGGTGTCGCCGGTGGTCTGCCACCCACTGAACGACCGGCCCCTGGATGGCCATGCTCCCGAGGATCGCCAGCAGGATCCGGATCGGCTTGTGGGCACGGAACGAGCCGTGAGTGAAGTAGCGGTGGTAGCCCACGGTGATGCCGTGGCCGGTGACGAAGTAGAACACGACGAACAGGGCGACATCGACCCATCCCAGCCCCCAGCCCCAGGCCACCGGGACCGCCGCGATCAATGCCAGGAACGGGACGACGACGAAGACGTAGAGAACGAGCTGTTCGCCCCACCCCTTGGCCTCATCCATCATCGGCGCGGGTCCGGTTCGCTCGGGCAGGACAGTTGTCAGGCTCATTACGCGACCGTAACCTACTCCACCGTAGGTTCGCCAGGACGGTGGCGGTCGGTACGCTGAGCGCCGGGCGGTGGGGGATGGGGTAATCGGCAGCCCGCCGGCCTTTGGAGCCGTGCAGTCTCGGTTCGAGTCCGAGTCCCCCAGCCCGCACCGCCGGGGCGGCGAGCACCTCGGCCTGCCGCCGAAACGGCATCACTGCGAGGAGTTGTTGTGACCAGCCCGCCTGTCGCCGTTGTCGTGCTCGCCGCGGGTGAGGGCACCCGGATGAAGTCGGCCACCCCCAAGGTGCTGCACATGCTCGGCGGTCGCTCGATGCTGGCGCATGTCCTGGCTGCTACCGCGCCACTTCGCCCGGCACACACAATCGTGGTCGTGGGGCACGGCAGCGAGCAGGTCGCCGCCCATCTGGGCACGCTGGATCCCCGGGCGCGCACGGTGTTGCAGGAGCAGCGCAACGGCAGCGGGCACGCCACCTCCCGCGCGCTGACCGCCTTCGACGAGCGCGACGGGTTCGTCGTCGTCGTGAACGGTGACGCGCCACTGCTGACCACCGGCACCGTTCAGGCCCTGGTCGACGTGCACCGGGACACCGGTGCGGCGCTGACCGTGCTCACCGCCGAGGTGGCCGACCCCACCGGCCTCGGCCGCGTCCTGCGCGCGCCCGACGGGTCGGTCACCGGAATCGTCGAGCACGCCGACGCCGACGCCGCCCAGCTCCAGATCCGGGAGGTGAACGCAGGGGTGTACGCCGTGGACACCGGGCTGCTCGCCGCGAGCCTGGACCGGCTGTCCACCGACAACAGCAAGGGCGAGCAGTACCTCACCGACGTGCTCGGTCTGCTCGTCGCCGACG
>JACDAB010000172.1 GCA_013695665.1 Geodermatophilaceae bacterium | reverse complement strand
GTTGTGGGCCGCTCACCGGCAGAGCCGGATCAACTTGACCGCGTCCATCTGGAGCCGATGTGACGCTTTGGATCATGAGCCACCCGCCATTGTCTTTCCCATGTAGTCCGCGATCAGGGACCGCTGGTGGGCAACCCGGAGAGTCTCCCGCACGCGCGGCTACACGGACCGGAGCCGGGTGGATCTGCATGTCCTGACGCAGTGGGGGAAGTGGCGATTGTGTGATATTCGACTGGATCACGGCATGAGCGACAGATGGGCCCGTACCCCGTACGGCAGTGCTACACGCTGCTGCGTGGGCCGGTTCGCCGAGCCGTCAAGGACCAGATCATCCCTGACCCGCTCATCGACATTCGCCTGCCCGCCAAGCCGACCATCCGCCGAGCTTCGACGACGTGCTGTCCGCAGAGGAGGTTCGCCGGCTCAATGCATGCGTCGTAGACAGCCGGCCGGGCTACTCGTCTTTGAAGACGAATGGTCGCTACACGGCACTGATCTCCATGGGCTGCTGGCTCGGACCCCGGTGGAACGAGGCCATCGGCGTACGGGTACGCGACTTGAACCCCATGGGCAGCGAGATCAGTTTCGGGCGTGTCGTCACAAATCAGAACGGCCACGAGCGCTTCGAGGAACACATGACAAGACGGAGGAGTATCGCACGATCCCGGTACCGAGAGAGGTCATGCAGGCGCTCGTCGATCACGTGGCCGCGTACTGCCCAGGACAACCGCGAGCGGTTCCTGTTCTGACGTTAACGGCACTCATCCGCTGCGGTCGAATGTCGCGCGTGACACGCTGCGCCCCGGGCTCCGACGTGCGGGACTCGCCGATCGTCGCATTACCTGGCTGTCGCCACACGGCCGCATCGCTAATGTTCGACGCCGGCTTGACGATCTTCGATGTCCAGCAGCGGCTCGGACACCACTCGCCCACGGTGACCGCCGAGGTGTACACGCACCTCATGCGCAAGCGCCACGCCGAAGGCCGCAGGCTGATCGCGGACTACATGGGAAAGACAATGGCGGGTGGCTCATGATCCAAAGCGTCACATCGGCTCCAGATGGACGCGGTCAAGTTGATCCGGCTCTGCCGGTGAGCGGCCCACAACGGAAGCGGATGCGCATCACGCCGATTCCGCGAAGGCGCCCGGCGAGGGTGCAGCTGAAGTCGAGTGCGTCCATCTCGACCTTCTCGCCACCGCTGCCTTGGCCGAAAGTGCCGCCCGCGGCGCCGGTCAGGTGCATCTCGAACGGCTCGCCGTGGTACCCGTCGGGGTGAGAGACGGCCAGAGCCGCAAAGTTGTCGAACTCGGCCGTGGCGAGCGCGCGCTTCCTTGCACCCATCCGGGTGACATCGGTGGTGCTGACGGTGGTCATGAGCCACTTCTTTCGTTTTGCGTGGTCGACCATCCGTTCCAGGTGCTGCAGCCACCGATCCCCCCGGGCTCGTTGCTCAGCTGCGCGTCGATAAGGCCGGGGATCATGGCGACCAGGCAGTCGATGTCACCGGGGTCGGTGACCCCTGCAGCGTGCATGACCGCACCGGCACGGCCGAGTGCTTCGACGGCCACCGCGTAGGACTCCGGGGTCGGTTCGAAGCCGGGGATCACCCGACGGGAGAGCAGCAAATTCCGTGCCGGGTCCTCGACGGCGAAGCCGCGAAAGCGGCGAGGAACGACTTGAGCGCGGCTCGCGGGTCATCCCGCAGCTCGACGGAGTCCAGGTGTGCCAGCAGTTGGCGGTTGCCGTCGGCGAAAATTGCGTCGTACAAAACGTTCTTGAAGTCGAAGTAGGAATACAGCGACGGTTGCCGCAGCCCGACCACTTCGCCAGGGCGTGCAGTGAGACCAGCTGGATCCCGTTCTCCTAGGCCAGACCCCAGGCCGCCTCGACGATCGCGGCGATCTTGGTCTCCCGGCGCTGCGCGACCTGGCGACGGGCACGTGCTCCTCCAGTGGTGCGGTCCAGTCTCGAGCCCGCCGGCTACACCAACTACCGCACCGGCCTGACGCTGTACGTCCTGCCGTGCCTGGGCCACGCGCAGCTGGTTGCCCTCACGCCGCTCACCCTGTCGAGCCTGTACGTCGACCTGCTCCGGGCCGGCGGCTGGGGTGGCCGTCCGCTGCACCGCCTGTTGGCGGACGGCTGCGTGGGCTGGCAACCACCTGCGACGGTCGCCAGCTTCCGCCCGGTTGCAGTGCGAGTTCCCGGTCGTGCTGCTCGCCAGCCTTCGCGCCGCGGGACCGGTAGCGGTGGGGTTCCCGGCATCGCGTAACCGTGCCATGGTGACCGGGTGCCGGGAACGCCAGCGCAATCGTCCGGCGTCCCCGTAGTCGCCACCGGTGACGGCGTGATCCCGGAGCCCCGGCCTGCCGGGGTGCCACCGCGGGCGCGCCGACGTCGGCTGGCGAAGGGCGTGGCAGCCCCACTCGTGGCGGCGCGCCGTGCGGCGCGCGATCCGGACATGATCCGCCTGCAGGCCGCTTGGGGGGCGGTCATGACGGCCTCCTGGGCGGTGACGATCAGCCTGACGGTCGTCGCGTACGACGTCGGTGGCAGCGCGGCCGTCGCCCTGGCGATGCTCGTCCGCGCCACGGCCGGCGCGCTGCTCGGCCCAGCCGTCGGTTCCCTGGTCGACCGCGCGCCCAGGCACCGCAGCCTGAGGTGGGCCGCGGTGA
>JACDAB010000168.1 GCA_013695665.1 Geodermatophilaceae bacterium | reverse complement strand
GTCCAAGCCTGGCACCCGGTAATCGCGCCAGCACGAAACCCAGCGTCCCGCCCGCGAAGCTTCATTCCCGCGAGCCCGAGGCGTTCAGAAACGGGCATCCGGAAGCCGATGTTGTGGGGCAGGCTGCTGGCTGGCAACGGGATGCGGTTCTGGGTCGCTTCCCGTGGTCAGGTGTGCCGTAGTTCTCGGGTTCGGGGTGCCAACGACAACGTCGATATGCGCTGCCTCCATCTCGATGTGCTACCTCGGGTAGCATGACGGTATGAAGGTCAGTGTTTCCCTGCCAGATGAAGACATCGAGTTCCTCGATGACTACGCCGCGAGGAACGGCATGGCGTCACGATCGGCTGCTGTCCACAAAGCGGTCCGTCTTCTCCGCACGTCAGGCCTCGGCGCAGCGTACGAGCAGGCATGGTCAGAGTGGGCCGCCGAGAGTGATTCCGAGGTCTGGGAAGCCGTCGTCAGCGACGGCATGGCCTGATGCGACGCGGCGAGATTCGCATGGTCGACCTCGACCCCACACGTGGTGCGGAAGCAAACAAGTACCGCCCTGCGGTCGTGGTGAGCAACGACGGCGCAAACACCACAGCCGAGCGCCTCGGGCGAGGAGTCATCACGGTCGTGCCGGTGACCTCGAACACCGCCAACATCTATCCGTTCCAAGTTTTGCTCGGCGCCGACTCGACTGGCCTGTCCCGCGACTCGAAAGCTCAGGCCGAACAAGTTCGATCGGTCGATGTCGAGCGCATTGGAGCGCTGGTCGGAATGCTCGTTGGGCCACTGCGAGCCGAACTCGACGATGCGCTCCGGCTCCACTTGGCCCTCTGAGGTCCGATCATCGACGGCACCCGTCGACGGTCAATATCGAGCTGAGAGCCAGCCGATCGAACGTGAGGAACTGTGCGGGAGCAGGCGTTGCCTGTGCCACGTCGATATGGGTGCACGGCGGTGCTGGCGGAGCAGTGTCGAGTCGGCTCTTGGACGCGCAGGCGGTCGTGCTGCGCCGGCACCGCCGCGTGGTTGACGCGTCCGCGGGCGCACAGGGTCGTTCGACTCGACAACTCTGTGGTACCCCCTGACTAGGCTTGGTCGCGCGAGCGCGACCGAATCATCGATTCCGGAACCGAGCAGCAAACGTCAGCAGCAACAACGACGTGAACATAGCGACGACTCGCTTCCGCCTTGTCCCACGTTACGCGAAGCCAGACGGCCAGTGCTGAGGCGACGCGACCGCGGACGCGTGGCCGATCGTCAGCGCCGCTGAACCGGTCGGAGGGCTCCACCTGGCGCATTGTCTCGCTCTGGTATCCGCAAGCAAGCGAAGTGGTTCATCGAGACGTTGGTGCCTGACCGCTCGGTATCGCCTCGCACAGCAGAGATTGGCATCAGGTTGGCAACGAGTCCAGAAAACCAGGAGAGCCACTCCGAAGAGTGGCTCTGACCTGGTTCTTCTTGGCAGCCCGTACGGGATTCGAACCCGTGCCGCCACCTTGAGAGGGTGGTGTCCTAGGCCTCTAGACGAACGGGCCAAGCTGCGTCCCCGACGCTACCGCCAGGGTATGTCAACCGTGCGAGCCGCGGCGGCCCACCCGGATGGTTGGGGTGCAAGGAATCGAACCTTGAATAACAGAACCAGAAACTGTCGTGTTGCCAATTACACCACACCCCACTGGAGCGACGGACGAGTGTATCGGCACCGCCCGACACGACCACCTCGCCCGTTCCGGCCGGCGTGTGCAGGTTCCTCGAGCGTCGATCTGACCAGGAGGAGCATCTTCAACCGGTCAGATCGCTCAGGCGGTCGAAGCCGATCACCCGGCCGACGGCCACGCCGGCCGCTTCTTCCAGGTTGCGACGCAACTCGTCCCGCCCGTCGACGACGCTCGTCGGTGTGGCCGATACCTCGGCGTGTAGGCCGAAGCCTCCGGCGATCAAGGCTGACCGCTTCAGGTGGAACGAGTCGGAGACGAGCACGACGTCGTCGATGCCGGAATCGAGCAGCAGCGCCGACGCGGCAT
>JACDAB010000141.1 GCA_013695665.1 Geodermatophilaceae bacterium | reverse complement strand
GGGGGGGCCGACGCCATCCAACTGGGACAATCGTGCCTGGGCCGGCGTACACCGCGGCCTGACTGAGGAGGAACGCATGGCGGCCATGAAGCCGCGGACGGGTGAAGGTCCGCTGGAGGTCACCAAGGAGGGGCGTGGCATTGTCATGCGCGTCCCGCTGGAAGGCGGCGGTCGACTCGTCGTCGAGATGACGCCAGATGAGGCCACTGCTCTCGGTGCCGCCCTGAAGGGCGCCACCGGCTAGTCAGGAGCACACACGCTTTGCCGGCCCCGGTCGCGGACTCATCCTCCGCAGCCGGGGCCGCGGTATGTGCTTGATGGGCGGGCATGATGGCGCGATGAACGCGGCGGTGATCGACCTGAACGCCGACCTGGGCGAGGGCCTCGGGATCTGGCAGTTGACCGACGACGCGGGGCTGCTCGATGTGGTCACCAGTGCCAACGTCGCCTGCGGCTTCCACGGCGGGGACCCCTCCATCATGGGTCGTGTCTGCGCCGCCGCGGTCGAACGCGGGGTGAGGATCGGCGCCCAGGTGGGCTACCGGGACCTCCACGGCTTCGGCCGGCGGTTCCTGGACGTCGCTCCCGCGGAACTCACCGACGATGTGCTCTATCAGCTGGGCGCGTTGGACGCCTTTGCCCGGGTCGCCGGGGACCGCGTCCGCTACCTCAAACCACACGGTGCGCTTTACAACGCGATCGTCTCCCATGAGGCGCAGGCCGCCGCCGTCGTCGAGGCGGTACGGCGTTACGACGCCACCCTGCCCGTGCTCGGGTTGCCCGGTTCGGCCTGGCTGCGGCTCGCGACCGAGGCGGGCCTGACCGCCGTACCGGAGGCGTTCGCGGACCGCGCGTACACGTCCGCCGGTGAGCTGGTGTCCCGGCGCGAGCCGGGCGCCGTGCTGGCCGATCCCGAACAGATCGCCGCGCGGTCGGTCGGGATGGTGGTGGACGGCCGGATCCTCGCCATCGACGGCACCGTCGTCGACGTCAGCCCCCGGTCCCTGTGCGTGCACGGCGACACACCGGGAGCCGTCGGCGTGGCCCACCGGGTGCGGGCCGCCCTGCTCGGCGCCGGCGTCACCGTCGTCTCCTTCGCCGCCTGACCATGGACACCCACATGCGGGTGTGGGAGTACGGCGAGGACGCGCTGCTGGTCGAGCTCGCCGATGTCGCCGCCGTCGTGGCGCTGCGGGCCGGCCTGGAGCGAGACCCGGTGGCCGGGATCGAGGAGATGGTGCCCGCCGCTCGCACCGTGCTGCTCCGGCTGGCGCCCGACGCCGACGCAACCCACGTCATGGGACTGGTGCAGCGCCGAAGCCTGTCGGCGGCCGAACCGGAGCCCGGCGCGGTGGTCGAGATCCCGGTGACGTACGACGGCGACGACCTCGACGAGGTGGCCGGGCTGACCGGCCTGTCCGTCGACGACATCGTGGCCGCGCACACCGGCGCCGATCTCACCGTCGCGTTCTGCGGCTTCGCGCCGGGATTCGGCTACCTCGTCGGCCTGCCGGAGTCACTGCACGTGCCGCGCCGACGCGAGCCGCGGACGAAGGTGCCGGCCGGCGCGGTCGGCCTGGCCGCGGAGTTCACCGGCGTGTACCCGCGGGAGTCACCGGGCGGCTGGCAGCTCATCGGGCGGACCGCAGCCGTTCTGTGGGACGCCGACCAGGACCCACCCGCGCTGCTCCGGCCGGGGATCACGGTGCGGTTCCGGCCGGCATGAACGACGTCAAGATGATCGAGGTGCTGGCCGCGGGCCTGCTGACGACCGTGCAGGACCTCGGCCGGTTCGGGTACGCCGCCCTCGGCGTCGGCCGCAGCGGCGCTGCGGACCTGGCCAGTCATCGGCTCGCCAACCGGCTGGTCGGCAACGCCGAGGGTGCGGCCACGCTGGAGGCCACCTTCGGCGGGCTGCGGCTGCGAGCGCACGCCGACCTGCTCGTGGCGATCACCGGCGCCCCCGCGCCGGTGTACGTCGGGTCCGCGCAGCAGGGCGGCAACGCCCCGTTCCGGCTGCCGGCCGGTGCCGAACTCCGGCTCGGTTCGCCGGCAACCGGCCTGCGCAGCTACGTCGCCGTCCGCGGCGGCATCGGCTGCGACCCGGTGCTGGGCTCCCGGTCGAGGGACGTGCTGGCCGGTCTCGGGCCGCCGCCGCTGCGGGCCGGGGAGTTCCTCTCGGTGGCCGCCGATACCGCCGCCGATCCGGTCGTCGACGTAGCGCCGGTCGAGACCCCGTCGGTCGAACCGGTGCTGCGGATCGCGCCGGGCCCGCGGCAGGACTGGTTCACCGCAACGGCGTGGAGCACGCTGGTGTCCTCGGCGTACACGACCAGCCCGGACAGCAATCGGATCGGCGTCCGGTTGAGCGGCCCGGCCCTGGAGCGCCGTACGCCGGGCGAGTTGCCGTCGGAGCCGATCGTGCCCGGAGCCGTCCAGGTGCCGGCCAGCGGCCAGCCGCTGGTCTTCCTCGCCGACCATCCGGTCACCGGCGGATACCCCGTCATCGGCGTGGTCCGGCGTGCCGACCTCGGGATGGCCGCCCAACTACGGCCCGGCCAGCTCGTGCGGTTCACTGCGCGGTAGAGATTCCGCGACCGTGGTCGGGAGAGAGGGGACCGGTTGTGCGAATATGTCAGACCTGCGGGGTCGAGCATGCTGAGATCGTCGACGTGTGCGCCATCTGCGCCGACGAGCGGCAGTGGGTGCCGGCGGCCGGGCAACAATGGACCTCGCTGGAGGAGCTTGCCGCGGCCGGACACCGGACGCAGGTGAACGAGCTCGAGCCGGACCTGTTCGGCGTCTCTGTCGAACCCCGCGTCGGCATCGGCCAGCAGTCCCACCTCGTGCGTACACCGGCGGGCAACCTGCTCTGGGACGTCACCGGGTACCTCGACGACGACGGCGCACGGCGGGTTCGCGAGTTGGGGGAGGTGGTCGCGATCGTGGCGAGCCACCCGCACATGTACGGCGTGCAGGTGGAGTGGAGCCGGGCGCTGGGCGGCGTACCGGTGCTCGTCGCCGAGGCGGACCTGGAGTGGGTCGCCCGGCCGGACGAGTCGATCCGTCCCTGGACGGGAACCCGCGAGGTCCTGCCCGGGGTCACGCTGGCCCAGCCTGGTGGACACTTCCCGGGCAGCGCGGTCGCGCACTGGGCCGCGGGGGCGGGCGGCAGAGGAGTGTTGTTCGGTGGCGACACGATCCAGTCGAACCCGGACCGATCGTCGGTCACGTACATGCGCAGCTACCCGAACCGCATCCCGCTCTCGGCGGCGGTGGTGGAGCGGGTCACACAGGCCGTCGAGGTGTTCTCCTTCGACCGCCTGTACGACAACTTCGGCGGCACCATCGACACGGACGCCCGCGCCATCGTCCGCCGCTCGGCTGATCGCTACATCGGCTGGGTCCGCGGCGACTTCGACCATCTCACCTGAGCAGAGGCGAGGCGCCACGGCGACAAGCGGCTAGGCCAGGACGGCCCGGTACACCTCGACCGTGCGGGCGGCCACCGCGGGCCACCCGAATTCCTCGACCGCCCGGGCTCGCCCGGCGGCGCCCATCGACTCGGCCAGCCGGTGATCGGCCAGCACGCGGTTCAGGGCATCGGCCAGTCCCGCCTCGAACCCGGCCGGGTCCTGCTCGTCATAGTGGACCAGCAGCCCCGTCCTGCCGTCGTCGACGACCTCGGGAATGCCCCCGACATCGCTCGCGACGACGGCCGTGCAGCACGCCATCGCCTCCAGGTTGACGATGCCCAGCGGCTCGTAGACAGACGGGCAGCAGAACACCGCGGCGTTGCTGAGCAGCTGCCGGATCTCAGCACGGGGGAGCATGTCGGGGATCCACAGCACCCCGGAACGGCGTTCGGAGAGATCCTCGACCAGCGCGGCCACCTCGGACCCCAGCTGCGGCGTGTCAGGAGCACCGGCACACAGCACGATCTGTGCTTGCGGGTCGACCGAGGCCGCTGCCCTGATCAGGTGGGGCACGCCCTTCTGCCGGGTGATCCGGCCGACGAAGACGACGTAGGGCCGCTCGACATCGATGCCCAGCCGCTCCAGCGCGCCGGTCTCAGGGTCGGGCCAGTAGTCCGCCGTGTCGATCCCGTTGCGTACGACGTGCACGCGGTCTGCGTCCAGGAAGGGGTAGCAGTCGAGGATGTCCAGGCGCATACCCGCACTGACCGCGATGATGGCGCTCGCGGTCTGGTACGCGGTGCGTTCCGCCCATGACGAGAGGGCGTACCCGCCCCCCAGCTGTTCGGCCTTCCACGGCCGGCGCGGTTCCAGCGAGTGCGCGGTGAGGACGTGCGGTACGTCGTACAGCAGCGAACCCAGATGTCCGGCGAGGTTGGCGTACCAGGTGTGCGAGTGCAGGACGTCGCAGCCGATCACGGCGTCGACCATCGACAGGTCGACGCCCATCGTCTGCAGCGCGGGGTTGGTCCCGACGAGGTCGGCCGGCACGTGATGCGCCGTGGCCCCCTCGCGAGGGGAGCCGAAGCAGTGCACGTCCACGTCGACGTCCGAGGCCGAGCGGAGCTCCCGGACCAGGAAGTCGACGTGTACGCCGGCGCCGCCATAGACATCCGGCGGGAACTCCTTGGTGAGCAGGCCCACGCGCATGGGTAGACAGTAGGGTCATCCCCATGATCAGGGAGCGTCGCGTTCTCGGGATCGTCCTCGCCGGCGGCGAGGGTAAGCGGCTGTGGCCGCTCACGCAGGACCGGGCCAAGCCCGCGGTCCCGTTCGGGGGCAACTACCGACTGATCGACTTCGTGCTGTCGAACCTGGTCAACGGCGGCTACACCAGGATCTGCGTGCTGACGCAGTACAAGTCGCATTCCCTCGACCGGCACATCACCACGACCTGGCGGATGTCGTCCCTGCTCGGCAGCTACGTCACGCCGGTTCCTGCCCAGCAGCGGCTCGGACCGCGCTGGTACACCGGCAGTGCCGATGCCATCTTCCAGAGCCTCAATCTCGTCTACGACGAGCAACCGGACTACATCGTCGTGTTCGGCGCCGACCACGTGTACCGGATGGACCCGCAGCAGATGGTCGCCCAGCACATCGAGTCCGGGGCCGGCGTGACCGTCGCCGGGATCCGGGTGCCCCGGGAGCAATCCGCACAGTTCGGTGTGATCGACACCGACGGTGCGCGGATCACCGCCTTCCTGGAGAAACCGCTCGACCCGCCGGGGCTGCCGGACGACCCGACGCAGATCTTCGCCTCCATGGGCAACTACGTGTTCAGCACCGACGTCCTGCTCGAGGCCCTGCGCCTGGACGCGGGCGACGAGGGCTCGGTGCACGACATGGGCGGCAACCTGATTCCGATGCTGGTCGAGCAGGGCTGTGCCCAGGTCTATGACTTCGCCGACAACCGGGTCCCCGGTGCGACCGATCGGGATCGTGGCTACTGGCGCGATGTCGGGACGCTCGATTCCTACTACGACGCCCACATGGATCTGGTGTCGGTCCATCCGGTGTTCAACCTCTACAACCGCGAGTGGCCGATCTTCACCCTTCCGCCGCAGCTGCCACCGGCGAAGTTCGTCGAGGGCGGTCTCGCGCAGGAGTCGATGGTCGGCGCCGGGGTCATCGTCGCCGGCGCGACCGTCCGCGGCTGTGTGATCTCACCGAACGTCAAGCTCAACGGCGGAGCGTACGTCGAGGGCAGCGTGCTGATGGAGAACGTCCAGATCGGCGCCAGGGCGGTGGTGCGCCGCGCAATCCTGGACAAGGGCGTCGTCGTACCGCCCGATGCGCACATCGGCGTCAACCTGGTGGCCGACCGCGAGCGGTACCACGTCACCGAATCCGGTGTGGTCGTCCTCGGCAAGGGCGCGAAGGCCTTCCCCTAGCCGTCAGG
This sequence comes from Geodermatophilaceae bacterium, assembly GCA_013695665.1. GTDB lineage: Bacteria > Actinomycetota > Actinomycetes > Mycobacteriales > Geodermatophilaceae > JACCTY01. Next base: position 19,221 of record JACDAB010000141.1, on the reverse strand, counting down.
GCCGGTATACGGCGACCAGCAACCCCTCACCGAGCGGGATCAGGGTGGGAACCAGCTGCTCGTGCTCGCGGACTGCCTTCATGACCTCGCGTAGCGCCACCGTCTCCGGATCACGGGCGGAGGCTTCGCCGACCCTGCCGCGGCCGAGCGCGCCGGCGAAGGCCACGATGCCGCCGGGGCGCAGCAGCCGCAGCGCCTCGCCGAGGCAGTCGTGGTACTGACTCTTCGGGCCGTCGACGAAGACGAGGTCGTACGCGCCATCGGTGAGCCGCGGCAAGACCTCGAGGGCGGCGCCGTTGATCAAGCGACTTCGGGCCGGTGCGATCTCGGCGTCGCGGAAGCCCTGCCGGGCCGCCCGCTGGTGCTCAGCCTCGGTGTCGACCGAGGTGAGGATGCCCTCGGCACGCATTCCGGCGAGCAGCCAGAGTCCGGACACCCCGGCACCAGTCCCCACCTCGACCACTGCCCGCGCATCGAGGGCAGCAGCGAGGAACCGCAGGGCGTTCCCGGCGGCAGGTGACACCGGCTCGCAGCCGAACTCCTCGGAGCGGGCGCGGGCAGCGGCCAGCGCCTGGTCCTCGGTGCCGAAGCCCTCGGCGTACTCCTGGCTCGCCGAGTTACCCATCCGCCACCTCACCCGTTCGTTGGTCCGGTCGTGCAGACCCTATCCAGGTCGATGGGCTGCCTCCCGCACCGCGCCGGAACACGATTGGTCACCAAAGCGTTATCGCCGGCAAGTGCGCCGATAGGGGAGGAGCGAGGCACGATGGTTTCTGGCTACTCCGTCACCGCACGTGGGCTCGAGGAGGGGGGTGCGATGTCCGAAGCTGTTGCCGACATCGCCGCCTGGGTCCCCCCGTCATGGGACGCGGTGGTCCGTCAGCACTCGGCTCGCGTCTACCGCCTGGCCTACCGGCTGTCCGGTAACCGCCAGGACGCCGAGGACCTCACCCAGGAGACATTCGTCAGGGTGTTCCGCTCGCTGGCGAACTACCAGCCGGGCACCTTCGAGGGCTGGCTGCACCGCATCACCACCAACCTGTTCCTCGACCTCGTCCGCCGCCGGCAGCGGATCCGTTTCGACGCGCTCCCCGAGGACACCGAGCGGATGCCGGGGTCCGCACCCAGTCCCGAGCAGGTGTACGCCGACGCTTACCTCGACCCGCAGATCCAGGCGGCGTTGGATGCCCTCCCTCCCGACTTTCGGGTAGCGGTGGTGCTGTGTGACATCGAGGGCCTGACCTACGAGGAGATCGCGGCAACCCTCGGCATCAAGCTCGGGACGGTCCGCAGCCGGATCCACCGCGGCCGGGTGCAACTGCGCGATGCCCTGGCCCACCTCGCGCCGAACCAGGCCCGGGACACCGCATGAGCCTGGTCCCCACCGACTTCCACCTCGCGCTCGAGGCGGTGGTCGCCTACGTCGACGGCGAGCTGAGCCCCGGTGCGCAGGCGCGCGCCATGGCACACGTGGCCGTCTGCCCGCAATGCTCATTCGACGTCGCCGCTCAGCGCGAGGCCAAGACCCTCCTGGTCGGCACCGGCGGGCCCGAGCTCCCCGGCAGCCTGCTCAGCCGGCTGCAGCAGATCCCGTTCACGACCGACCTTCAGATGCCCGGGACCTGGGTCATGCAGGGCGTGAATGTGCAGTGGAGCCGGGAGATCGGCCCGGATCCATCAGCCTCAGCGCCCCCCCTGACGCAGCCTGCTCCGCCCGACCGGCGCCCCCCGGGCCACGCCCAGGCCGTGACAGGCCCCGGCAGCCGCAGAAAGGGGCTGTCCGCCACCCGCCTACGCCGGATGCGGCGGGGACTCATGGGCGCGGTAGCGGGGCTCACGGTCGGCGTCCTCGCGGCATCGGTCGCTCCGGTCGCAGTCTCTGCCGGATCGGCGACATCGCAGATCCGCCAACTGCCGACCGAGGACGGCGCAGGTGTGTCCGCTGCCCTGTTCTCGATCGAGGAAGCGATGACCACACGGCGCTTCTCCGGAGCGGCAACCGGCCTGCGCTGAGATCAGTCAGCGGCTGACGCTGACTTCACAGCCCTTGGGGCAGGCTGAAGCCGCAACCTGGAGGGGGTGCTGTCCCATGCCGGACGACGGCCAACGTGACGCGGATGCACAGCGTCCGGACGAGGCGCATTTTCAGCGGCCGCACGGCGTACCCGCTGCTTTCGACCGCCCACCGGCCCGCCCGGCTCCGCTGCTTCGCGGGTCCGAACCGCCGCCTGCGCTCGCCCAGGCATTCGCGCGCCCCGAGGGGGTGCGGGAATCCTTTGCCGCCGACCGGCCCTTGCCGCCGCAACCGGCCGCTGCGCCCCAGGCGCCCCCCGCGGACTTGTTGGTCCGGGTCTTCGGGCGTCCCCACGGCAGCTCGGGCGGGTTTGCCGCGCCTGCGGGAAGCCGGCTGCGAGGCGGGCGTGATGCCGAATCGCCCTGGTGGCGGCCAGATGCCGAGCGTGACCCGTGGCGTGATGCAGCCTCCCGGTCCGCGCTCGGCCCGCCGGCGGTCTTCCTGGACCAGGCAGCCGAGGACGAGGGAGTCAGCACCGATGCCGCGGGACGGCGCCGGATCCGGTTGCGTGACGTGCCGATCCGGCTTGCCCTCCTGCTTCTCATCGGCGCGCTGCTCGTCGGCCTCGTCGGCGGAGGGACCGGTTTCGTCCTGGGGCGAACAGCCGCGGAGTCACCGTTGCTGAAGCCCGACGGTGAACTCAGCACGGTCAGCGAAGCGATCAACCGCCCACCCGGTTCGATTTCCGACATTGCCGAGCGGCTGCTGCCGGCGGTGGTGTCGATCGAGGTCCGGCTCGGCGACAGTGGCGGCACCGGCTCAGGTGTGGTCATCGACGACGACGGGTACATCCTCACCAACAACCACGTGGTGTCGCAGGCTGCGGACAGCGACGACGCGACCGTGCGCGCGATCTTCACCGATGGCACCGCCTCCGAGGCGCGCATCGTGGGGCGCGACCCGCTGTCCGATCTCGCCGTGATCAAGGTCGAGCGCCCCGGTCTGGTGGTCGCCTCCCTCGGTGACTCCTCCTCACTCGTCGTGGGGGACGCGGTGGTGGCGATCGGCTCGCCGCTGGGCCTGGCCAGTACCGTGACCTCCGGCATCGTCAGTGCGCTGAACCGCCCGGTCCGCCTGGCCGGCCAGGGCAGTGACACCAATGCGGTAATCAACGCCATTCAGACCGACGCGGCGATCAACCCGGGCAACTCCGGTGGTGCGCTGGTCGACGGCTCCGGTGCTGTGGTCGGGATCAACACCGCGATCGCCAGCCTGGGTTCGGCCGGCGGGGGCAGCGGCAGCATCGGCCTGGGCTTCGCGATCCCGATCGACACCGCGCGCGACATCGCCGACCAGCTGATCAGCAGCGGTACGGCGACCCACGCGACGCTCGGCGTGAACGCGCGCTCGGTCACCGACGGCGCGCGCGACGGAGCGCTCGTCGTGGCGGTGGAGGACAACAGCGCGGCGGCGGCCGCCGGCATCCGTGACGGGGACGTCATCATCGGCATCGACGACATCGACATCGGCAGTTCCGAGGAGCTGGTGGTGGCGGTGGATGCCAACCGACCCGGCGACACCGTGACAGTCGTCCTGGTCCGCGGCGGGGATTCCCGGGAGGTGCAGGCCACCCTGCGGGCTAGATAAGTTCACGGCCCGGCGGGCTGCGGCCGGGTTACCCTGTGAGTGGCCGCAGCGAGGACCGGAGGCGACATGTTCAGCTCCCTGGGATGGGGCGAGATCGTCCTGTTGCTGATCGTCGCGCTCTTCGTGTTCGGTCCCGACCGGCTGCCCGGCATCGCGAAGGACGCCTCCGGCGCCCTGAAGAAGGTGCGGGGGTTCGTGACCGGCGCCCGGGAGCAGATCCGCGACGAGCTCGGGGACGATTTCGCCGACTTGGACCTCGGCTCGCTCAACCCGCGGGAGTTCGTCCGCCGGCAACTGCTCGATGACGACCCGCCCCCGCTCACCAAGCGCTCGAACGGAGCCGCCAGGTCCGGGAGCGGCCGGGTCAGCACCACGAAACCGACGTCCGCGACGATGACCGATGCAGGAGCACCTGCCGTGAGCCGCCCGGCCCCGCCGCTGCGGACTGCCGGGGAGACACCGCCGTACGACGCCGACGCCACCTGAGCGCGGGGTGCGAACCTTCAGCGGCCGACGGGCGTGAGACTGAGGGACCGACCGGCGAGCCCGCGTTGCCGGGCGGCCAGCGCGTCGGCAATACCGAGCAGCGCCCGGGCGGCCGCCGAGACGGGGTCGGTCAGGACCAGGGGAACCCCGTCGTCGCCACTCTGGCGCAGCTGCGGTTCCAGGGGTACCTGGCCGAGTAGTGGCACCGGCGTGCCGAGCGTGCGGGTCAGCGCGTCCGCGACGACCTGACCGCCACCGGTGCCGAAGACATCCATCCTGGTGCCGTCCGGCAGCTCCAGCCAGGACATGTTCTCGATCACGCCAACCACCTGCTGGTGGGTCTGCGTGGCGATCGAACCGGCCCGCTCGGCCACCTCTGCGGCTGCCTGCTGCGGCGTCGTCACCACCAGGATCTCAGCACTGGGAACCAGTTGCGCCAGGGAGATGGCGATGTCTCCGGTCCCCGGCGGCAGGTCCATCAACAAGACGTCGAGGTCCCCCCAGAAGACGTCGGCCAGGAACTGCTGCAGGGCACGGTGCAACATCGGCCCGCGCCAGACCACCGGGGTGTTGCCCGGGGTGAACATCCCGATCGAGATCACCTTCACGCCGTGCGCCTGCGGCGGCATGATCATCCGCTCGACCTGGGTCGGCTTGCCGGTGACACCGAGCATTCGTGGGATGGAGAAGCCGTAGATGTCGGCATCGAGCACACCGACTGACAGGCCGCGCTCGGCCAGGGCCACAGCCAGGTTCACCGTGACGCTGGACTTGCCCACGCCGCCCTTGCCCGAGGCCACCGCGTAGACCCGCGTCAGCGAATTCGGTTTCGCGAACGGGATCTCCGGCTCGGGGTTGTCACCTCGCAGCAGGGTCTGCAGTTGCTTGCGCTGCTCGGGGCTCATCACGTCGAGCCGGACATCGACGCCGGCCACCCCTGCAACTGCGGAGACCGCGCCGGTCACGTCGCGGGTCAGGGTGTCCTTCATCGGGCACCCCGCCACGGTCAGGAAGATCTGGACGCCGACCCGTCCGGATCCGTCGATCTCGATGTCACCCACCATGCCGATATCGGTGATGGGGCGCCGGATCTCCGGATCGTTGACCGTGGCCAGCGCGGCCCGGATCTGACTCAGTACAGGTTCAGGGGGCATCTCTCTCCGGGTTCGTGGGTGCGGTCCTAGTATGCCCGCCATGGACGAACGCTCTCGGACGGAGACGGGCCCGTGACGGTCGCAGACATCGGGCACGTGCGGGTTCCCTCGGCTGCCGGAATGATCGCCTGGCGGTCCTTTCTGAAGGCCCACTCGATGATCAGCCGCCGGCTCGAGGCCGAGCTCATGAGCGAGGAGGATCTCCCGCTCGCGTCCTACGACGTTCTCGTCCAACTGACCGAGGCCCCTGACCGGAGGCTTCGGATGACCGGATTGGCCGACGCCGTCCTGCTGTCCCGCAGCGGGTTGACCCGCCTTGTCGACCGGCTCACTCGCGACGGCCTCGTCACCCGGCAGGCGTGTGAGGACGACGCGCGTGGCACCTACGCCGTACTCACCCCGGCGGGACTGTCCCGGCTGAGGGAGGCCTCCAAGGTCCACCTTCGCGGCGTCGAGGAGCACATGACCGGGCGGCTGAGCGACTCCGAGCTGGCGACCCTGACGTGCCTGCTCGAGCGGCTCGACGGCGAGGTCTGACCGCACTGGACCGACCCGGTGGCGCGGCCGAGGACTGGCGGCGACGGACGGTCCGCGACTCGCTCAGTGTCGGCCTCGCGGTCGGTCTGTACGGCGCCGCGTTCGGGGCCGCGGCGACGTCGGCCGGTCTGAGCGTGCTGCAGACGTGCGCCCTGAGTCTGCTGATGTTCACCGGCGCCTCGCAGTTCGCGCTGGTCGGTGTCCTTGGCGCGGGGGGCGCACCGGTCGCCGCGGTGGCCAGCGCTGTGCTGCTCGGTGCCCGCAACACCCTCTACGGCCTGCGACTCGCCGCCCCGCTGGACGTGCGGGGATTCAGGCGAGCGGTGGCCGCCCACGCTGTGATCGACGAAACCACTGCGATGGCATTGGCGGCGCCGACCACCGCTGCGCTGCGGCTGGCCTACGCCGTGACCGGGCTCAGCCTGTTCCTCGGCTGGAACCTCTCCACGCTGGCGGGCGCACTGGGCTCGGGACTGCTCGGTGACAGTGCCCAGGTGGCGTTGGACGCCGTGGTGCCCGCGGCGTTTCTGGCGCTGCTGTGGCCGCGGTTGCGACACAGCGGCACCGATCGCGTGGTGGCGGCCGGCGGAGCGCTGATCGCACTGGTGCTCACCCCGGTGGTGGCGCCCGGGCTGCAGGTGATGCTCGCGGCGGCGGCGGTCGGGCTCGCGTTCGTCGGGAGCCGCCGGTGATCTGGACGGTCGTGCTGGTGGCCAGTCTGTGCTGCTATCTGCTCAAGTACATCGGGCTGGCGGCTCCACCGGCCATCCTCGAGCGCCCCGCCGTACGCCGGGCGGTCGAGCTCGTGCCGGCGGCCCTGCTGGCGGCGCTCGTGGTCGTGCAGGCATTCACCGACGGTTCGGCCCTCGTCCTCGACGCGCGGGCCGCGGGGCTGGGGGCGGCCTTCCTCGCCCTGCTGCTCCGAGCCCCGTTCCTCCTGGTACTCCTGGTGGCCGGCGGTACCGCGGCGCTGGTCAACGGCCTGGCCTGAGCCGCTATTGACCCCGCCGGTCGGGGGCGTCATCGACCAGCCGGGCCAGCTCCGAGCGGATGTAGTCCCGGGTCGCCAGGTCACCGATGGCGATCCGCACCGCGGCAAGCTCGCGGGCGAGGTACTCGGTGTCGGCCTTGGCGGCCAGCGCGCGCTGGCGGTCCTCCTCGATCGTGACCCGGTCCCGGTCGGCCTGCCGGTTCTGCGCGAGCAGGATCAGCGGCGCAGCGTACGCGGCCTGGGTGGAGAAGACGAGGTTGAGCAGGATGAAGGGGTAGGGGTCCCACTGCAGCCGTAACGCGGTGAGGTTGAGGATGATCCAGATGGCGACCAATCCGGTCTGATACGCGAGAAAACGCCCGGTTCCAAGGAACCGGGCGATCCGCTCGCTGAACCGGCCGAATGCATCGCTGTTGAGCCGCGGGACAAACCTGCGCGGCTCCCGCGGCTGGTCCAGCCGGACGGCCCGTGCCGCGCGGGGTTCAGTCATCGCGGTCCTCCCGCCAGTCCTCGGGCAACAGGCGGTCCAGGAGGTCATCGACGGTGACCGCGCCGACCAGGCGGTTCTCGGCGTCGACGACCGGTGCCGCCACGAGGTTGTACGTCGCGAAGTAGCGGGTCAGCGCAGGCATCGACGTCCCGGTCGTCAGTGGATCCAGCTCATCGTCGATGATGCCGCTGACCAGGCTGGATGGAGGTTCGCGCAGCAGCCGCTGAATGTGCACCAGCCCGAGGAAGGTCCCCGTGGGCGTGGCGACCGGCGGGCGGACGACGTACACCTGGGTGGCCAGGGCGGCGCTGAGTTCCGGCTCACGGACGCGGGCCAGCGCCTCGGCGATCGTCGCGTCCGGGGCCAGGATGACCGGCTCGCTGGTCATCAGGCCACCAGCGGTGTCCTCCGAGTACGCCATCAGCTGCCGTACCGGCTTGGCTTCCTCCGGTTCCATCAACGCGAGCAGCCGCTCCCGCTCGAGGGCCGGCAACTCCGCGAGCAGGTCCGCCGCGTCGTCGGGATCCATCGCCTCCAGTACGTCGGCGGCCCGGGCCCCCTGCAGCCGCCCGATGATCTCGACCTGGTCCTCTTCGGGAAGCTCCTCCAGCACATCGGCGAGCCGACCGTCGGTGAACGCTTCGGCGATCTGCTGACGGCGGTCCTCGGGCAGCTCGCGCATCGCATTGGCGACGTCGGCTGCCTTCATGTCCTCGTAGACGGCGAGCAGGCTGTGCGCGCCCTGATCCGCCGAGGCCAGGGACAGGCCGATGACCGCATCCCACTCGACCTGCCGGACGTGTCCGCGCCGAGTGATCCGCTTACCGGTGATCTCCCGCACCGCGAGCCTGGTGAGGAGCCAGTCCCGGTTGCGGGCCGGCTCGATCGCCGCGTCGCTCACCGAGACCGCCCCGCCGCCGTCCACGAGGGTCACCCGCCGATCCAGGAGCTCGGCCAGGACGAGGGTCTCCCGCGAGCGTTGTTCGAACCGCTTGAGGTTGAGGGTGCCGGTCCCCAGCAGGACGGCGTCGGCCTCGAAGGCGGTCACCCGATCGATGGGCAGGAAGATGCGGCGGCGCTGCTGGATCTCCACGACCAGGCCGAGCATCCGCGGAGGTTGATGATCCAGGCGCAGCGTCACCACGACGTCGCGGACCTTGCCGATCTGGTCGCCGTTGGGATCGAAGACGGCGACCCCGCTCAGCCGGGAGCAGAACACCCTCGTCGCCGATGCCACGAGCGCAGGCTACCGTCGCGGCGGGACCGGGCAGGAGCGGCCCGGGCCGGATCAGCTGTACATCAGCGACCCGGGCGTGGTCAGCAACTGGCCGGTCTCGAGCCAGGTCTTCAGCCCGGAGAGGATCATCGGCCAGCCGCCGTACAGCTCGTTGTTGGCTCCCTCGCGCAACTCGTCGTGGGTGACGGTGAGCCGGCACGAATCACCGACGGGCTCGATCTCCCAGGTGACCCGGGACGTTCCTTCGCTCTTCACGTCCTCGCTCCACAGCGCGACCATGCTCTGCACGAGCCGGCGCGGGGGGTCGACCTCGAGATTCTCGCCTTCTCCCAGCAGCCCGCCGGCGGGGTGCCGCATCTCGAAGCGGGAACCGGGAGTCCAGTCCGAGGTGATCTCCGAGCCGAAGTTGTACTTGCCCCTGATCTCGCTGTCGGTGATCGCCTCCCACAGACGCTCCGGGGTGGTGCGGATGTAGATCTCGAAAACCTTCTCCATGGGACTCTCCAGTCTGGTCTTGAGCCCGCTGAGCGCGGCCGCCCAGGGCTCGGCGTACTTGCTCACCCAACGGTCGTGGACGAGCCGGATGGGAACCGGGTTCAGGAAGTGGAGCTTCTCGCGGCCCCGGCGCCTGCTGAGCACCAGGCCCGCCTCCTCGAGCAGCTTCAGGTGCTTCATCACCCCGAATCGCGACATCGAGAAGCGTTCGGCCAGGGCGCTCAACGTCTGCCCGTCCTCCCGGAACAGCTCGTCGAGCAGACTCCGCCGGGTCGGATCGGCGAGGGCCCTGAACACCGCATCCATGCACCGAAGATAGGTGACCGTTTAGTCACATGTCAAGGGCGGGGGACGGCATCTTCTCCGCGACGCTGGACGCCCGGGCGCGCGCCCGTGATCTGTTGCTCGCACCGCGGGACCTGCCCGACGCCGGAGACCTGGACTCCCGTGACCTGCAGATCTCCGGGGTCTACACCGTCCCGGGCCTGTCACGGCGGATCGTCGTACCGCCGGCAGCGCGGTTGCCTGCCTCGGTATCTGGAGCTACGGCGAGGCCGTGGACACGGCCGCGCGCGATGCCGTGATCGACCGGCTCGTCGGAGAACTCACCGACTAGGGCGACGCCGCCGGCGGACCGAGTCGGGTGAGCACCTCCTAGGCTGCGCCGCATGCGTGTTGCCGCGACCGACCGTGACACCACGCTCGGTACGACGGGGCGCGCAGTCCGGTTGCTGGCCGCTGCCGTCGTACTGGTCCTTGCCACCGCCGGCACCGTCTGGGGTCAGGACAGCGCCTTTCCGTTCGGACCGTTCCGGATGTACTCCACCAGAAGCGGAACCGACGTCCCCGTCAACTCGACCCGGATCGATGCCATCACCGCGGCAGGTGTCCGCGGCCCCATCGCCGACGCCGACACCGGCCTGCGGCGGGCCGAGATCGAGGGCCAGCTCCCACGGCTGATCGCCGATCCGTCGTTGCTCGAGCTGATCGCCCAGTCCTACGTCCGGCGCAACCCCGACCGGCCTCCACTGATCCGGATCGAGATCGTCGTACGCCGGTACGAACTGCGCGCTGGTGCCGCGACCGGGCAGTACAGCGACACCGTCCTGGCTGCCTGGGACGCCGACGACACCACGCCGGAGCCGGTGCCATGAGGCGTCTCGGACGGTGGTGGACCGAGCCTCTGCCGATGGCCCGATTCGCGGTGTTCCGGGTCGTGGTCTACCTCTTCATCCCGGTCGACGTGCTGCTCACCACGCCCTGGGTGGCCTGGCACGCCGATGTCCCGACGGAGCTCTACCAGCCGCTGGTGGTCGGCGGTCTGCTGAACCTTCCGCTCCCGACCCGGCTGGTCGTGCTCGGCGTGCAGTGGGCTCTGATCGTCACCGCGCTGCTCGCCGCGACCGGCCGCTCGCCGCGGCTGCTGGGTGCACTCGTATTCCTCCTGTACTTCGAGTGGATGGTCATCGCGATGTCCTACGGGAAGGTGGATCACGATCGGTTCGCCTTCCTGGTCGCCCTGGCGGTGCTGCCGACCGTGGGGGTGGCCCGATGGCGGGATCGGGGCCGGTCGGAGGCGGCGGGATGGGCTCTGCGCTGCGTCCAGGTCGCGGTCGTGCTGACCTACTTCTTCGCCGCGTGGGCCAAGGTCCGTTTCGGCGGCTGGGATTGGGTCACCGGGGCGACCCTGACCCGCGCGGTGATCCGGCGCGGGACGATGTGGGCGGACTGGACCCTCGACGTTCCGAACCTGCTGGTCGGGGCCCAGTGGCTGTTGCTGGGTTTCGAGCTGCTCAGCCCGCTGATCCTGCTGGCCCGCAGTGGCCGGGCCAGGGTGGCCGTCGTCGCGTTCCTGCTCGGCTTCCACCTGATGACCTACGCCGCCATCACCATCATCTTCCTGCCCCATGTGGTGGCGCTCCTGTCGATGCTGCCTTGGGAGCGGCTTCGCCGGGTCACCGAGGACTCTGCCGAGGACTCCGGTGACGCCGGCGCGGCATCCGGTACGCCGTCGTCGCCGGTGTCGGCACCGGGGGGGCGGCCAGATCGGTAGTCGGCAGTGTCTCGCCGACCTCGGTCAGCTCGCCCGTGGGACTCAGCCGGAGCACCCGGCCGGACCCCGCCCAGCGGGCCGTGGCGTCGGCCGCGGCGCTCAGCCTCTTCGCCAGCAGCTGGGGCACTATCCGGCCCCACTCCTGGCTGCCCGGATCGACCTGCTGCACGTCCGCGACCCAGGTGAGGAGCCGGTTGTGCGTGTCGGGGGAGGCCACCGTGACGAGCGCGGGCCGACCAGGCGCGATACCGGTCAGGGGTTGCTCGCCGGGACCGCCGACGACGTACGCCGAACCGTCCTGCCACAGCAGCCAGGCGGCCACTGCCGGCCCGCCGAGCGGCGCCAGCCAGACCAGCGCCACCTTCTTCATCGCCGCGGCGACAAGCGGCGGCGGCACGGACTGCCCCATGCGGCAGCATGGTAGGCGGCAGACAGGGACGACATCAGCAACGAACGGGGTGCTTGTGGCCGAGGCCCGGGTCGGCCAGTGGCACCTCGTCAGGCCGACGGGCACGGAGTTCGGCCTGCTCGCCATTGCCGTGCTCGGCGTGTCGATGTCGGCGCCACTGACCGCACTGGCCGCGGCACCGGCCCTGGGCATCGCGTTCTGGCGCAACGGCATCGGCGCCGTCCTGCTGCTCCCCGGTGCGGTCAGCCGCCTGCGTCGCGTTCCGATGTCGCGGCGGCAGTTCATGATGTGCCTGCTCTCCGGCGCTTTCCTGGCCGCGCATTTCGCCGCGTGGCTGCCGAGCATCACGATGACCACGGTCGCCGCCTCGACGGCCCTCGTCTGCACGACGCCCATGTGGACCACGCTGGCCGCGCGGGCGGCGGGGCACCGCGTGCCCGGGCGGATCTGGCTGGGGCTGGCGCTCGGCCTGGTCGGGGTTGCGCTGGTCACCGGCGTCGACATCACCGTGTCGACGCGGGCGCTGACCGGTGACCTGCTCGCGCTGCTCGGAGGCGCCCTCGCCGCGGGGTATGTGCTGATCGGCGCGGCGGTCCGCGAGGAGGTGAGCACAACGGCGTACTCGGGGATCGCGTACACCACCGCCGCCCTCCTCCTTGCCGTCGCGGCGCTGGCCTTCGGCGTCCCACTGGTCGGGTACACCGCGCGGGACTGGTTGCTGATCCTCGCCATCACGGTCTGCGCGCAGATGCTGGGCCACACCATCTTCAATCGGGTGGTGTCCAGCGTCGGGCCGACCGTGGTCGGCATGGCGATCCTGCTCGAGGTCCCCGGCGCGGCGCTGCTGGCCTTCGTGCTGCTCGGTCAAGTGCCTGCGCTGCTGGTGGTGCCGGGCCTGGTGCTCATCGTCTCCGGACTTGCCCTTGTCCTGCGCTCCGGCGAGGATCGCGTCGAGGCCGGACCGGCAACCTAGGGCGCGGTCAGCGAGGCACTGACCGTCCACAGCCGCTCGGCCAGGTCGGGATCGACGGCCCGCGAGGTCGGCCGCGATACCTGGCCGGAGTCGAAGTACCCGCCGGGGATGTCGCGCCCGGCATCGGTCGTCGCCAGTTGCACCAGCGTCGAGGCGCCCTGTGACGGGGAGACGAAACCGATCGGCGAGAGCTTCTTGGCCAGCCGGAAGAGCCCGGTGCTGTCACCGAAATCCGTCCGGACGACGCCGGGGTGGAAACAGGTCGCGACGACGGAGCTCTGCCGCAGCAACCAGGTCAACTCGGTGGTGAAGAGGATGTTCGCCTGCTTCGAGTCGGAATACGAACGCCAGCGCGACCACCGTCGGCGCTGGAAGTCCAGGTCGTCGGGATCGAGCCACCCGTGGGTGTGGGCGGCAGACGACGTCGTGATGATCACCCCCTCCGGGGCGGCTCTGACGGACTCGAGGAGCAGCGAGGTGAACAGGAACGGGGCGAGGTGGTTGACCTGAATCGTCACCTCGTGACCGTCCACTGTGGACTCTTGCTTCTTCGCGATGAGCCCCGCGTTGTTGGCGAGCACGTCGATCACGTCGTACGCAGCCGCGATCGTGTCCCCGGTCCGGCGTACGTCCGCCAGTACGGCGAAGTCGCAGACGTAGCTGTCCGGGGTGGACCCGGAATCGGCGCGGATGCGGTCGACGACGGCGGCCAGCTTGCCCGGATTCCGGCCGACCAGGACGACATGGTCGCCGCGCCGAGCCAGCTCGACCGCAGCCTCGGCGCCGATCCCCGCGCTGGCGCCGGTGATCACGACCGTACGGTCCATCCACGCTCCCCTAGCATCTGACCCGACCGCATTCCAGTGCCCCGAGGAGACGTTAGTGGCCGAGCTCCGCCCCCGTCGTTCGTGCCTGGCCGTTCCGGGCAGCAACCTCAGGTTCCTGGAGAAGGCCAAGGCATTGCCGGCGGACCAGGTGTTCCTGGATCTGGAGGATGCCTGTGCCCCGTTGGCGAAGTCGGGCGCGCGCAAGAACATCGTGGCTGCCCTGAACGAGGGCGGCTGGGGGGAGCGGATCCGGGTGGTCCGGGTCAACGACTGGACGACGGAGTGGACCTACCGCGACGTGGTCGAGGTGGTCGAGGGAGCCGGGGCGAACCTGGACGCGATCATGCTGCCCAAGGTCGCCGACGCAGCCCAGGTGCGGGCGCTGGACATGCTGCTGCTCCAGATCGAGAAGACGATCGGCCTGGAGCAGGGCCGGATCGGGATCGAGGCGCAGATCGAGACGGCGCAGGGCCTGATCAACGTCAACGAGATCGCCTTCGCCAGCGCCAGGATCGAGACGATCATCTTCGGACCCGCGGACTTCATGGCGAACATCAACATGAAGTCACTCGTCGTCGGGGCGCTGCATCCGGACTACCCGGCCGATCCGTTCCACTACATCCTCATGCAGATCCTGATGGCCGCCCGGGCACGCGGCGTTCAGGCCATCGACGGGCCGTTCCTGCAGGTGCGTGATGTCGAGGCATTCCGGGAGGTCGCCAAGCGGTCGGCGATGCTGGGCTTCGACGGCAAGTGGGTGCTGCACCCGGGCCAGATCGACGCCGCGAATGAGATCTACGCGCCGAGTCAGGAGGACTACGAGCACGCCGAGCTGATCCTGGACGCCTACGAGTGGGCGACGTCGGAGGCCGGTGGCAAGAAGGGCTCGGCGATGCTCGGCGAGGAGATGATCGACGAGGCCTCACGCAAGATGGCTCTCGTCGTCGCGGCGAAGGGCCGGGCAGCGGGATTGAGCCGGAGGGAGCTGTTCACCCCGCCGGAGAGCTGACCCGTCGCCGCCGGAGTCACTGCGGCCAGCATCTCAGGGCTTCGCACAGGTTGTCGCGAAGGGTGTCACTCAGGCGCCGTGAGCGGCACCTTTCGCCGCATCGTGATCCGCGGGGTGGAAGGGCCACTGTCCTTCGCGCCGCCGGTCGTCGGCGATACTGCACGAAGGCGCGGTCCGCCGACCCGCCGGAGAGGAAGCCCATGCCTCGACTGGCCCAGACCGCCGGTCTGACCGAGATCCAGCAGGAGATCCTGGCTACTGTCCGGCAGTTCGTTGACAAGGAGATCCTCCCGCACGCGACGAAGCTCGAGCACGAGGACGCCTACCCGCAGGACATCGTCGACGGGATGAAGGAGATGGGCCTGTTCGGCCTGACCATCCCGGAGGAGTACGGCGGACTGGGCGAGTCGCTGCTGACCTACGCCCTTGTCGTCGAGCAGATCGCCCGCGGCTGGATGAGCGTGTCGGGGGTCATCAACACGCACTTCATCGTGGCCTACATGCTTGCCCAGCACGGGACCGACGAGCAGAGGCGGCGGCTGCTGCCGCAGATGGCCACCGGCGATGTGCGTGGGGCGTTCTCGATGTCCGAGCCGGGCCTGGGCTCCGATGTCGCCGCCATCACGACCCGGGCGGTCCCCGACGGCGACGACTATGTCATCGACGGCCAGAAGATGTGGCTGACCAACGGCAGCACCTCCACGCTGATCGCCACCCTGGTGCGTACCGAGTTGGGCACGCCCTCGCCGTACCGGAACCTGACGGCCTTCCTGGTCGAGAAGCCGGCCGGCGTCGGAGAGGTGAGCCCGGGCCTGACGATCCCCGGCAAGCTGGACAAGATGGGCTACAAGGGCGTCGACTCGACCGAGGCGATCTTCGATGGCTACCGGATCCCGGCGACGGCGATCCTCGGCGGTGAACCCGGCCGCGGTTTTTACCAGATGATGGACGGTGTCGAGGTCGGCCGGGTCAACGTCGCGGCCCGCGCCTGCGGAATCTCGATCAGGGCGTTCGAGCTGGCCATCGCCTACGCCCAGCAACGGGAGACCTTCGGCAAACCGATCGCGGAACATCAGGCGATCGCGTTCAAGCTCGCCGAGATGGGGACGAAGATCGAGGCTGCCCACATGTTGATGGTCAACGCCGCCCGGCTCAAGGACGCGGGCGAGCGCAACGACGTCGAGGCCGGGATGGCCAAGCTGCTGGCAAGCGAGTACTGCGTCGAGGTCACCCAGGACTCCTTCCGCATCCACGGCGGCTACGGTTATTCCAAGGAGTACGAGATCGAGCGGCTCATGCGGGAGGCGCCGTTCCTGCTGATCGGGGAGGGGACCAGTGAGATCCAGAAGATGATCATCAGCAGGGGTCTGCTCAAGGAATATGCGCTCAAGCGCTGAGCATCGAGGTCGCGCCTGCGCGATCCTGGTGGCCGCGGTCGTCGCGGTGCCTGCCTGCACGTCGGCCGGCAACGGCACACAAGGCTCCCAACGGTCGGACGCCGAGACGAGCACCGACGCGGCGTCCACATCAGGACCGGTCACGTCCGCTCCGGCCACGTCCACACCGACCACGTCGGTGACTCCCAGCACGACGACCGCGCCTCCGGTTCCGGAGCTACCCGGCGGCGGGCGGACGATATTCCCGACGTACCGGCTGATCGGTTTCTCGGGTCATCCGAGCTCACTCGCGCTCGGGCGGCTGACCGGCGATCTCGATGCGGCAGCGGGGCAGATCGTCGAGCAGGCGACTCCATACGCCGGCGACCGGCCCGTGCTTCCGGTCTTCGAGCTGATCGCGACGATCGCGCATCCGTTCCCGACGGCCGAGGGCGACTACAGCGGCCGTTCGTCCGAGGAACTGATCCAGGAGCACCTCGATGCCGCTCGGCGCGCCGGCGCATTGTTGCTGCTGAACATCCAGCCCGGGCGCGCGGACTTCCTGCCGGAGGTACAGGCGTACGAGAAGTGGCTCCGCGAGCCCGACGTCGGGGTGGCGCTGGATCCCGAATGGGCGGTGGGGCCTTCGGGAATCCCGGGGGAGGTGTACGGGCAGACGACGGGTGCGGAGCTGGACACTGTTGCGACCTACCTGGCGCGCATCGTCGCTGAGGGGAATCTGCCGGAGAAGGTGATGGTCTACCACCAGGTCGCGGCCTCGGTGGTGATCGATGAGCAGCTTCTGCTGCCGCATCCGGGTGTGGTGCCGATCAAAAGCGTCGACGGCATCGGGAGCCAGGCCGAGAAGGAGAACACCTGGTACCGGTTGATGGAGGCCAAGCCGGCGCATGTCCATCCCGGGTTCAAGCTGTTCTACGACGAGGACCTGCGCACCGGGGGTCCGCTGATGACTCCGGAGCAGGTGCTGGCCCTCATGCCGTTGCCCGAGTACGTCCTCTACGAGTAGGCGTGCCTACTGGATGCACTGCTCCTGGATGGCGTCCTCGCTGGCCGTAGCGGCGTCGAGGTCGAGCACCGGATTATCAGAGCCGGTGAGGGAGGCGGTAAAGGCGTTCATGACTGTCAGCAGCGGGTCGATCGTCGTCGCTAGTTCGGTGGGGGCCAGGTCGCGGATGCTCTGCAGGTCGGTCGTGACCGCGCTGACGACCCCTGGTTCCAGATCGTCCTTGTTGTTGACGTAGTCGAACCGGACCTCCTCGACCCGTTCCAACATGGGGAGGAGAGCGCCACAGGCACCGGCCAGGCTCATCGGGGGTGGCGGGGTCGGGGTGGGGGTGGGCGTCGTCGTGGGCGGCGGAGTCGTGGGAGCCGTCGTCGGGATGGCTCCGATGTCCTGGCCCTCGGCGTCGGCGCCCACCGCGCCGCGGGGGTCGAGCACCAGCAACACGACCATCGCACCGACGGCCAGCGTGAGCACGACGATCAACAGATTGCCGATCACGCGCATGGCCCTGCTGGGCCGGTCCTGGCGACCGGCGCGCCTGAGTTTGGGAGCCATGCCCGCCACGGTACCGGGTTGGGCTGGTCCGCCTGTCCACGCCCGCTCGGTTGTCCACAGTTCGATCGAAGGCATAGCGGCGGGCGAGGGTGAACCGTAGGCTTCGCGCACTGTCAGCGGGCGGGTGATTCCATGGCTGTGACGACGAGCGCGATGGACATCATCGACGCCGAGGTGCGTGAGCTCATCCGGCGCCGTGGCCTGGATCCGTGGCGCGATCCGGGCCAGATCGGAACCCTGGTCGACGAGGTCATCGCCGATTACGAGGACCGGTCACTGTCCTCGTCGCTGCCACCGGTGGGTGACTCTCGCTTCGCCGCGCGCGCGGTGCTCGAACAGGTCGCAGGGTTCGGGGCGCTGCAGCGATACCTCGACGACCCGGAGATCGAGGAGATCTGGGTTAACGAACCCGGCAGGGTCTTCGTGGCCAGGCACGGGCGCAGCGAATTGACGACGACGATCATGACCGCCGGGCAGATCGCCGATCTGGTCGAGCTGATGCTCCGAACGTCGGGTCGCCGGTTGGATCTGTCCACACCGTTCGTCGATGCGCTGATGCCCGACGGCTCGCGGCTGCATGTGGTGATTCCCGACACCATCCGCTACTACGAGCGGTCCGGGCTGATACCACCGGCACCCCGAACGGTGAGCGACCACCGCCGCTACGGCGAGACAGACGTAGACCGCCTCAGATTCATCCAAGGCGCGCAACGGCTCGGGCTGCGACTGCGAGACATCGCGGACCTGTTGTCCGTGCGCGACACCGGCAGGTGCCCATGCGAACCCGCCGAGCAGCTACTCCGCGAAAGGATCACCGAGATCGACCGCGAACTAACCCAACTGACCGCGCTGCGCGCTGATCTCGTACGCATGGCCGACGCCTTGCCGAGCGACGCTCCCCCGGACCCCGCGCCGGGGCGATGGTGCCCACCGGAGATGAGGAGGTGACCGGATGAAGAACGAAGCCTGTTGCGGCTGCGAGCAATGCAGTTGCACGTGCTGCAAGGAAACTTGTAGCTGAGCTAGAACCGTCCCACGAAGGCCCCGCCATTCACATCGGGGCCTTCGTGCTTGTCAACATGTAGCTGGAGTTTCGCTAGCCGTTTCGCTAGGCCCTCCTAGGTGTGCCGGCGTCGTGGCCGGCTGAATGTCGAGGACGGGATCTTCTGCTCGTGCGGAGTCTCCTCGGCGACCGTCTGGACGACCGCGACGGCGAAGACGACGGGCAGCAGCACGAGCGCGGCGTCTCCAAGGGGCATCCGACCGCCGAGACGCATGATTGCGGAAGCCACGCCCCAGCTGGGATCGCTACCCCCGAAGCCGCGGCGGTCGCGAGGTGGCCCCCCTCGACGGGCTCGTCCGCGACTCCAACCTTGACCGCTCCAGCCGTAAACCAGTGCCCGCGAGCAGTCGAGGCCCCGCCAGAGCCGAACCTGGGGGCCCGACTTGCAGCACCGGTCCACCAGTGCCCAGACGATCTCGGCGACCGCCGCAGCGGCTCCTGGGCAGCAGGTGCAGCCGGCGAGCAGCTCAGGGCCCTCGGCTCTTGGCATCAGTGATCAGTCCCTTCTCGTTAGGACCGGGTCGTTGACGGATCGCTCGTGGGGCGCTGGGGTGGTTAGGGCAAGACGCTGGTGATCAGGTCGTCGATCGATTCGGTGTCCAGCTGTCCGACGTGGGTGTCTGCGACGCGCCCGTCGGGGTCGAGTGCGACGGTGACGGGGAGTCCAGGTAGGCCGAGATGGTTCAGCAGTTCGCCGTCGGCGTCGGCGACCTGAGGGTAGGTGACGCCGAGGATGCCGAGGAAGTCCGCCGCCGAATCGTTGGTGTCTTTGGTGTCGACGCCGAGGAACTGCACCCGCTCGCCGTACTGCTCGTGGGCGGCTTGCAGGACCGGCATCTCCTCGCGGCATGGGCCGCACCAGCTGGCCCATAGGTTCACGA
>JACDAB010000132.1 GCA_013695665.1 Geodermatophilaceae bacterium | reverse complement strand
CGGGATCTGCCCTTCGACCTGACCGTGCACGTCAGCGTCGGAGCCGCCGCGCTGGCCCGGCGAACGCCGCAGGACGAGCACTGGACCCTGCCGGCCTTCGGCCGCTACGTCGACGAAGTCGATCCGGCCGGCATCGCCGACGTCGTGATCCGCACCGACGACCAGCAACACCCGGCGCTGCTGAGCCGACTCTGATCGTGGCACTCACGCAGGCCGCCGGAGGAAGTCGGCGATGCGGCCACCGACGAGTGCCGGCTGCTCGTAGTGGACGGCGTGCCCCGAGTCGTTGACGATCAGCCACTCCGCACCCGGGATGCGGCGCAGGTCCGCCACCGTCCATGATGGGTTCACGGCATTGTTCGCCTTGACCTGCTCGATGAGGTCCTTCCAGTAGCCGGGGTACTTCCCGCGGCCGGGCCGTGCTCCTCGCAGTTACAGGTTCAGGTCCCGGATGCGCAGATGTGGCACGACGACCTCATTCGGCCCTCAGATTGATACTCACGGGAGTACGCCGTCCAGCCAGTCGGTGATGATGCGGTGGGCGATGGACAGCGGCGGGGGCAGCCGCCGGAAGGCGGGCTGATCGGCAACCTCGCTCCTCGTCAGCCAGTGCGCCTCGGCGATCTCGTCGTTGTCGATGTGCAACGTCGGGTCGCCGGTGACCTCCGCGGTAAACCCAAGCATCAACGAACCGGGAAACGGCCACGGCTGACTGCCCGCGTAGCGCACGTCGGTCACCGCGACCCCGACCTCCTCGAACACCTCGCGGGCGACCGCGGCCTCGGCTGACTCCCCCGGCTCCACGAAACCGGCCAGGATGGAGAACCGGCCGGGAGGCCACACCGCCTGGCGGCCCAGGATGCAACGGTCCCCGCCGTCGTGGACCAGCATGATGACGGCCGGATCGGTCCGCGGGAACTGCTGATGCCCCTGGTCGCAGCGGCGTACCCAACCGGCCTGCTCGGATGTCGTAACCCGCCCGCACAGCGGGCAGAACACGTGCCGGTCGTGCCACTGGGCCAGCGCGATCGCCTCGACCAGGAGACCCGCCTCGACCTCGGGTAGGTCCGCCCCGACCTCACGAAGCCCGAGCCACCGATCGGCGGCCAGGTCGCGGGTTCCACGAACCCCGGCGTAAGCCGTTGCGTCGTACTCACCCAGGAAGACGTGTCCGTCGTCCCTGTCCAGGGTGGACGTCGACCGCCATTGGAGCCGGGGCCCGTCGGCGGTCTCCACGATCGGGACCGTGTAGTCCGGGTCCACGACGAGAACCTGTGCACCACCCCAGGCCGCGGCGAGCCAATCGTCATCCCGGCGCCGGATGCCGGCCCGATCGTGGACCGCACGCGACAGCAGCGGGCGGCGGTCAGGTGAGGTGGCGCTCACCCCACCTCGACCTGGTCCAGCGTGGCCAGCCCCGACTGGACCGCCGCGGCGTCCCCGACGATCACGGTGATCAGCCGGGCCGGTGCCAGGTAGGAGTGCGACTGCTCCAGCACGTCATCGACGGTGACCTCGAGCAAGGCACGGCGGTGGGTTGCCAGCCAGTCCAGCCCCAGGCCGTGCCCGGCCAGGCCGATCAACGTGCTGGCCAGGCCCGCCTGGGTGGCGGTGGACAACGCGAGGTTGCCGAGCGCGTACTGCCGCGCGTCGTCGAGTTCCTGCTGCCCCACGGCGAGCGTCGCCATCCGTCCCAGCTCGTAGCGGGTCTCCAGCAGGGCCGGCGCCGTCACGTTCGTGGACACATCGGCATCGACGTAGAACGCCGAGCCGGCCTGGCTGTGGTTGATGCTGCTGCGCGGCGTATACGTGTAGCCCTTGTCCTCACGGATGTTCTCCACGTAACGGGAGGAGAAGTAGCCACCGAAGACCAGATTGGCGAGTTGCATCGCCGGGTAGCCCGGATCGGTGCGTCCGCAGGACCCGCCGGCCAGGCGCAGGCTGGACTGGACCGAGCCCGGCCGGTCGACGAGGACAATAGGCCCGACGTCCACCCGCGGGAGCGCAGCGGTCGTGACCGGCGCAGCACCGGAGGTCCAGCCGGCCAGCGCCCGCTCGACGGCATCGACCGTGCGGCCGGGCGACAGATCCCCGACCAGTACGAGCGTGCTGGTGCCTGGTTGCACCCGGCTGCGGTGCAACCGCCGCAGGGCGGGCGCGGTCAGCTCCGCCACGTCGTCGACCGCGGGGAGCACCTGGCCGTAGGGATGCTCGCCGAAGAGCCGCTTGGCCCGGGCCATCCGCGCGATGACGTCGGGCTGCGACGCGGCCATCTGCACGTGCTCGATCAGTCGTTGCCGCTCACCGTCCACCAGGGCAGGCGGGTACGACGCCGCGGTCAGCAGGTCCGCGAGCAGGTCCAGCAGCACGGGGAGCCCGGACCGCAGGACGGCGCCGCCGACCAGCAACCGGTCGGCGTCGCTGCTGACGGCCAGTTCGGTGCCGACCTCCTGCAGGGCGTGGGCCAGGTCCAGCTCCGAGCGCCCCGCCGTCCCCAGCAGCATGCTGCTGGACAGCAGGGAGACCCGTGCGCGGTGCGCGGCGGCGCGCCCGGCGAAGGGGATGCGCAGCCGCAGTTCCACGAGAGGGACACCGGCTCGGCGTACGGCGATGACCCGCAGTCCTGAATCCAGCACCCGCTCGGCAGTGGCAGGTCGCCGGGCCGCCCGGCTCGGGCCGAGGGCCGGCAGCGCGGTGGGTCCGAGCGTCGCCGACGCGCTCACGCGGCACCGCCGGCGAGGAGTTCGAGCACGGCCCGGCGTTCGGG
>JACDAB010000125.1 GCA_013695665.1 Geodermatophilaceae bacterium | reverse complement strand
GCGATCCGGCACGACCTCGGCCTGACCGGTACCCATGTCGGCTGCGAGCACGGAGTGTGTGGCGCCTGCACCGTGCTGTTGGACGGGAAACCGGTGCGGTCGTGCCTGCTCTTCGCGGTCAGTGCCGACGGTGCCGCCATCACGACGGTCGAGGGGCTCGCGGCCGCGGACGGTACGAAGCACCCGGTGCAGCAGGCGTTCACCGAGTGCCATGCGCTGCAATGCGGCTTCTGCACGCCCGGCTTCCTCTGCACGATCGCGGCAGCGCTGGAGGACAACCCCGACCCGAGCGAGGAGGAGGCCACCCAGATCATCAGCGGCAACCTCTGCCGGTGCACCGGCTACCAGAACATCAAGGCGGCTGTCCTGCGGGCCGCGGAACTGAAGGCAACCGCCGCTGAGGCCGCCCAGTGACACAGATCTTCGGTGAGCCGGTCCAGCGCCGCGAGGATGCGCGGCTGACCACCGGCCGCGGGCGCTACCTCGACGACCTCGGGCGCACTGCGCTGGCTGCGGCCTTCGTCCGCAGTCCGCACGCGCATGCCCGGGTCCGGGACATCGATGTCAGCGCCGCGCTGGACGTCGAGGGTCTCGTCGGCATCTACACCTACGACGACCTCGACGGGCCGCTGGCCGAGCCGCTGCCGCTGCTGATCCCGCATCCCGCCCTGACCGCGGGGCGGACGGCGTACGCGCTGGCCGACGGGATCGTCCGCCATGTGGGTGAGCCGATCGCGATGGTGGTTGCCACCGACCGGTACGTCGCCGAGGACATCGCCGGGCTGATCGACGTCTCCTACGAGCCGCTGCCGCCGGTCGTGGGGCTGCCGGCAGCGCGGGACGGCAACCTGCTCGTGCACGCCGACCTGCCGGACAACGTCGCGGCTCATCTCGTGCAGGAGACCGGTGACGTCGACGCCGAGATGACCCGCGCCCCACGCACCGTGCGGTTCACCCAGACCATCGAGCGCAGCGCGTCGATGCCGCTGGAGGGCCGCGGTGTCTACGCCCGCTGGGACGCCCAGGACGATTCGCTGCGGGTCTACAGCTCCACCCAGACGTCGACGTCGGTGCGCGCCGCAATAGCCGCGAAGCTGGACCTGCCACCGGGCAAGGTCGAGGTGATCGCGCCCGACGTCGGCGGAGGTTTCGGGGTGAAGATCGTGCACCCGTGGCCGGAGGAACTCCTGGTTCCGTGGGCAGCGCGCCTGCTCGACCGCGAGGTCAAGTGGGTCGAGGACCGCCGCGAGCACTTCATCTCCTCCGCGCATGAGCGCGGCCAGATCCAGGACATCACGGCGGGGTACGACGACGACGGGCGGCTGTTGGCCCTGGACGTACGCATCTGGCACGACCACGGCGCCTACACGCCGTACGGGATCATCGTCCCGATCATCACCTCCACCCAGCTGCTGGGGCCGTACAAGCCGCGCGCGTACCGCTGCGCCGTCGACAGCCTCTACACCAACACCGTGATCGTGACGCCGTATCGCGGAGCCGGGCGGCCACAGGGCTGCTTCGCGATGGAACGCACGATGGACCGGATCGCCGACGAGCTCGGCCTGGACCGCACCCTGGTGCGCGAGCGGAACCTGATCCAGCCTGACGAGTTCCCCTACGACCCCGGCCTGACGTTCCAGGACGGCCGGCCGTTGATCTACGACTCCGGCGACTACCCCGAGCTGCTGCGGATGATCCGCGAGCTCGTCGGCTGGGACGACTTCGAGACCATCCGCGAGCAGTCCGCCGCCGAAGGCCGCACGGTCGGAATCGGCATGGCCTGCTACGTCGAGGGAACGGGAGTCGGCCCCTACGAGGGCGGGCACGTCCAGGTGGAGAATTCGGGGCGGGTGCTGGTATCCACCGGCCTGACGAGCCAGGGGCAGGGTCACGAGACCGTCTTCGCCCAGATCGTCGCGCAGGAACTCGGCGTACCCCTCGACGATGTCGCCGTGACGACCGGCGACACCCGGAGATTCGGCTATGCGGTGGGCACCTTCGCCTCCCGGGCCGCAGTCATGAGCGGCAACGCGGTCGCACTGGCGGCGCGCAACGTGCGCGCCAAAGCACTTCGAATCGCCGCGGACGCGCTGGAGTGCTCGGCGGACGATCTGGACATCATCGACGGCATCGTCCAGGTGAAGGGTGACCCGTCCTCGGCGATGGCACTGTCCACTGTGGCCGTTCTGTCCAACCCGCTGCGCTACGCCTTCGACAGCGCGGCGCGGGCGGCCACCCAGTTCGCCCCCCGTAACGACCCGGACCGCGCGCCGGTGGACGAGGACGACGAGCCGGGCCTTGAGAACCGCGACTACTACTCGCCGATCCGCTCGACATTCGCTGCCGGGATGCATGCTGCAGTAGTCGAGATCGACTGCGACACCTGCGAGGTGCGGATCCTCCGGTACGCCGTCGTACACGACTGCGGGAACCTGATAAACCCGATGATCGTGGAGGGCCAGATCCACGGGGGAGTGGCACAGGGTGTCGGCGGCGCACTGTACGAGGTGATGCACTACGACGAGCACGGGCAGCTGCTCAACGCCTCGTTCATGGACTTCCTGATGCCCTACGCCACCGAGATCCCGCACATCGAGACCGCCCACCTGCAGACCCCGTCGCCGCTGAACCCGCTTGGTATCAAGGGCGCCGGAGAGGCCGGCGTCATCCCAGGCTCCGCGTGCATCGCCTCGGCCATCGAGGACGCCCTCGGCGTGCGCATCTCGGCGATGCCGATCTCGCCTAGCGACCTGTTCGAACTGCTCGCCACCGATCCTGAACGCACCCGGAGAGGCTCTCGATGAAACTGTCCGGCACCGCCCAGCTGTCGTCCCCGCCGGCGCGCGTATGGGACGCGCTCAACGACCCGGCCGTCCTAGCCCGCACGATCCCGGGCTGCCAGCGGCTGGAGGAAACGGGACCCGACGCCTACACGATGACGGTGACCGCCGGCGTTGCGTCCATCAAGGGCACGTATCTTGGGCAGGTCCGGCTCGCCGACAAGAACGAGCCGTCGTCGTACGTGCTGCACGCCTCCGGATCGGGCGGCCCGGGGACGGTCAGTGCGGAGTGCCTCGTGCGCCTGAACGCCGATGGCGACGGGACCGCGCTCACCTACGACGCAGATGCAGTGATCGGCGGCGTCATCGCCGGTGTCGGGCAACGGGTGCTGGCCGGGGTGGCGAAGAAGATGGCCGGCCAGTTCTTCGCCGCCGTGGACGCAGAACTACGCGGTCTCGCCACGGTGTCGGAGCCGGCGAGGCCGGATCAGAGTGTCGCCGACCTGCAGCGGACCGAGGTTCATCCGGGGCTAGCAGACCGCTCATGGGGGGACCGGAACATCCACGTCGACGTCCGGCCCTTCCTCGTCGGCGGGGTGGCCGGAGCCGCGATCGCCCTGCTGGGTGTTGTTGTCGGTTCTCGTCTGGGAAGGGGGAGGTAGGGATGCGTGAGTTCACCGCGGCCGCCGTACAGGTCGCTCCTGTGCCCGGACCCCTGACGGCCGAGTCGATCAAGGCCAACATCACCAAGACGCTGGAGTACGTCGAGGCCTGCGTCGATGCCACGGGCGCGGAGCTGCTCGTCGTACCCGAAACGGTGACCACCGGGTTCACGCCTGGCTGTGGACCGGAGGAACTGTGGGACCTGGTCGGTGATCTTCCGGGTCCACTGTCGGAACCGGCGCAGGAGATGGCGCGTCGGCTCGGCGTGCACCTGGTCTGGCCGACGTACGAACGTGGCCCCGACCGCGGCGTGGTCTATAACTCCGCGCCCATGATCGGCCCGGATGGGGCGATCCTTGGCGTCTACCGCAAGACGCATCCGTTCTGCACCGAGCTGCGCTCCCGCGGCGGGTGGGTGACACCAGGCGACGAGGTCTGCGTCGTGGACACACCGCTGGGACGGATCGGGATCATCATCTGCTTCGACGGGGACTTTCCCGAGCTGTCGCGGATCGAGGCGGTGCGGGGGGCGGAGGTGATCGCGCGACCGTCGGCCCTGCTGCGCTCGGCCGACATCTGGGAATTGACATGCCGTGCCCGCGCGTATGACAACCACGTGTACGTCATCGGAGCGAACGCGGTGGGCATGGACCCGGCAGGTGTCCTCTACTTCGGCAACTCGATGATCGTCAGCCCGATCGCAGAAGTTGTCGCGCGGGCCGCGACCCACGAGTGTTGGGTCATCGCCTGGCTGGACCCCGCCGCCGCACTGGGATCGCTGACGCCGGGATCGAACGTGCCGCAGGTGTGGGACCACCTGGCTGACCGCAACCTCGACCTGATCCGGCGGTACGCCGAGGACCTGCAGGCTCCAGCGCAGACGTCCTTTCCACACGGTGGGCCGCGCGGCATCCGCAACCGGCCCTGAGGATCCGTGCCGCGGTGCTGTCCTTTCTGGGCAGTCGCCGTTCGTCCATAGGGTGACTCTGGCGCACACGGCGCCGGCGTGGACCCAAGGAGAACGCGATGCCCCAGTACGTTGCATTTACCTACACCGAGGACCTCGACTGGACCGCGCCGGAGCAGGCCGACGTCATGGTCGAGTACGACGAGTTCGGCAAGGCGGCGGCCGCGATCATCCGCGGTGGCGCGGCGCTCTACCCGACGACGACCGCAACCACGGTCCGGGTCCAGGGCGGCAAGGGCGGCGACGTCTTGTCCAGCGACGGGCCGTACGCCGAGACCAAGGAGGTGCTGTCCGGCTTCTACCTGCTCGAGTGCACCGATCTCGACCACGCCATCGCCACCGCCGCCCAGCTCCCGGCCGCGTGGCTGGGTGCTGTGGAGGTCCGCCCGGTCATCACCTTCCCGGAGCGATGACGCGGCCATCCGACCCTGCCCGCGCCGCCCTCGTCCGCCTGGTGCGCGACGAGGGCCGGCGCGTGCTGGCGACGCTCGTCCGCGTGACCGGGGACCTGCAGTTGGCCGAGGACGCTGTGCAGGACGCGACAGTGCGCGCCCTCGAGGCGTGGCCGCGCACCGGCGTACCGCCCGAGCCGCGGGCCTGGCTCACCCTTGCGGCGAGGCGGCGGGCAATCGACCTACTCAGGCGCGAATCCGCGCGGACCGGCAAGGAGGCCGAAGCAGTGTCCCTCCTCGATCGCGGTGATTCCGAGGACGCTCCGGAAGTGCTCCGCGACGACATGCTGCGTCTCATCTTCACCTGTTGCCATCCGAGCCTGTCCTTCCCGACGCGGGTGGCGCTCGCGCTGCGGACCTTGTGTGGGCTGTCGACCGTCGAGGTGGGCCGCGCCCTGCTGGTGCCCGAGGCCACGATGACCAAACGACTCACCCGGGCGAAGGAGAAGATCCGCACGACCGCCATCCCCTACCGGGTGCCGGCGGACCACGAGCTGCCCGACCGTCTGCTCGGCGTTGCCGCTGTCGTGTACCTGCTCTTCAACGAGGGTTACTCCGCGACCGCCGGAGAGGATCCGCTCCGTCCCGCGCTGGTCGAGGAGGCAGTTCGGCTGGCCCGGCTCCTGCACGAGGTGATGCCGGGTGAGCCGTCCGTGCTCGGCCTCCTCGCGCTGATGTTGCTACAGGACTCCCGCCGGGAGGCTCGACACGGTCCCGACGGACAGCCCGTGCTTCTCGCCGAGCAGGATCGGCGTCGATGGCGCCGCGATCTCATCGCCGAGGGTGTCGTCCTCGTCGGAGCCGGCCTCCGCCGCTGCCCTGATCGGCCCGATCCGTACGTCGTACAGGCGGCCATCGCCGCCTGCCACGCCCTCGCCCCGACGTGGGAGGAGACCGACTGGACCGCGGTGCTGTCCTGGTACGCCGCGCTGCTCTCGGTTCATGACACGCCGGTCGTCCGGCTCAACCGGGCTGTCGCCGTCGGTGAACTCCGTGGTGATCTCGCCGGCTTGGCGGAACTCGACGTCATCCCTGGCCTCGAGGGGTACCCGCTGTGGCATGCTGCACGTGCGGAGTTGCTCCTGCGTCTCAAGCGCGCAGGCGAGGCACGGACCGCGTTCGCCGCAGCGCTCGCACTGCCGCAGAACGGCGTACAACACGCGCATCTGTCCCGTCGCCTGGACGCTGCCGCCTCCGCCTAGTCGGTAGTGGCGTCTCACAGGGACGGGTCCCCTCCACGGCAGGCTTTCGCAGCAAACGCTACGGCGAGTCGATGTCTGTCGGGGTCATGACGCCGAACTGCCGAGTCCGCGCTCACGAGGTGCCGGACGCCACCACCGGAGGAAATCCCGAGGTAGATTCGCCGGTTGTGCGTCGCGTGTCGGTGGTGGGGGTGTCTGGCTCCGGGAAGACCACTGTGGCCCGCGCACTGGCCGCCCGGCTCGGCGTGCCGCATGTGGAGTTGGACGCGATCTTCCACCAACCTGGCTGGACCGGTCTCGACGACGAGGAGTTCGCTCGTCGGGTCACCGCCGCGACGGCAGGCGAGGGATGGGTGGTCGACGGCAACTACAGCCGGATTCTCGACATCGTGTGGGCCCGCGCAGACACCGTCGTCGTGCTCGACCTGCCGCGGGGGCCGGTGATGGGCCAGCTGCTCCTCCGGACCCTGCGGCGCGGGTGGACCCGTGAAGAACTGTGGAACAACAATCGGGAAAGCCTGCGCAACCTGATCAGGCGCGATCCGGAGCAGAACATCCTGCTGTGGTCGTGGACCACTCACGTGAAGAACCGGCGCCGATACCTGGCCGCCGAGGTGGATCCACGCTGGTCCGGCCTGAGCTTCCTGCGGGCGCGGTCGCGGCGTGAGGCGGACCGTCTGGTCGAGGCGGTTCCGTTGGTTGCGCAGCGATGAGTTCGGTGTCGACGGGCGGTCTATGGCAGGGATCGGGTTCCGCACCTCCGGACCCGACCGGCCCGGGCAGAAATGTCGTCGCCGCGGGTTAGCGTCCGCTCTGTCGTCATGCCCGGTCGACACCCAACGAAGGGACAGCAGATGAGCTCAACCGCCGGAGGATCCACGCCGGCAATTACCGCCGAGGGTCTGACCAAGCTCTACAAGTCACGCTCGGGGGAAGTCCGCGCCCTGGACGGCCTCGACCTGGTGGTCGACGAGGGCACAGTGCTCGCGCTGCTCGGCCCGAACGGAGCAGGCAAGACCACGACGGTCCGGATCCTGGCGACCTTGCTGCGGCCGGACGCCGGAAGAGCGACCGTGCTGGGGTACGACGTGGTCAGCGACGCCCAGCGACTGCGTCGGGTGATCGGCCTGTCCGGTCAGTACGCCGCGGTCGATGAGAACCTGACCGGCCGGGAAAACCTCTGGATGTTCGGGCGGCTGTACCAGGTCAACAGCCCGACCGCCCGCGCCCGCGCCGACGAGCTGCTCGACCAGTTCGATCTCAGCGACGCCGGCGACCGGCCGGTGAAAACCTACTCGGGTGGTATGCGCAGGCGCCTCGACCTCGCCTCGGCACTGATCGGCCATCCTCGACTTCTGTTCCTCGACGAGCCAACCACCGGATTGGACCCCCGCAGCCGGATCGGCATGTGGGAGGTGATCCGGAGCCTGGTGCGGCAAGGATCCACACTGCTGCTCACCACGCAGTACCTCGAGGAGGCCGACGCGCTCGCAAACACGATCGCGGTCGTCGACGCCGGGAAGATCATCGCTCGCGGCACGGCCGACGAGCTCAAGTCCTCGGTCGGGGGAGAGCGGGTCGAGGTCGTCGTCCACGACCCCGCGCAGCTCGGCGCAGCGCTGAGACTGGTCTCTGACTGTTGCTTGACCGAAGCAACGGTGGACGAGCACACGAGGCGGCTGACCGCTCCGGCGGCCGGCGGGGCCCAGCAGCTGGTCGCGGTCATCCGGGCCCTGGATGACGCCGGGATCGTCATCGACGACGTCGGCCTCCGGCGGCCGACTCTGGACGACGTGTTCCTGAGCCTGACCGGCCACGCCGCCGAGGAGCGGGAAGCAGAAGCCGCCGCAAGCGAGCCCGTCGCAGCAGGGAGGACAGCATGACCACGGTTCAGGAGGCCCCGCCCCAGCAGGGCTCCGCCCTGTCCGACTCCCTGGTCGTGACCTGGCGCAACCTCAAGCGGATCCCGCGCATCCCCGAGCTCGCAATTTTCGCGATCTTGCAGTCGGTGATGTTCGTGCTGCTCTTCGCCTTCGTCTTCGGCGGTGCGATCCCGCTGCCGGGCGGTGGCAACTACCGCGAGTTCCTGATGCCGGGGATCTTCGCGCAGACGCTGGCGTTCGCTGCAGCGACGACGGCGATCGGGATGACCGATGACATGGCCAAGGGACTGATCGACCGGTTCCGGTCGCTGCCGATGTCGCGATCGGCGTTCCTCACCGGTCGCACGGTCTCCGACGTCGTCTACAACCTCGGCATCCTGATCGTGCTGATGCTGTCCGGTCTGGCTGTCGGCTGGCGGGTTCACGAGGGCCTCGCTCGATTCCTCGCCGGAGTCGGACTGACCCTGCTGTTCGCCTACGCGATGTCCTGGGTCGGCGTCTGGCTCGGGATGCTCGTCCCCACCGTTGAGGTGGCGCAGCAGGTGGCCTTCACCGCGATCTTCCCGCTGACCTTCCTGTCCAATGCGTTCGTCCCATTGCAGACGCTGCCCGGGTGGCTGCAACCGGTGGCGGACTGGAACCCGGTCAGTGCCATCACCGCCGCCTTGCGCGAACTGTGGGGCAACCCGAACCCGTTTGTAACCAACAGTTTCCCGTCCGAGCATCCGATCCTGATGACGCTGATCTGGACCGCCTTGTTCATCGCCATCTTCGCCCCGCTCGGTGTCCGGCGGTATCGGGCTACATCCCGCTGATCAGCTCGGTTCGGGCAGCTGTTGCAGCGGGCGGCGTGCGGTCGGCGGAGAGGATCCGCGCAAGCTGGGTTGGACCTGGATGCTCGTGCAGGTCCTCGATCGGCAGCGGCAGGGCGAGGGACCAGTTGGGGCGCGTCGACACGCCAGGCACGTTCGGCCGGCTCTGCTCGCCTACCGCGTCCTCCAGCGTGGCGACGAGCAGCGCCGAGGGCGCCTCGGCGAGCCGGCGGTAGGCGGTCGCGGTGGCCTCAGCCGGCGACGCCTCGTGCGGCAGGACACCCACCTTGGACCGCATCGCCTCGACGGCGTCATCACCGGGATCGACGCCGTACCGGCGCTGCTCCGCCCGGTCCGAGCCAGACCACAGCCCCGAGACGGTCGGCAGGTCGTGCGTCGTGACAGCGCCCATCGACAGCTTCGGCCACTTCGCCGGTTCCTCCTCGGCGAACCACAGCAGCCGGTAGGCAAGCATCCGCCGCCGGGCCATCTCCTCGCGGACGCCGGCCTCGACGACGCCCAGGTCCTCACCGACCACCAAAGCCTTCGCGCGCTGACTCTCCAATGCCACGATGTCCAGCAGATCGCCGGCCGGGTAGCGGACGTAGCCGCCCTCGGTCGGGCCGTGACCGCCCGGGATCCACCACAGCCGGAACAACCCCATGACATGGTCGATCCGCAGCCCGCCGGCACCGGCGATCGACGCGCGGATGGACTCGATGAACGGCTGATAACCGGCCTCGCGCAGCTTCCACGGCACGAACGGCGGTAGCTGCCAGTCCTGGCCGTTGCCATTGAGCGCATCTGGCGGCGCGCCGACAGTAACGCCGTCGGCCAGCAGGTCCTGCCACGACCACGCGTCCGCGCCGTCAGGGTCGAAGCCGATCGGCAGGTCCTGGATGACGGTGAGCCCGGCGGTCGCCTCTCGGAGTTGCGCCGCAAGCGACCACTGCAGCCAGGCGTGGAAAGCGACGTCGGAGTCGTACCGGGCGGCGACTTCCCGTACGGCGGGGCTGTCCGGTCTACGCAGCTGCGCCGGCCAGTGCCGCCACCGCGCGCCGTGCACGTCGGCCAGCGCGCACCAGGTCGCGAACTCCTGCAGGGCCGATCCCTGCTCGCGCCGCCACCGGGTGAACTCGTCACCGCCGCCGTCGACGTCGAAGATCGCCCGCAGCGACGGACGCTTGAGTCGCCACACCTCGTCGCGGTCGATCTCGCGCCGGTCGTTCAACGCCACCGCCGCGGCGGCAAGGGCCGGGTCGACCCGCTGGAACCCGGGCAACAGGTCCGGCCGGAGGTACAGCGGATTGGCAAAGCGGCGGCTCGTCGGCGAGTACGGACTCGGCTCCTGGGGCAGCGTCGGTGCGGCGGCGTGCAGCGGGTTGACCATGAGGAACCCCGCGCCCAGCTGTCGCGCCCAGTCCCGGAGCAGGCCGAGGTCGGCGAGGTCGCCGAAACCCCAGCTCTCCCGTGATCGGGCTGCGTACATCTGGATGGCCCATCCCCACGCGCGCAGGCCCTCCGGCAGATGACACCGTCCGGGACTCAGGATGAGTGGCCGCGGTGGCCCGTCGACCGGGTGTAGCTCGTGATAGCCCGCCGGCAGGTCCGGCGGCAGTGCCGCCTCGACGGGCAGCGATGTCCCGTCCTCGAGTGCGACGTCGCACCGACCGACCTGATTCTCCTCGCCGACCCGCAGGACCAGCGGGGCCCGCGCGTCGAGGTCATCTGGCGGCCGCCCGACCAGTTCGCGCAATCGGCGCACGACGGAGTCCGGGACCTGCTGCCGGCGGCCGTCGCTGTCCACATACGAGCCGTCCACGCCCCACGGATCCGTCACGCGGGCACGCTATCGGCAGGGCAGCGCGGCTGTTCTCGCGGTCATGAGCGCGCAACCACTCCTCGACCAGCGGTGGCGGTTCACGGTCGAGGCGTGCGAGCGGATGGGCCGCCTCGGCATCGTCGACGAGGACGACCGGGTGGAGCTACTCGACGGGGAGATCGTCGCCATGTCACCGATCTGGCCACAGCACGCCAGCATCGTCAACCGGCTCGCCGAACTCCTCATCCAGAGGCTGGCCGGGCGGGCACCGCGGTGAAGAACGGGCCGTGGCCCTACAGCTACAAC
>JACDAB010000065.1 GCA_013695665.1 Geodermatophilaceae bacterium | reverse complement strand
GGCCGATCCGATGCAGGCGCGCGGCTTCCTGACCGCGGCCGGCATCGACGTCGCCGAGACCGTTGTCTGCGCCCGCTCCGACGAGGCAGTAGCCGCTGCCGACGCGCTCGGGTACCCCGCCGTACTGAAGGTGGTCCACCCGACGCTGTCGCACAAGAGCGACGTCGGCGGGGTGCGCCTCGGATTGTCGGATCCGGCCGCTGTCCGGCGGGCGGCCGAGGACCTGCTGGCACTGCGGCCCGACGCCCGGGTGCTGGTCCAGCCACAGGCCGCAGGCATGGAGTTCGTGGTGGGCGGCCTGCGCGATCCGGGTTTCGGGCCGGTGGTCATGGTCGGTCTCGGCGGGACCGCCGTGGAGGTGCTCGGCGACGTCCAGTTCGCCGTCGCGCCCATCGACGTCGACTACGCCGAGCGGATGCTGCGCTCCCTGCGCGGTGCGGCGTTGCTGGACGGGGTCCGCGGCGCGGAACCGGTGGACGTCGCCGCCCTGTGCACGCTCGTCGTGGCCGTGGGCGACTTGCTGG
Organism: Geodermatophilaceae bacterium; assembly: GCA_013695665.1. Classification (GTDB taxonomy): domain Bacteria; phylum Actinomycetota; class Actinomycetes; order Mycobacteriales; family Geodermatophilaceae; genus JACCTY01. The sequence continues at coordinate 8,048 of JACDAB010000065.1, read as the reverse complement.
TCGGCGTACCGGAGATCGCCGAGATAGACCTCAACCCCGTGCTGGCGACCGCCACCGGCGTACTCCCCGTCGACTGGCGGATCGCGGCAGACTCGTAGCGACAGACACAGCGGGCCGTATAGAGCCCGCAGTGTCTTTCATTGCGCTCGGAACGGCGTTCGACTGTTGGCGACGCTGTTCCCGGCTGCCTCGCGGTTCGCCCTGGGGTGGGCAGATCGCAGTGCAGATCTGTCCTTCGGTGATCAAGTGATCGCGATCACAGCCGCCCTAGCGTGGGTCCTCCATCGCATCAGCCCAAGGGAGTCGCACATGCGCATCGGCAATCAGGACATCCTGCTGCCCACGACAATGGTGGGTAATTACCCGAATCCGCGGTGGTACGACGGCCAGGCCTTCGCCACCGTCCCCAAGGGTGAGTTCATCTTCGACGCGATCAGCCGGGAGGCTTTCGAGGATGCCGTCGGCGCGATCGTGCACGACCAGGAGGCGGCCGGCTTCGACGTGATCGCCGACGGCAAGGTGTACGGCGGCGACTCGCCGTACGGCACGATCCTCTACTACTACTCCGAGCGGATGTCGGGCTGGCGGCTGTCCGGACCGCCGGTCGGCCTGCCGATCTACTCGACGCTGTACTCCCCCACGTGCGTCGGTGAGATCAACCGCGAGCATCCGTTCCACCTGGCCCACCTGCGGGCCGTACGCAAGGCCACCAAGAAGCCGGTCAAGATCTCCTACACCGGCCTCGGTGTGATCGCGGCGGCGACGCAGAACCTGCACTACAAGGACACCAAGGAGCTGGCGATGGCGCTGGCCAAGGCGTTCAACGAGGACTTCAAGGAGCTCGCCGACAACGGCTGCGAGATCATCCAGCTCGACGAGTTCGTCTGGCCCTACGGCATGGGCGACTGGGAGATCGAGGCGGTCAACGCCTCCGTCGAGGGTGTGAACTGCCAGTTCTGGGTGCACACCTGCTGGGGCAACTACTCCGGTACGCCGGCGTACTTCCCGGACGAGACGAAGACGGAGTTCGGTGCCTACGACTTCGCCAGCCGGGCCCAGGACGCCGCCGCCCCCGAGCGCGCCCACGCGATCTTCCCGCACGTGCTCGACGCGAACATCGACGCGCTGAACTACGAGGTGGGACGGACCGGCGTCGACGACCTGACACCGCTGCGCGACAACAACTGGGAGAAGGACTTCGTCGCCGGCGTCATCGACGTCAAGACGACGATCACCGAGAGCGCGGCCGAGGTAGCCGACCGGATCCGCGAGGTCCTGAAGGTGGTGCCGGCGGAACGACTCGGACTCACCACCGACTGCGGGCTGCCCAACCTCCCGCGAATGATCGGCGCCGCCAAGCTGAAGGCCCTCGTGGCCGGGCGGGACATTGTCCGGGCCGAGTTGAGCGGCTGATCGACTCCCGGCGCGACGCTGTCTCCAGGAAGCGGCGTCGCGCCGGGGCAAGGTTTCGGCGGAACCTCGGCCTGCGGGGACAGCGAAGTGCGGTGCCGCGCCGCATACGGTCGAGGAAACCTTGGGCGGAGGCGAGCGTGACGGAAGGTCCCACCTTTCTCGAGCTGCCCGCTCGCCTGTCCAAACCCCGCGTCCGCGGGATCACGCACCTGCTGGACAAGGGCCTGCCGCCGAGGGCAACCGAGGACCTGCTGAGTCAAGCCGCCCACCTGATCGACATCGTCAAGATCGGCTGGGGCATCGGCTACCTCGACCCGACCCTGCCGCGGCGCATCGCCTCGTACGCCGCTGCCGGCGTACCGGTGTGTCTGGGCGGGACGCTCACCGAGATCGTCGCGCACCAGGACCGGGTGGGGCAGTTCCGGGATTGGGCGCTGTCGATCGGAATCAGCCATGTCGAGGTCTCCAACGGTCTCCAAGCGCTCAGTGACGACCGCAAGCTCGGGCTGATCAAGGAGCTCTGCGCGGATTTCGTCGTCCTCGCCGAGACCGGCTCCAAGGACGGCAACTACCCGACCACGCCCCATGAATGGGTCGAAGAAATGACCAGGGATCTCGACGCGGGCGCCGAGTTCGTCGTGGCCGAGGGCAGGGAGAGCGGGAACGTCGGCCTCTACCACGCCGATCAGGCGGTGCACGAGGAGATCGTCTCCGAGATCCTCATGCAGATCCCGCAGGATCGGATCATCTTCGAGGCACCGGTCAAGGCGCAGCAGACGTGGTTCATCACCACCCTCGGCGCCGAGGTGAACCTCGGCAACATCGAGCCGTCCTCGGTGCTGCCGCTGGAGACGCTGCGGCTTGGCCTGCGCGCGGACACCGCCGTGCCCGGGCCGTCGGGGTGACCAGCGCCGCGCAGGCCCTGTCCGAGCCGGCGCCCAATACGGTCACCAGGCCCTATCGCGGCCTGTCCGTCCAGGACGTCGACTTCGCGCTCACCGATGCGGCGATCCGCGGGTGGCTACTCGGCCGCGAGATCTACCGCCGCACGGACTACCTGGCGCTGCGGCACGGATCGGAGACAGCACTGGTCGCCGTACACGCCGAGGACCGCGGGCCGCTGTTCACCCCGGTCAGCGACCTACGGGTGCTGGCCGGCCCGGCCGATACGGTCTGGATCGACGACCCGGACGCCGACGTGGGCAACGCCAGCGCATTGGCCCGTACGGCGCTGGAGCGGGGCCCGGCCGGTGCCTCGGCGTACGTGGTCCAGGGCCGCTACGAGCACGTGAACTTCATCTGGGCGCCCGCCCCCATCCGGATGCATGTGACCGAGGTGGTGCCGCCGCATCCGCCCAAGCTGTTCGCCATGGCCGAGCAGGTCGTCGCATTCGACGAGGACCTGCCACCCGTCGAACTCGTGCTCGACGCGGTCGACATCCGCGAACTGGCCGGTGCACATCCGGCGCCGCACTACCTGCTGCCCTGCCGCGGCAGCGGCGTGGACCTGCCCGGCGAAGTCAGCTTCCTCGACACCAGACCGGCTACCGAGTCCGACTGGCTGCTGATCGGGTGCGACCGCTCGCGGCAGTTCCACGAACACTTCTACGGAACCGACCCGGCCCGGGTCGAGCTGTGTCCCCTTGCCCGGTCCGGCCGTGAGGACGGTGCCGCCGTGCTGGCCAAGTGCTGCCTTCTCGAGCGCGGGATCGCACTGTCCGACGGCCGGGCGGTGGTCCCCTGGGGCTCCAATCTCGACGAGGTCAGGTCAGCGCTGCGCGCACTGTGCGGTCTCCCGCCGCCGGCGCCCACCGACCTGGTCCCGGTCCCGGAACCCGGACGAGCACCGGTCAATTGATGCGGGGATGAGCGCACACCCGGCTGACTCGCGACTGTTCGGACACCTGTGGTCGACGGAGGAGTCCCGCGCCCTGCTCGACGACGAAGGCCGGGTGCAGTCGTGGCTGCACATCCTGGCGACCCTTGCCGAGGCCCAGGCCGACGTCGACCTGGTCCCCCGCGCCGCTGCCAACGTCATCCGCGCCCATGCGCGCGTCGAGTTGATCGACCTCGACCTCGTCGCGGCCGAGACCCGCGCCAGCGGGCACTCGACGATGGGCCTGATCCGAGCACTGCGGGCCGTCCTGCCGCCGGACGCCCGGGAGTGGGTCTACTACGGTGCGACCGTTCAGGACCTGTCCGACACCTGGGCCGCTGTGGTGTGCCGGTCGATCGGCGACATCATGGTCCGCGACGTGACAGTCCTGCGTGACCTGGCCGCCGATCTGGCCCGCGACCATCGGGACACCCCGATGTGCGGGCGGACGCATGGGCAGCCCGGTCTGCCGATCACGTTCGGTTTCAAGGCGGCGGTCTGGGCCGCGGAGCTGAATCGGCACCTGGCCCGGCTGGCCCAGGGCCGACCCCGGTGGGAGGTGGTCCAGCTCGGCGGTGCGCTGGGCACCATGGAGTTCTGGGGTGAGCGTGCGGTTGCCCTGCTGGAGGCCTTCGCCAGCCGTCTCGACCTGGCCGCACCCGAGATCTGCTGGCTGACCGCCCGTGACCGGGTGGCCGAATTCGTCTGCCTGCTGGCTGCCACATCCGCCACCGTCGCCAAGGTGGGCAACGAGGTCTTCCAGCTGCAGCGTCCGGAGATCGGCGAGATCCGCGAGGGCTTCCGTCCCGGCACCGTCGGTTCGATCACCATGCCGCACAAGCGCAACCCGGAGAACTCCGAGCAGCTGGTGACACTGTCCCGCGTCGTCCGGGCCCAGGCCGGACTGGCCCTGGAAGGGATCGTTTCCGAGCACGAACGCGACGGCCGGTCGTGGAAAACCGAGTGGTTGCTGTTGCCCGAGGCCTGCCTGGCCTTCACCGCCAGCTGCGCACTCGGCATCACCATGCTCGAGGGCCTGGCGGTCGACACCGAGCGGATGGCGCAGAACCTGGCGTCCCATCGGGGATATCTGATGTCCGAGCCGGTGCTGCGGGCACTGTCCGACCGGCTCGGCAAGCACACCGCGCACGACGTGGTCTACGCCGCTTCGATGGCCGGAATCGAAGCCGGACAGGATTTCGAGAGCGCGTTGCGCGCCGATCGCCGGCTCGACGTGATCACCGACGCCGAGCTCAGGGACCTGCTCGACGTGCGCGGCGCCCTCGGCTCCGCCGGTGAATTCGTCGACCGCGTGCTGGCCGGTCTGGGCAACCCGGCATGACCCGCGCGGTGCACACCGGCCTGGCCGGGATCGCCCGGGTCGAACTCGCGACGCTGCCGACCCCGCTGCAGCCGGCCGCCCGGCTCTCCGATTCCCTCGGCGTCCCGGTGTGGTTCAAGCGGGACGACCTGACCGGGATCGGTCTCGGTGGCAACAAGGTCAGGACACTGGAGTTCCTGCTCGCCGACGCGCTCGGACAGGACTGCGACTGCCTGGTCACCGGAGCCGGACCGCAATCGAACTGGACCATGCTGGCGGCCCTGACCGCGATCCGGTGTGGCCTGGAGCCGTTCGTCGTCTGCTACGGCGACCCCGTCCCCGACCGCGGCAACCTCCTCCTGCACCGCAGCCTCGGGACCAGGGTGCACTTCACCGGTGACCCCGAACGGTCCTCGGTGGACGATGCCATCGACCAGCTCGCAGCGGAGCTGCGTGGAGTCGGACGGCGGCCCTACGTCGTCCCGCGCGGTGGCGCCACCCCCGTCGGTGCCCTGGGTTACCTGCGCGCCCACATCGAGTTGCGAACCCAGCTGTCGTCCCTGCCCGAACCGCCTACCGCCTTGTGGCTGGCGGCCGGCTCGGGCGGCACCTGCGCGGGCCTGGTCGCAGGATCAGCGCTGCTGCCGGCGGCGTACGACGTCGTGGGGGTCACGGTGAGCCGCCCGGTGCCAGAGATCACCGCACAGGTGAGCCGGCTCGCCACGGCGGCCGGCGAGCTGATCGGGGCACCCGTGACCGACCCGGCGGTCGAGATCCGCGGCGGTTGGATCGGCTCCGGGTACGGCACCCCCTCACCGGAGGGTGAGCGGGCGGCGGCGCTCGTCGCGCGAAACGAGAGCGTGTTCCTCGATCCGGTCTTCGGCGCCAAGGCGATGGCAGCCCTGCTCGACGCCTGCCGCAGCGGTGAGGTGGCCGGCCCTGTCGCGTTCCTCGTCAGCGGCGGGGCTCCGACGCTGTTCGCCGCTGGTGGCTCGTGACCACGGGACCGGAGGGCTACCTCGGCACGCACGGCCGGATCACCAAGGGACCGGCGCCGGAACTTCTCGAGGCCGGCTACCGGCTGGAGATAGCCGACGCGCCACTGCTGCACCGGGGACTTGCGCTGGCCGACCTCGCTCACCAGGTGTCGCTCGTGGAGGCCGGGGCGGTCGACCCCGACGTCGTACGACCGCTGCTGCGGCGGCTGCTCGACCTGGTCGACAGTGACCCGGCCGACTTCCCCTACGACCCGGTGTACGGCGATGCGTACAACGCCCGCGAGCGGGATCTGGAGAAGACGCTGGGTCCCGTTGCCGGGTGGATGCACCTCGGGCGGACCCGACGGGAGGCCGGCCGGATCGCCTTCCGGCTGGCATTGCGCGACCTGCTGCTCGACCTGCACGCCGACGTCGCCGAGTTGACCATGGCACTCGCGGCTGGGACAGAAGCGCACGCTGGAGCGATCTGGGCCGACAGCACCTACCTGCAACCCGCGCAGCCCTCGACGTTCGGGCACTACCTGGGGCAGTTCGGCGAGCAGGCACTCCGTCACCTGGAACGAATCGAAGCCGCGTACCGGACTGCCGACATCTGCCCGGGCGGAGCCGGCGGCGCGGGTGGCAGCAGGATCGCGCTGGACCGTCAGCGGTTGGCCGACCTCCTCGGCTTCACCCAGGTAGGCGCCAACACCCGGGACGCGATGTGGTCGGTGGACGGACCGCTGGACGCGGTGTTCGCGGCCGTGCAGGCGGTGCTGACCGCGGACCAGATCGCCGAGGACCTCGAGATTTTCGCGAGCCCGGCCTTCGACTACGTCGAACTGGACGCCTCGATGTGCCGGGCCAGCGTGCTGATGCCGCAGAAGCGCAACCCCTACGCCCTGGCGGTCATCCGCGGGGGTGCCGGCACCCTGGCGGGGCGGCTGGCGGGGCTCGTGACCACAGCGCGCACGCCGTCGGCGCGCACGGACAACTGGCTCTACACCTACGGCGAGGTGGCGGGCTCACTCGACCTCGCCGGTCGGCTCATCCGGCTGACAACCGCTCTCCTCGGCGGCCTGCGGGTCAACACCGACGTCCTGGCGGCCGGGGCGCGGGCGAACTACATCGGGGCGGCAGACCTGGCCGAGGACCTGTCGGTTCGCCACGGGCTGGACTACCGGACGTCGTACCGGATCGTCGGCCGAGCGGTCGCGGTGGCCGTCGCGGGCGGCCTCGAGCGGCTCACCGTGCAGACCCTCGCAGCCGCAGCAATCGAGGTGACCGGTGACCCACTGCAGGTGTCCGAGGACGTGTTGCCCGGGGTGGAGAATCCGGTCGCGCTGGTCGAGGCACGCGCCGCGCCGGGATCGGCCAAGCCGCAGCGCGTCCGCGAGCACGCCGGCCTGCTCCGGCAACGGGTCGAGGTGGCGGCGCGTTGGCGCGAGGGGCGCCGGGCGGCGGTGGCCGCCGCCGATGCGGACCTTCAGGCGACGGCGCGCAGCCTCGCCGGCACGTACGCCGGCGATCCCGTTCAGCCGCCCGATTCTCCTGGGCCCAACTGACTTATCAGGGCCAGCATGTCCCGGCCGGATGGTGGAAGATCGCCATCGGCTCCTCGGTCCGTCCTTCCGATGAGGTCAGTGGCGGTGCAGCCTCGAAGCAGACAGCTGCGGCCCCCGACGATCTAGGGTCGCAGTCGTGGCAACGGTGTTCGACGGGATCGACGAGAAGCTGGCGACGTGGCTGCGGGCGCAGCCGATGTTCTTCGTCGCCACCGCGCCGCTGGCCGGTGACGGGCTGGTGAACTGCTCTCCCAAGGGTCTGCTGGGGACCTTCGACGTCCTCGACGAGCGCCGCGTGGCCTACCTGGATCTGACCGGCAGCGGGATCGAGACGATCGCGCACGTGCGGGAGAACGGCCGAATCGTGCTGATGTTCTGCGCGTTCGACGGGCGGCCGCGGATCGTGCGGCTGCACGGACGTGGGGAGGCGGTCATGCCGTCCGACCCGCACTTCGACGAGCTGGCGGGCCGGTTCAGCGTGCACCCCGGGACGCGGGCGGTGGTCACGATCGACGTGACGAGGGTCGCGGACTCGTGCGGGTTCGCCGTACCGCGGATGACCTACGTCGAGGACCGCGACGTCCTCGACTTGTCCGCCGCCAAGAAGGGACCGGAGAAGATGGCGGCCTACCGTGCGGCGCGGAACAGCACGAGCCTGCACGGCCTGCCAGGTTTGCCCACCCATCCCCCGACGCCTGGCTGAACCCGGCCTTCGCTGCCCAGGACACTGACGGAGTCCGGGATACCGATTGCGCATCCACTTAGACATGTCTAACGTCTGCGTTCATGCAGGCTACGGATGCCGTTGAGGACTACCTCAAGGTCATCTATCACCTTGCCACCGAGGGGAACTCCGTAACCACCTCGACGATCGCGCGGCGACTCGGGGTGTCACC
>JACDAB010000041.1 GCA_013695665.1 Geodermatophilaceae bacterium | reverse complement strand
ACGCCCGTCCGCATTACCATGCCATCCGCGCTGATCACCGTGATCTCATCCGTGGGCTGCACCACGCGGGCCTCCACGATCGGCCCGGTCTGGTCCATCGCGCGGGCAAAGGTGCGGATCCCCTTACCGAAGCGGCTCTGCCGGCCATACTCGCCCAGCGCCGTTCGCTTGCCATAGCCGTTGGAGGTGATTACCAGCAGATCCGCCCCCTCGCGGCAAACGTCCATCCCCGATACACGGTCGTTCGCGTCCAGGCGGATCGCCATCACGCCGGCGGCGGCGCGACCCATCGGGCGCACGCCGTTCTCGTGAAAGCGAATCGCCTGTCCCAGCTCCGTGATTAGGATGACATCATCGTCACCGTGCGTCATCTTGACCCAGCGCAGCCGGTCGTCCGTGTCCAGGTTGATCGCGATCAGTCCCGACGGGCGCACATGGCGGAATTGGTCCAGCCCCACCCGCTTGATCCGCCCCTGCTCCGTCAGCAGCACAAAGTAATCTGCCTTCTTCCAATCGCGCACCGGGATGATAGTCGTCACCCGCTCGTCCGCCTCCACCTGCACGATGTTGATCAGCGGTGTTCCCTTGGCGGTGCGCCCCACGTCGGGCAGCTCGTAGGCCCGCTGCTGGTACACCTTCCCCTTGTCTGTGAAGAACAGCAGGTCATCGTGCGCCATGCACGCGAAGCAGTGCATCACTGAATCTTCATCGCGCGTTGCCATCCCCGTGATCCCCTTGCCGCCCCGGTGTTGGGCGCGGTAGGTCTCGGCGGGCACCCGCTTGGTGTAGCCCCGCTCCGTTACTGTCACAAAGATCGGCGTATTCGGAATCAAATCCTCATCGTTCAGCGAGCCGTTGGCGCCCGCCACGATCACCGTGCGCCGCGCGTCGCCGAAGCGGTCGCGCCCCTCCGCCAGATCGGCGCGGATCAGTGCCAAAATCTTTTCCGGGTGCGCCAGCAGGTCTTCCAAATAGCCGATGTGCGCGCGGATCTCGTTGTACTCATCTGTGATCTTTTGCCGCTCCAGCGCCGCCAGCCGCCGCAACTGCATATCCAGGATCGCCCGCGCCTGGATCTCCGTTAGCTCGAACCGCTCCACCAGCCGCCCCAACGCCGCCTCCGCGCTGTCCGAGCGGCGGATCGTCTCGATTACCTGATCCAGGTGGTCGAGCGCCTTCAGCAGCCCCTCCAGGATATGCGCCCGCGCCCGCGCCTTTTCCAGTTCATAGACCGTGCGGCGGCGGATTACCTCGTGGCGGTGCTCCACATAGAAGCGCAGCACCTGCTTCAGCGACAGCAGCCTTGGGCTGCCATCGACCAGCGCCAACGTATTGATCCCAAAGGTCGCCTGCAACTGCGTGTACTTGAAAAGCTGGTTCTGCACCTTGGCCGGGTGCGCGCCCCGCTTCAACTCCACCACGATTCGCATGCCGTCCCGGTCCGACTCATCGCGCAAGTCGCTGATTCCGATCAGCCGCCCCTCGTGGACCAGCTCCGCGATCTTCTCGATCAGGCTGGCCTTGTTGACCTGGAACGGGATCTCGGTGATGATGATCGCGTGCCGGCCCGCCCTCGCCATCTCCTCGACCTCCGCGTGCGCGCGCATGATGACCCGCCCGCGCCCGGTCGCGAAGGCGCTCTTGATGCCCTCCGTCCCCAAAATCTGCCCGCCCGTCGGGAAATCTGGCCCTTTGATGTGCTCCATCAAGTCATCGACGGTCACATCGTCCAGCCGCGTCCAGTTATCGATCACAAAGATCGCCGCGTTGCAGACCTCCGTCGCGTTATGCGGCGGGATATTCGTTGCCATGCCCACCGCGATCCCGCCGCCGCCGTTGAGCAACAGGTTCGGCAGCCGCGCCGGCAGCACCTCCGGCTCCTGCATCGACGCGTCGAAGTTCTCCTTGAAATCCACCGTCTCCTTGTCAATGTCGACCAGCAACTCCATCGCGGGCGCCGTCAGACGCGCCTCGGTATAGCGCATGGCTGCCGCGCTGTCGCCATCGACCGAGCCGAAGTTGCCCTGCCCGTC
>JACDAB010000004.1 GCA_013695665.1 Geodermatophilaceae bacterium | reverse complement strand
CTGGGTCGGGTTCTCGACGTCGGCTGCGGCATCGGTCGCAATCTGGTGAACCTCGACGGCAACGGAGTGGGTGTCGACCACAACGCCGAGTCGATCGCGGTGGCCCGAGGACGCGGGCTCACCGCCTACACCACCGCGGCGTTCCACGCCTCGCCGGACGCCGCTCCGGCCGGCTACGACGCCATGATCTTGGCCCACGTCATGGAACACGTGGACGCCGATGTCGCCGACGGCATCCTGACCGAGTACCTGCCCTACCTGCGTCCCGGCGGGCGGGTCGTCTTCATCACGCCACAGGAGGCCGGCTACGCCACCGATGCCACGCATGTCCGTTTCGTCGATCTGGGCGAGCTGCGCAGGCATGCGGAGGCAGTCGAGCTGCAGGTGGTCAAGGCCTACTCGTTCCCGTTTCCGCGCCTGCTGGGCAAGCTCTTTCGCTACAACGAGTTCGTCCTGGTCGCTCAGCGAGCATAAGAATCGGCGGAAATACCAGACTACGGCTTGACGGCAGGGCAACGACACGCGTGTAATCACACCTATGTGATTCGCAGCCCGGGTGGTCGAGCCCGGATCTGCGAGGGTCGAGCGCAGCGTGGAGGGACCGCCGTTATGGGCATAGTCAAGGGCGAGCCGGCGATGATCGTTCGCGACCTCCGATCCGGTCCGATCGGGTTCGACCCGGTGGGTGCGGAGGAGGCTGCGGAGTGGCAGGAGCGGGCGCTGTGCGCCCAGACCGACCCTGAGTCGTTCTTCCCGGAGAAGGGCGGATCGACCCGGGAGGCCAAGAAGATCTGCACCGGGTGCGAGGTCCGGTCGGAATGCCTCGAGTACGCCCTCGGCCACGACGAGCGTTTCGGGATCTGGGGCGGGTTGTCCGAGCGAGAGCGGCGCCGGCTGAAGAAGCAGGCGGTCTGACTCAGCCTGCCGGGTCGATCTCCTCCGGATCGCGGCCCAGCAGATTGGCTACCTGCTCCACTACGACGTCGTGCACCAGATCGGCCAGGTCATGCCGGCCACGAGCCCGGACCTCCAGCGGCCGCCGGTAGACCACGATGCGGGCCGGAGTTCCCCCGGCCGGCAACAGCCGGGCCAGCGGGACGTTGCCGTCCTCGACGACGTCGCTGCCGTGGATGAGCTGATCGGCGGTACCCGACTCGAGGTAGGGAACCTCCTCGACCGCGAATTCCACGCCGGCGAGTTCCTGGCGCCAGTGCCGTTCCAGGTGTTCGACCGCGTCGAGGACGAGGTCGTCGAACTCCTCCGCGCGGGTCCGCGACAACGGCACACCGGGCGGCACCAGCGGGCGGCGCAGCCCGCGTCCACGGCGATCCCGCTGGGTGCCGTTGCGGCGTCGGCTGGGGGCGGCAGGCACGCTGGGGAGCCTAGTCCGCCGTGGACCGACCCTATGCGCTCCTAGCGAGGGATGATCCCTCGACGCTGTCGGGAGATCCGCAGCAGCAGCGCAGCGATCGCTTCGAGCGCGACGTCGAGTTGCGCCTCCACCGGTGGTTCGTCTGGGGTATCGCCACTGCCACCTGCTGACGGCGTGGGCAGCAGGTCGTCGAGCGAGCCGACGATGTCGTAGCCGGCACCCCGCAGACCCTCAACCATGTCCACGGAGCGATCTGCGGCCCACATCCGGTCAGTCGCAGAGAGCTTGATCGGGATGGGTTTTCCGCGATTGACCAGGACCTCTTGGGCGAGGTGGTGCTTGACCACCTCGTTGTAGAGCGGCCAGCCCACTTCGTCGTCAAGGGCAAGGTTCAGCCGGCGCAGGAACGTCGCCTCGGCTGCTCCTAGCGAGAAGTTCTGGAAGGCCCCACCGAGGTCGACCCAGCCGGGGTCGATCCCGACAACGGAGGCGAACCGCTGCCACAGCTCATCCGGCGGACCGCCTCGAGAGGACACGGTGACGACGTGGATGCGATCCGGTGGGATCGACCCCGCCCAGCGGGCCAGCACCTCGACTGCGTCCTGCATCCGCCAGAACATCTGGCCGAGCCCGTGTTCATCTACCGTCGGGTCACGTACCCCGTTCATGAAGTCATCGAACCGCACAGTGAACCGGTTCTTGACGTCTTCCTGCCATGCGGCGGGGATCTGTCGCGACAACTCGCGTGCGGTGTAGATCAGGTGAACGTCGGCGAAGTCCAAGGCGGCCATCGCATCGTCGATCTGGCTCGGCTCCGCCGGGCTGAACAGCTCCTGAGAGAAGATCACCGGCCCGCTCCACGCTCGCGCCGCGTCGACGAATTCGCGCCACCGTCCTGCCATCAGCGGATCGCGAACCCCGGCGAAACCGGTCTGGCGAAGGTCGAGAGCAGCCTGCACGTGCGCGCCGAACGAGTCGCCAGGGTAGAGCACGCCCTCCGCGTGCAACGCCTCGCGGTTACGCCACAGGATCCGTTGCAGGTAGGTCGTCCCGGTCTTGGGCGCCCCGATGTGGAAGTACAGCGTGGGTCTGCCGGCAGCCTCCTCCGGCTGGGCCGCAGCCGATGCCGTGGGCGCTCGGGTCGCACGTGGCGCCGCTGCCAACATCTTCTCTGCAGTCGGTGCCCGTCGATTCCACAGAGCATGGAGTTGCTGCCGTATCCGACTGTTCAGCGGCGTCACGGTCGGGACCGCGCGAACTTGTACCGCCACGAGGCCGGGCTCATGAACGCACATCGTAGGCATTCCGCCGGGGCGGCCCGGGTGGTGCGGCGCGCGACACGGGGGCAGCTTGGCCGTGGCGCCCTGTCGGGGCGGCTATCGTCGGCGCTCGTGAGGCAGGTCCGTCGCTGCTCCCGGTCCGGGTGCGCCAACCCCGCAGTAGCCACGCTGACGTATGTCTACGCCGAGTCCACCGCGGTGGTGGGACCGCTCGCGACATATGCCGAGCCGCACAGCTATGACCTGTGCGAGCGGCACGCCACGCGGCTCACCGTTCCGCTCGGGTGGGAGGTGGTCCGCTACGAGGGTCAGTTCGCCGTACCTGTGCCGAGCGGGGATGATCTGCTGGCCCTTGCCGACGCCGTCCGCGAAGCGGCTCGCCCGGAACGCCCGCCTCCGGTCCCGCCCGGACCGTCGGGGCCCGGAACCGGCCGCCGAGGACATCTTCGCGTGGTGCCGACTCCGTCCTGAGCGGGTGTCAGTAGGCTCGCGCCGTGGTGATGGACCTGAGCGCGATCGTCAAGGCCTATGACGTGCGTGGTGTCGTGCCCGACCAGCTGGACGAGGGCATCGCCCGCGCGATCGGGGCCGCCTTCGCACGGTTCGTCGCCGCCCCCGCCGTGGTGACTGCATACGACATGCGCGAGTCCTCGATCCCACTGTCGAGGGCCTTCGGCGACGGTGTCCGCAGCCAAGGCGTCGACGTCGTCGAGGCGGGGCTCGGCTCGACCGACATGCTGTACTTCGCCAGCGGGTTCCTGGACCTTCCCGGCGCGATGTTCACCGCCAGCCACAATCCGGCCCGGTACAACGGGATCAAGATGTGCCGCGCGGGTGCCGCGCCGATCGGCCAGGACTCCGGGTTGAGCGAGATCCGCGACATGGCTGCGGTAGGTCTCCCGGACGTCGGGGGGGCGCCCGGATCGGTCAGCCACCGCGACCTGCTCACCGAGTACGCCGGCTACCTGCGCGGGCTCGTGGACCTGTCCGGCGTCCGCCCGCTCACGGTGGTGATC
>JACDAB010000283.1 GCA_013695665.1 Geodermatophilaceae bacterium | reverse complement strand
GAGCCGGCGGACGGGATCGGACGCAGATCAACCGGTCCCCGGCCCGCAATGCCCACGCCTTGTCATCGGCGTAGGGCAGCAACTCGCCGTCCCGGACGACGGCCAGCACTGGGTCGGCGACGAAGCGCAGGCTCTTGCCGACCTCCTCGTCGTGTACCGGGCGCTCCAAGATGGCCAGCCCGGCGTCCAGGGTAAGCAGATCCTCGACCACATCGACGATCAGCGGGGCGCTGGAGGACAACCCCAGCAGCCGGCCCGAGGTCTCCGAGGACACCACCACGCTGTCGGCGCCGCTCTGCTTGAGCAGGTGGGCGTTCTCCGACTCGCGGACGGCGACGGAGATGGTGGCCCTGGGTGCGAGTTCGCGCGCGGTGAGCGTGGTGAGTACGGCGGCGTCGTCGGCATCGGTGGCGATGATCACCGCTCGGGCACGGGCGACCTGCGCCTCGCGCAGCACCTCCGATCGCGTCGAGGAGCCGGCCACGACCGTGAAGCCGGCCGACCTGGCCTCGTCCAGGGCAATGCGATCCGAGTCGACCACAACGATGCTTTCCATCTCGGTGCCCTCGGCGAGCAGGACGCGGATCGCGCTGCGTCCCTTGGTGCCGTACCCGCACACGATGACGTGGTCTTGCACTCGCGACCTCCAGCGCTTCAGGCGCAGGATCATGCGCCCCCGCTCGGTGAGCACCTCGAGGGTGGTCCCGATCAGGATGATGAGGAAGAGCACCCGCAGCGGGGTGATCACCAGGATGTTGGTCAGCCGGGCGGTGTCCGACAGCGGTGCGATGTCGCCGTACCCGGTGGTGGACAGCGTGACGGTGGTGTAGTACGCCGCGTCGAGCAGGTCGACCCCGTCGCCGTTGACATCGCTGTAGCCGTCCCGGTCGAGGTAGACGATCACGATCGTCGCGACCATGATGCCGAAAGCGAGCAGGATCCGGCGGCCGATCGCCCGCAGCGGGCTGACCGTCGACTGCGGCAGCAGCGTCGTGATGCCGCTGCTGCGACTTTCCGCTCGTGCCGCATCCACGCCCCTGGCCACGAGCAGTGAATCTAATCCGGTTGGCTGGTCAGGCCCGGCATTTGCGCGCGGCCGGGTCTCGCGTCGCGGCGGCGGCCGGTGGGCGGTGGTCGGTGGTCGGCGGCGATAGCCTGACGCCCATGAAGATCACCGTGGGGGACTTGGTGTACGACGCCCGGGCGCGGGGCCCCGAAGACGGCGGCCCGGTGCTGCTGCTGCACGGCTTTCCGCAGACGAGCCGGTCCTTCAACGCCGTCGCCGAGCGGCTGGCCGACAGCGGCTGTCGCACGATCGCCCCCGATCAGCGCGGCTACTCCCCGGGTGCCCGACCCGACGGTGTCGACGCCTACGGCATGCGCCCGATCGTCGCCGACACCGTGGGGATGCTCGACGCGCTCGGGTTGGCGGCCGTGGACGTCGTCGGGCACGACTGGGGCGCCAATGTCGGTTGGATGCTGGCGAGCTGGCACCCCGAGCGGGTCCGGACGCTCACCGCGGTCTCGGTGCCGCATCCGCTGGCATTCGGCTGGGCGTTCAAGAACGACCTCGAGCAGCAGCAGAAGTCGTCCTACATTGCGCTGTTCCGAACGCCGGGCAAGGCCGAGGAGATCCTGCTCGCCGACGGTGGCCGGCGGCTGCGACGAATCATGGACGGCGGGGAGATCGCCGACGACGCCCTCGACGAGTACGTCGACCACCTGTCCCAGCCGGGCGCGCTGACCGCGGCCCTGAACTGGTACCGGGCGATGACCGGTGAGGGCCTCGCCGAGCTAGGCCCGGTCACGGTGCCGACGACCTACGTGTGGAGCACGGGCGACGTCGCGGTCGGTCGGGCCGCCGCCGAACGCTGCACCTGCCACGTCGAGGCTGATTACCGGTTCGTCGAACTTGAGGGCGTTAGCCACTGGATCCCCGAGCAGGCTCCGGACGACCTGGCCGATGCCGTGCTGACCCGGCTGGGTCACGAAGGCTGATCTCCGGCTTCATGCCGCCACCGTGGTGGAC
>JACDAB010000281.1 GCA_013695665.1 Geodermatophilaceae bacterium | reverse complement strand
AAATAAGAGAGCGCGCCCCCAAGCCGGGGGCGCGCTCCGCGTTAAAGAGGAAATCTAGCGTGGGGGTTTGCTCTCGCTGTCGTCCTCCTCTTCTTCCCACTCTTCGTCGTCCTCATCCCAGTCCTCGTCGTCCCAGTCCTCGTCGTCCTCATCCCACTCCTCGTCATCTTCATCGCTCTCGGAGTAGGGATCGTGGGCGTGGCCGTGCTCCAGTTCCTCCGCTGTGGCATCGCGGATATTCGCGATCTCCACGTCAAAGGTCAGCGTCTCGCCAGCAAGAGGATGGTTAACATTCACGATCAGCGTATTGTCTTCAATGCGCTCCACCACGCCAGGGATCTCCATGCCCTCATCGTCGAGCAGGAAAATCTCATCACCCTCGGATAGGTCGGTGCCGACCGGGAGCGACTCGAGCATGATCTCCTGAAGCAGGCCCTCGTCATAGTCCCCATAGCCCTGGTCCGGCGTAAGCGTGACCGACAAGCTGTCGCCGGTGCTTCGCCCTTCAAGGGCTTGCTCCAGCCCCGGTACGATGTTGCCCGCGCCGTGCAGGTAGGGTAGGGGAGGCTCCCCCTCCGTTGTGTCTTCTATCTTCCCGTCGGCACGTCGAAGTGTGTAATGAATCTCGATTACTTTGTCTTTTTCAACCTTTGACATCGTGTGACTCCTTTCGTGGCTCTGTGAGGAGTGAGCCTGTTAGATCGCCGTTAATGTAGCACGGAACGTACCGTGAGCGAACTGGCGAATTCCTTGCCAATCCCCCGCCCCGGTGGTAAGTTAAGGGTAGTCAGTCGTCGGTAGTCAGTAGCCGGTATACGGCGACAGAAGAGGGAACAAGACGAAGAATATTTATAAAAGGAGCGGGTCGATGGCGGAATACCGCGTCGAAAAAGATTCAATGGGGGAGATTCGCGTGCCCGCGGAGGCGCTGTACGCGGCGCAGACGCAGCGCGCTGTGGAAAATTTCCCCATTTCAGGGCTGACGTTCAGCCGGGCCTTCATCCGGGCGCTCGGTTTCATCAAGGCGGCCGCGGCGACGGTCAACCAGGAATTAGACCTTCTAGATGCCCCGATCAGTGAGGCGATTCAAGAGGCAGCCGGGGAGGTGGCCGAGGGTCAATGGGATGACCAGTTCCCAATCGACATCTTTCAGACAGGCTCCGGCACGTCGACCAACATGAACGCCAACGAGGTGATCGCCACCCGCGCCACGCAGATTCTAGGGGCAAAGGTTCACCCGAACGATCATGTCAACATGGGCCAATCGTCCAACGACGTGATCCCGACGGCGATCCATGTCGCCGCTTACCTGGAGACAGCAGACAACCTGATCCCGGCGCTGCGCCACCTGCACGAGACCTTGAACGCGAAGGCTGCCGAGTACGACGATGTGGTGAAGACAGGGCGGACGCATCTGATGGACGCCATGCCGGTGCGGCTGTCGCAGGAGATCGGCGGCTGGGCGGCGCAGGTGGCGCTGAGCATCGAGCGCGTGGAGGCGACCCTGCCGCGCCTGGGTGAGTTGGCGCAGGGTGGCACCGCCGTCGGCACCGGCATCAACGCGCTGCCGGAGTTCGGCGGGCGGCTCGCCGCGGCGCTGTCCGCGCGTACCACTGGGCAGTTCAAGGAGACGCGCAACCACTTCGCGGCGCAGGCATCAATGGATACCGCCGTGGAGCTGAGCGGCCAACTGAAGGCGACGGCGGCGGCGCTGATGAAGATCGCCGACGATCTTCGCTGGATGAACAGTGGCCCCATTGCGGGCATCGGGGAGATCGCCCTGCCCTCGCTCCAACCAGGCTCGTCGATCATGCCCGGCAAGGTCAACCCGGTGATCCCGGAGGCTGTCATGATGGTGGCCGCACAGGTGATGGGCAACGATGTGACCGTGGGCATCGCGGGCAGCCGGGGCAATTTCCAGCTAAACGTGATGCTGCCGGTGATCGCGCATAACCTGCTGGAAAGCATCACCATCCTGGGCCACGCCAGCCGGTTGCTCGCCGACAAAGGGATCCAGGGGTTCACCGTGAACCGCGACAAGATGGCGAATCTCGTGGACAAGAACCCGATCCTGGTCACGGCGCTCAACGCGATCATCGGCTACGACACCGGCGCCAAGATCGCCAAGACCGCCTACGCCGAGGGCCGCACCCTGCGCGAGGTGGCGCGCGAGATGACTGATCTTACCGACGAGGAGCTAGATCGCTATCTGGACCCGCGCCCCATGACGGAGGGCGGCATCGCGGAGTAGCGTTGAAGCGTTGGAGCGTTGAAGCGTTGAAGCGAACGGATACGGCGCCCCCACCCGCGGGCGGTTCGCGGACCGCCCCTACACCCCGAAAGGGCCGGGAGCGGGGCTACGGAAACGGGAAGCGTTGGAGCATGACGAGTGGCCGCTTACGAGACACGGACGAAGCTATTGATGCAGGAGGCACTTTCCCGCGCGCGGGAGTTCTTCGAGATGCAGCATGGGCTACCCGTGCAGGACCGGCTTGGCTCGTTGCTGCGCTGGCGGGCGGCGGAGAACGACACGATTGAATTGCGCGCCTTCCCTGTGAAGGGCGGGGGTACGCGCCTGGAGATCGAGACGGTACGCAACGATGACATAGTTCTTGCTTTTATCAGGCAATTGCCCCAGCCCGGCTTGCTCGACGAGCTACGCAACCGTCTGCGTGGCAGACGGTAATCACGAACCAATAACCACTAATCACGAACGACTGCTCTATGACCAACATCACCGTATTCGCGCCCGCTACTATCGCCAACCTCGGCGCGGGCTTTGACGTCCTGGGCGTCGCCGTGGAGGGCATGGGCGACTGGGTCACGGCGGCGCGCGCCGACCAGCCCGGTGTCACCATCGAGAAGATCAGCGGGGACGAGGGGCGGCTCCCGCTGGACGCGGAGCAGAACACAGCGGGCATCGCCGCGCGGGAGGCGCTCCGCTTGATCGGCGCGGAGGGCCAGGGGGTAGCGCTGGCTATCCGCAAGGGCCTTCCGCTGGGCAGCGGGCTGGGATCGAGCGGGGCGAGCGCGGCGGCTGCCGCCTGGGCTGTCAACAAGCTGTTCGGCGAGCCACTCACCAAGATGGCGCTGCTGCACGCGGCGCTGGTGGCCGAGGCGGGAGTCAGTGGCTGGCATGCTGACAACGTGGCGCCGGCGCTTTTCGGCGGTTTTGTCCTGATTCGCTCCTATGACCCGTTGGATGTCATCGAGCTGCCGACGCCCACCGGTGTCACCTTCGTACTTGTGACGCCGCAGTTAGAGGTGCCCACCAAGGCGGCGCGCGCGGCCCTGCCGGAAAGCATCCCGCTCCGTTTGCATGTGGCGAACAGCGGCAACCTGGCGACGATGATCGCGGCGCTCTTTGGTGGCTCCGTGGCGCTTCTGGGCCGCGCGATGAAGGATGTAATCGTGGAGCC
>JACDAB010000252.1 GCA_013695665.1 Geodermatophilaceae bacterium | reverse complement strand
CCGGCATCACGTTCATCAAGCTGATCGGCGTAGCGATGGTGATCGCGATCATCGTGGACGCCACGATTGTCCGCGCACTGCTGGTGCCTGCCACCATGCGACTGCTCGGGCGGGCCAACTGGTGGGTACCCGGTCCCCTACGCGGCATCTACCAGCGCTTCGGCATCCACGAGGGTGAGCCCGTGGAGCCGGTGGAGCAACGCACGCTGGTGGGCGTTTGACGCGCTCGGCGCGATCAGGCGTCGGGGTAGAGCTCCCGGACCGACGGGCCGGGCTGGTGGCGCAACACGGCCGCCGGTCCGGCCTGGACGGCATCGGTGATCCGCTCCGGCTGATAAGGATTCATCGGGCTCGGAAGACCGGTCGGGTCGAACCAGCCGATTCGCACTGCCTCAGCACTCGTGGTCGGCTCGCCCGCGAGCACCCGGCAGATGAACCCCAGCACAGGGTCGCCCTCGGGGGAGCGGTCGTAGACGCCGCTGAGCCGCTCGACGGCGATCTCGAGCCCGACCTCCTCGCGGACCTCCCGGATGGCCGCGTCCCACGGTGTCTCTCCGGGCTCGACCGATCCTCCGGGCAGGTTCCAGATGGGCGGCCGATCCCGTAGCGCGAGCAGCACCCGCCCGTCGGCGTTGACGATCACCGCATTGACTCCGAGCACTCCCATCCGGTCAGCCTCCCCCATTCGTTGCGGTGCGCGTCGCGTCGCGATCTGCTCCAGTCGCGCGGTCCAGCCCCCCGGTCGAACACACCGAAGTGATGGACCACATGCTGGCCACGATGGCCGGGTAGCGGGCTGGGCCCCGACGGGTGCCGGCGAGCGCGTCGGGGGGGCGGCCGGGGTGGGAGAATGGCCGCCGTGTCAGCACACCGCGACGTCGTCGTCCTCGGGTCGACGGGGTCCATCGGTCGGCAGGCGATCGAGGTGGCGACGGCGGCCCCCGAGCGCTTCCGGATCGTCGGCATCGCCGGTGGCGGTGGCAACGTCGACCTGCTCGCGCGGCAGGCGCTGGAACTCGGCGTCGATGTCGTGGCCGTCGCCCGGGCGACCGCCGCCCAGGACCTGCAACTCGCCTTCTACGCGGCGGCCCGGTCCCACGGGTACGCCCAGGGGCAGTTCGCCGTACCGAAGATCCTGGCCGGACCGGACGCTGTGGCCGAGCTCGCCGCGTGGCCCTGCGACGTGGTCCTCAACGGGATCACCGGATCGATCGGTCTGGCCCCCACTCTCGCCGCGCTCGACGCCGGCCGGACGGTCGCGCTCGCCAACAAGGAGAGCCTGATCGCCGGTGGGCCCCTGGTGCTCGACCGAGCCCGCCCCGGGCAGCTGGTCCCCGTCGACTCCGAGCACTCCGCGCTCGCGCAGTGCCTGCGCGCCGGTCGGAGCGAGGAAGTGCGCCGGCTGATCCTGACAGCGAGCGGCGGACCGTTCCGGGGCTGGACCCGTGCGGAGATGGATTCCGCCACGGTCGCGCAGGCGATGGCCCATCCCACCTGGGACATGGGTCCGGTCATTACGATCAACAGCGCCACCCTGGTCAACAAGGGTCTGGAGCTGATCGAGGCGCACCTGCTCTTCGGTGTGGCGTACGACGCGATCGACGTCGTCGTGCATCCGCAGTCGATCGTGCACTCGATGGTCGAGTTCGCCGACGGTTCGACGATCGCGCAGGCCAGCCCGCCGGACATGAAGCTGCCCATCGCAGTGGCGCTCGGCTGGCCGGAGCGCGTCCCCGGCGCCGCACGACCCGTGGACTGGTCGACCCCGGGCCAGTGGACCTTCGAGCAACTGGACTCCACGTCGTTCCCGGCAGTCGCCCTCGCCCGTGCCGTGGGGGCGGCCGGTGGCTGCCTTCCCGCCGTCTTCAACGCGGCCAACGAAGAGGCCGTCGGCGCGTTCGTCGCCGGTCGGCTGGCCTTCACCGGCATCCTCGATGTGGTGCGTACCGTGGTGGATGCTGCGGTCGACGTCGGCGAGCACGGCGCGCCGCAGACCGTCGACGACGTCCTGGCCGCCGAGAATTGGGCACGGGGCAGGGCGGTGGAC
>JACDAB010000222.1 GCA_013695665.1 Geodermatophilaceae bacterium | reverse complement strand
GCGCGGTTCCATCCCCCTTCCCCCCATGGCGCATCAACTCCTAGGCGAGCGGGCAGCCATTCAGCTCACGGTCACACCGCGACTTGGTGTGTGACGCCGCAACGCGAACTTGCTGCGAATATCCATTGACCGGCCGAGTCGCCCTGCCCACCGTGCCTCCCGAACCGGTCATGGATCTGTCGTCAGGGTCGGCGGGGTGGGCGGAGGGCAGCTGAGGCAGGTCGGGGTCGGACTGGGCCAATCCGTCGTCACGGTCGGTGTGGAGGTCGGCGGGGTGCTGCTCGGGGGGCAGGTGTACAGGCAGCGCGGAACGGACGGACCGGTCGACTGGGTCGTCGACTCAGTGGGTTCGGTCGTGGCGGTGGGTCCTCGCGTGGCCACGAAGGCGACATCGACCCAGTAGTTGGTCGACCGGTAGCTGCGTGTGGGGAACCCGGTGCCGGCGCCGTACCGGAACACCCCGTTGTGCGGGTCGACCTCGTCACCGACCATCGCCGGCGTCAGCAGTCCCCGCGGACTGTCGCCGGTGCTGAAGTAGTTCGGATCGGAGACGCGGCCGTCGGCGGTGTGGTACGACGCCACGTACTCGGTGTCGCGCTCGACCGTTACCGGGGAAGGCAACGAGACGTACAGCCAGCCGGCCTTCGTGGTGGCGGGCATCGTGAGACCGGCCAGGCGGGTGCCGCCACCGGTCCAGAGGGTTGCCGTCTGTGGGTCCGTGTGGCCGGCCGGACGGTAGATGCGCAGGCCGAGGATCACGCCGTCGGCACGCGCGCTGAAGCGCAGGCCCAACTCGATCGAGGCGTTGCGGTGGCGGGCATTCGACGTTGGCTTGGCAGCACCGAACACCGTGTCGAGGCGCGCCGGCAATTCAGCGCTCGTGGCCTGCGGGACGGAATCCGCCTCGCCGGCCGCGCTGACCGGATTGCCGACCAGACCGGCAAACAACAACACCGTCGCGATCAACAAGGCGACCCCGGAGGTCATCGCGAAGGCGACCCGGTGGCCGTGGCGGCCGCGTGGACGCCGGTAGCCGAACGTCGATGAGGATGGGTAGGACTGTTGAGGAGACATGACCCCGCCTGTCTGTCGACGCCACGCCCAACTGGAGCCAGGACAGGATCCAGTGCGGCACGCAACCGCAGTTGTGGCATCGCTGCCCGGATCATAGATCACGGACAGTGAGCCTCAACCACGGAGAGAGATGACTCCCGTCAGACGCGTACGCACCGCTGACGCGTAGCCGTGGCCCGCGCCCGAATTGCATCAGCGCGCCGATCAGGACCCACGTAACGGGGGTCAGCTGAACGCTCGGTCCGCGAAGTGCCCGATCAGGTGTCTTCGCCGAGGCTTTCAGGCGAGCACAGCAATCGAACTCCGCCGACGGCAGCCAGCGCGGTCCCAATGCTGAGATAGGCCTGCTCGACCTGGGGGCAAGGTCTTCGGAACCGACCCGCTCACCGGCGGCGTTGTGTCGTTGTCTGTCAGGCATAGAAGATCTTCTCGACGACGCCGCGGGCACGGCGGGTGGCCCGGCGGTAATCATCCAGGAACACCCCTGGGTCGCGGCCCGGCGGATAGCCCACGGCTCGGGCGACGCCGGCCAGGTCGCGACCGCTGCGGGGAAGCTCGTCACCGGGCCGGGAACGAACCAGCATGATCGCGTTTCGGCAGCGGGTGGCCAGCCGCCAGGCGGCCTCGAGGGCGGCGGCCTGGTCCGGCTCCACCAGTCCCGCGGCGGCCGCCGACCGCAGCGCCGCGAGGGTCGACGTCGTGCGCAGTTCCGGGATCCGCGCTGCATGCTGCAGCTGCAGCAACTGCGCGGTCCACTCGACATCGCCGAGCCCGCCGCGGCCGAGTTTCGTGTGGGTCGCCGGATCTGCGCCGCGGGGCAGCCGCTCGGCGTCAATGCGGGCCTTGATCCGGCGGATCTCGGTGGCATCGGCCGCAGCGAGCCCCTCCGCGGGATAGCGGATCGAGTCGATCATCTCGATGAAGTCATGGCCGAGGTCCTCGTCGCCAGCTACCGGCACGGCCCGGAGCAGGGCTTGCGCCTCCCACACCGAGGACCATCGGGCGTAGTACTCCCGGTACGACGCCAGGCTCCGCACCAGCGGGCCGTTGCGCCCCTCCGGACGCAGGCCCGCGTCGACCAGCAAGGGTGGGTCAGGAGCCGGCGCGGAGAGGAGCCGCCGCAACTCCTCGGCCACCGCGTGGGCCGCGTCCCCGGCTGCCTTATCGGAGGCCCCCGGCAGCGGATCATGCACGAACATCACATCAGCGTCGGAGCTGTACCCGAGCTCTCCTCCGCCGAGGCGCCCCAGCGCGATCACCGCGAACCGGGTTGGCATCGGGCCGCCGTGATCGGCGACCTGGCGACACGCGACCGTCAGCGCCGCCTGGAGGGTCGCCGATGCGACCGTCGACAGCGCCGCGCCCACGTCCTCCACGTCGCAGCGGTCGAGCAGGTCCGCGCACGCGATCCGCAGGAGCTCGTGCCGGCGGAGTCCGCGTATCGCCCGCACGGCAACGTCGGGCTCGTCGTGCCGGGCCGCGGTCGAAC
>JACDAB010000213.1 GCA_013695665.1 Geodermatophilaceae bacterium | reverse complement strand
GTCTCGCGGTGCTGAGACGTGCTGCGACCACGATCGGCGAACGGTACGGCCTCAGCTCTGCGCGGGGGCGACGTACTCCTGAGCGAGGTCAGTGGTGAACAGGTCGGCAACGACGGTGAGACCGCCCTCTGCGTCGCTGTCGGGAGCAGCGATGTAGATCTCGCGACTGGCCGGTGCGCCCTCCTCGGAGAAGTTCAGCGGGGCGATGACCCCGGTGGTGGCGTCATCGGTCTGCTGGAGCGCCGCCAACAGGCCGGGACGCGTCATGTCACCGTTGTCGCAGGCGGTCTGCAGGATCTGGCTGTAGATGGTCGCCACGCCGTAGCCGTAGGTGACGCCGCCGTTGCCGGGCTCCTCCGGATAGGCCTCTTCGAACTCTGTGCGCAACTGCTCCACCTCCGGGGTGTCCGCGGTGTAGGGCAGGGCGGATGCGGTGAGGAGGAAGTTGGCCTCCAGCGCCGCCGCCGACGGCGTCGCCAGCAGACCCGGCGAGAACGTCGGGTTACTGCCGAGGAACTTGACGTCCGGCAACGCTTGCGCCGCGACGCCCACGGCGGAGGCCGTCTGGGTCGGGGTCGTCGTCAGCGCGATAGCCTGGACACCGGCCTGGGCGAATTGGCTGATGACGCTGGTCGCGTCGGTATCGGTCGCCTTCAGCGTCGCCTCAACCACCTCCAGGCCGAGCGCCTCTGCGGCGTAGGTCACACCCGCGAAGCCGTTGGCGCCGTACTCGCCCTCGACGTAGAGCGCGCCGATCGTGTCGCCTTCGGCGATGATCCCCTCGTCGACCAGGTACTGCAGGCCATTGATCATCTCCAGGTCGTACGTCGTCCCGGCCATCAGGATGTAGGGGTTCTCCAGCAATGTCGACGCCCACGACGCCGGAGCAGTCACCATCTGATCTTCGGTGATCGTGTCCAACAGGGCAGTGGTCATCGGGGAACCGATGAGCTGTGTCATGCCGAGCACGTTCGGGGCCACCTCGGCGTAGAGCTGTACGGCCCGCTGAACGTCGTAGCCGTGGTCTTCGATGATCAGCTCGATTTGCCGGTCGCAGATTCCGCCGTCGGCGTTGACCTTGTCGTACACGAGTTGGTTGCCCTGGACGATCGCCGTGGACAGCGCCGCGAAGGGGCCGGTGAGGTCGGTGAGGATGCCCAACGTGATCGTGTCCTCGGTCACGCCGATGTCGGTGAGCAGTTCGCTGGGGTCGGCGCTGCCCTCTCCTCCACCCGCGCCTGGCGTTTCTGCGGCCTTGGTGCTGCATGCCGCGGCCGTCAGCACGACGGCCAGGATGAGCCCCGCGGCCCGTGTTCCTTGCTTGCTCATGGACGCCGATTCCCTTCAGTTGGTGGTTCCGTGCCCCGGTCGGGGCCTTGTGATGGTGGGGCAGGGGAGCTGCCAGGCGGCGAGTCGAGGCTCTGCGTCGATGGGGCGCCACCGCCATTGTCTGAGCGGCCCGGAACCCCGTCTTCCACGGAGTCCGCGCCGGTCTCGGCAGTCGTCTCGTCACCGGTCTCGGCAACCGAGCTGCTGACCGGCGCCGCCGCCCGCATCTTCTGTCGACGCGTGGTCCCGGTGAGCGTGAAGAGCAGCCGTCGACCGAGCGCCGCTACCCCACCCGGCTCCAGGAGGAGGACGACGACGACCGCACCGCCGTACAGGTACTTGGCCAACGTCCCGGAATCGACCCCCCCGGATCCCGGCTGTGCAAGGAAGGGGATGAAGTCGGCGTAGCGGTTGAGCAGTAGCGGGGTGGCGGCCACGAACGCCGCACCGACGACAGCGCCGGGTATGGACCCCAGGCCCCCGATGACGATCATCGCGAGATACGTCACGGACAGGATGAGGCCGAAGCTTCCCGGGGTCGGATTGCGGAGGAACAGTGCAAGCAGTACGCCGGCCGCTCCGGCGTACATCGAGGAGACGACGAACGCCGCAGACTTGTAGCGGCGGACGTTCACCCCCATGACGGCCGCAGCTGTCTGCTTGTCCCGAATCATCTGCAGCGCCCGGCCGGGGCGACCACGCAGCAGGTTGCGCGCGAAGAGGTACGCCAGGATCAGTACCACCAGGAACAGGTACCAGAGCAACTCGTTGCGCCGCAGCGGCACGTTGAACAGGAAGACCTGCGGGTCACCCGGCTGCGGCGTACCGAACACCAGACCCGCCAGGGTGAACGTGGGGACCGCCCGGCCGTTGGGGCCGCCGGTCACGCCCTCCCAGTTGAAGAGCAGGTGCTGGCCCAGGAACACCAGCGACAGTGAGGCCACACCGAGGTAGATGCCCGACAGCCGGCTGGCGATCGGGCTGAAGGCCAGGCCGGCCAGGCCGGCGAGGATGACGGCCATTGTGGCACCGAGCAGCGGGGGCAGCTCCAGCCCCCCGTATTCGGTGGCGACGCCGCCGGGTGAGCCGGAGAAGTAGGCGTATCCGTAGGTGCCGATGGCGATGAAGAACGCGTGTGCGAGCGAGAGTTGCCCCGTGACACCGGTGAGCAGGTTCAGCCCGATCGCCCCGACAGCCGCGGCCATCACCGCCTGCCCCATGGTGAGCAGCGAGTCATCGAGGTACAACGGGAGTGCGAAAAGCGCCAGCACCAACGCGATGCCGAGGACGGTCTGGATCCGCGCTTCGAGGCTGCGCTTGACGCGACGCGGCTTGGCGGGCTTCTCACCGGTTGGCGCCGGAGGCTGTCCAGCTGCCTGCTTCGGGACAGCCGTCACCTCAGACACGGGACACTTCCCTCGTGCCGAACAGCCCGGACGGCTTGATCAGCAAGACGATGATCATGATCACGTACGGCATCACCTCGGCGAAGCCGCGTCCTAGGAAGCTCAGTTCACTGCTGTAGCCCAAGGTGAGCTGTTCGGCGACGCCGACGATGAGCCCTCCGACGAGCGCGCCGGCGGTGGAATCCAGGCCGCCGAGAATGGCTGCGGGAAACGCCTTGAGCGCGACCGGGATGACGCTGCCATCAAGGCCAGGAGTGGGGAAGGCGACCAGGAAGACCACAGCGATGCAAGCCAGCACCCCGGCGATGATCCAGGCCACCGCGGCGACTCGGCCACGACGGATGCCCATGAGGGTGGCGGCCTCGGCGTCCTCGGCCGACGCGCGCATCGCGACGCCCCATGACGTGTATTTGAACGCGAGGAAGAAGGCGGTGAGCAACACCACCGCTGAGCCGATCGCGACCAACCTGGTCAGCGGGATGGTGACCCCGATCACCTGAACCGTGTCGTTCTTCCAGGGATCGAACAGGCTGCGCGGGTCCACCCCGATCCGGCGGACCAGATCGGCGGTCAATACGACGTCGAAGCCGATCGTCATGATGGCCAGCGTGTTGGTGTTTGCGGTCCTGATCCGCAAGGCCAGAATCCGCTCGATGAACAGCGCCCCCAGGGCGGTCACCGTCAGACCGACGAGAAGGGCGAGGTAGAAGTTCGTCTCCGGTGTGAGTTCGCTGATCGTGTAACCACCGAGCAGGAGCAGCGAGCCGTGAGCGAAGTTGATGACCTCGGTGGCCTTGAAGATGATGACGAATCCGAGGGCGATCAGTGCATAGACCGCACCCACCGAAAGGCCGTTGATGAGCAGTTCCAGGAAGAAGCTCATCGTGCTGGCACCCCGTCGCCCGTTGCGCCCGCTTCGTCCGCGTCAGCCGGCGGATTGCTCTGCTGGGCCGCCTCGACGTCGGCTGCCGAACCGAGGTAGGCGCGGATGACCTCAGGATCGCTCTGCACCGCCGACGGCACCCCGTCGGCGATCCGGCGACCGAAGTCGAGGACCGTCACCCGGTCGGCGATCTCCATGACCAGGCCCATGTCGTGCTCGACGAGGACCACCGAGATGCCGAGACCGTCACGGATGTCACGGATCGTCTCGCCCATCAGGTCTGTTTCGTCGGCGTTCATGCCCGCCACCGGCTCGTCCAACAGCAGGATGCGGGGCTCGGTGCACAGCGCCCGGGCCATGTCCACGCGCTTCTGCTCACCATAGGCAAGCAACCCCGCGGGAAGCTGCAGCCGCGGACCGAGCCCCATGAACTCGGCGATGTCGACCACCCGCGCCCGGTGTCGCTTCTCCTCGCGGCGGGCGGGCGGCAACCGCAGACCACTGCTGAGGAATCCGGCCCGCGTCAGGTGGTGCCGGCCCAGCATGAGGTTTTCCATGACGCTCTGGCTGGGCGAGAGCGCGATGTTCTGGAAAGCCCGGGCCACGCCGAGGGCGGCAATCTTGTGCGGCCGCATCGTGGTGAGCTCGGCCGATCCGAACCGCACCCGGCCTGACGTGGCGCGGTAGACGCCAGATAAGACGTTGAAGCAGGTCGATTTACCTGCGCCGTTCGGCCCGATGACGGCGTGGATTGCCCCGGGTGCCACCGTGAAGGACACCGAGTCCAACGCGGTCAACCCGGCGAAAGCGACAGTCAGGTCCGTGACGACGAGTTCGGGGACATCCGGGGTGTCCTCGCCCGCTGCCTCATCCGCTGCGGCGGCAGGGTTGCCCTCCAGCCGGGTCGCCGGGCTCATCCGGCCCACCTCGACAGGCGCGCCACCGAACGACGGGGCGCCTTCGCGGCCGGAGCGCCACCACTGCCGCCGTGTTCGTCCGCACTGTGACCGAGATAGAGCCGCTGCACCTTGTCGGTGGCCGCAAGTTCCTCCGCGGTCCCGTGCAGGGAGACCTCCCCCACGTCGAGCACGTAGGCAAGATCTGCCACCCGCAGCGCCATCGAGGCGTTCTGCTCGACCAGCAGCACCGACGTACCCTGCCGGTTGATCTCCAGGATGATCTCGCCGATCTGCTCCACCACCTGCGGGGCGAGCCCCAGCGAGGGCTCGTCGAGCAGCAGCAGCGTTGGCTGCGCCATCAGTGCCCGCCCGATCGCCAGCATCTGCTGCTCCCCGCCGGACAGCAGGGCGGCCAGTTGCCCCCGACGCTCCTGGAGGCGGGGAAACAACTCGAAGACACGATCCCGGGCGGGGGGTTGCCGACGGTTCTTGACACCCATCCCACCGGCTCTGAGATTCTCCTCCACAGTGAGGCGGCCGAAGATTCGTCGCCCTTCCGGAACCTGCACGACGCCGCGGGCGACGGTTGCGGCCGGGTTCAGCTTGTCCAACCGTTGGCCGTCGTGAGTGATCGTTCCGTGCTCGATCCGTCCCTTGTGGAGCTTGTGCGTGCCCGAGACCGCCCGGAGCAGTGTCGACTTTCCGGCGCCGTTGCTCCCGAGTACGGCCACGACCGTCTGGTCGGGCACCTCGAGGCTGACCCGTTCCAGCGCCTGGATCGCGCCGTAACGCACCGACAGGTCGGCGACGTTCAGCATGTGGGCACCGACACTGCTGTTCCTCCCGGGGCGATGTCACGTTCCGGTTGTCGGGATGAGCACAACCGGACGGCGAACGTGTCCTGCACCACATCATGGCCCAGAGGTTGCACACCGTACTACTTGCTGACCGGTGTCGACGTAACGTTTCGGTACCCGCCCAACTGGACCTTGTCCGATCGGCTGCTCGGTCCGGAGTCGGAAAGTACGACGTACCGCGCATGAAATGCTCACCAGACGGGCAGTGCAACGCGGTACTACGCGAACGAGCCAGCGAGCAGCCCCCACAAGGAGGCGAACAGTGACGGGACCACCCGAGGGCAACGGCGACGAGCAGTCTGAAACCGGCGCCACCGTCCAACTCGACAACGAGGAAACGTTGATGGGGCCGATCGGTGAGGATCCGCTGGACGCGGGTTTCAGCCCCAACGACCGGCCCACTGCCATCGACAGTTGGGGTACGACAGCCGAGGAGATGTCAGAGGGTGAGCCGCTGGACCGGAAGCTGGCCCAGGAGGAGCCCGACGAGCCCGAAGTGGACGAGCGTCGATCCGGACGGCTGGTCGAAGACGATGAAGGCGTCCGCGAGGACCGCACAGCTCAACTGGTCGCCACCGATGTCGGCATCGACGGTGGGGCCGCAAGTGCCGAGGAGGCAGCAGTGCACATCGAAGACACCGATGCGGAGTCCGACCCGATCACCGGCGCCGAGGACCCGGAAACCTACGCCGCAGGCGACGGCTTGAGCGACGAGGAAATGGCCGGTCGCGTGGCCGAACAGACCGACAGTGCGTCCACCCGGGCAGACGATGCGGGCAAGGACTGGAACGGGCAGAGCACACCAAGGGATGCGACAGCCGGCTGAGGCAGTTCGCTGAATTGCCTCAGTCGGCCGGGGTGATGGCGACCAGCGAGGTGTACACGACGACGTTGGACAGATAGCTCCGGGCGTCGGAGTCGAACGCGCCGCCGCAGGTAACCAACTGCAACGCGCTGTAGCCCTGTGAGGCGTACACCTGCGACGCCGGAAACTCCTCTTTGGGGTAGGTGGCCACCGTGGTCACCGCGAAGCGGACCACGGAACCGTCGGCGAGGCTCACCTCGATCTCGTCGCCGGTCTGCAGCGACCGCAGCCGGAAGAACACAGCCGGGCCCTCGTAGGAATCGACGTGCCCGAGGATGACCGCTGATCCCAGCTGGCCTGGGGACGGTCCGAGTTCGAACCAACACGGCTCCTGGAAATCGGTAGGCACCTCGACCGTCCGGTCGGGGTTGAGCCCTAGTGCCGACACAGACACAACGAGGTCGATGGCCGGGATGCTCAACGAGACCGGGGCCGAGCGGGCGGCTACCGCCGGCAGCGTCGGCGTGGGCGCCGGTGCCGGCGCCGACGCGCTGAGGCTGGTGTCGGCTACGACCGGAGCACCCCCGCCGGCCACGGCGGGGGTGCTCCCGGCGGCTGTCGTCGACGGGGGCGTGCGCTGGGCCACCGGCCCTGACAGCGGGCTTTCATTTCCCCGTAACCCGACCGTGAGGCACCCCGCGGCGATGACCATCAAGACGATGGCCACCGCCCGCCAACGCCCATCCCGGCGCGCGGTGCCCCGCAGGCTCAACGGCGTCAGCTGGTGAACCTGCGTCGACGGATGACCTGGGCCATCGCCGCCCCCGCTCCGGCCAGAGCCAGACCGCCCATGGCGACGAGAGCGCTGTCACCGGATCGGGCCGCTCCACCGGCACCGGTGTCCGGATAGCCCTCAGGAATGACGTCCGTGCGGCCACCGCCACCGCCGCCACCGCCGCCGGTTCGGCCGGGCGCGCGGGTCGTGGTGGTCGGCGCGGTCGTTGTGGTTCCGGAGGCCGTCGTGGTGGTCGGCGCCGTGGTGGCCGTCGTGATGATCGGCGATGTCGTGGTGGTGGGCGCTGTCGTCGTGGTCGGCGCTGTCGTCGTGGTCGGGCTGGTGGTCATCGTCGGGCTGGTCGTGACGGTGGTGATGATCGGTGACGTAGTGGTGGTCGGCGCGGTCGTCGTGGTCGGCGCCGTGGTCGTGGTGGTCGGCGCGGTCGTCGTGGTCGGCGCCGTGGTCGTGGTGGTCGGCGCGGTCGTTGTCGTCGTCGGCGCCGTGG
>JACDAB010000181.1 GCA_013695665.1 Geodermatophilaceae bacterium | reverse complement strand
GTTCACTACTATGCGCCGTGGGACCAGTACGTGACGGTTGTTGATTGGCTTCGTCAAAATCTGGCGGAAGCTGGTATGCCAAACATGCCAATCGAGGTATGGGAGGTTGGCTATGGGTGGGACACGCCCGAAACGTACGACGAGGTCGCCCACGCCGAGGATACGGTGAAGTTGCTGGCGACGGCTGCGGGCGAGGGCTCGCGCCGGGTCGTCTATGTTCGGTATGGCTATAAAGAGGGGCGGATGCCCAGCATGATGTCGCCGACTGGCACGATGCGCCCCGCAGCGCTTGCTTACCGGACGACCACCCGCTTGCTGGCGGGCGTCACCCAGGCGGAGCGCTTTACCTTTGAGAACCCGGCAGCCTGGGGTTACCGGTTTACTAGGGACGGACGTGATACCTACGTCCTCTGGGCCACCGCGCCTGTCACAGTTAGCCTGGTAGCGGGCGACCAACCAGTCACTATCACCGATAGGCAGGGCAACACATCCACCGGAAATTCCGGGTCGCTAGCGCTCGGCGTGAGCCCAATCTTTGTTCAGATCGACTGATGATTACCCCCCGTAACCGAGCGCCTCTAGCCGTTCCCGGATCTGCTTCTCTTCTTCCGGGCTCATCTCGGGCGCTACGATAGCCTCGGCTCTCTCATCTTCCGCTTCCTGGTATGAGATCGTAAGCTGCGAGCGCAGCGCGGGGCTGAAGGCGGCGGAGAGAACCTGGCCGTCAGAATTGTCTGGGATCGGCACTCCCATCAGCGCCAGGACTGTTGGCGCAATGTCACATAGTGATGCACCCTCTACCTCGCTCCCAGCCTCGATGCCCGGCCCCTTCATGAAGAGGATACCGTTCATCCGGTGTGTCCCATTGCGATCCGGGGTCGGCTCGAGCCAGCGATTGGAAGCGAACCCGTGTACGCCATAGCCCTGGTTGCTCAGGTCATGCGGCGCGAACATGATGTCTGACGCTAACTCTGTATAGGGGCCGGAATAGAGCTCCTCGCGGCGGAAGATTTGGTTCACGAAGGGATCGCCTGTGATGGGATGGCGCAGTTCTCGAAGATCTGCCTCCAACCGCTTCAAGAGCGCCTCGTACTCGGCGCCAGGCTCGACGATACCCTGTGGCTCTCTGCCCTTAAGGTTAACGAAGATTGGTCCGCCGAAGCCGACGCCGAACGCGGTCGTTTGCGACCAATCCACATCATCCAGTGAAAGAAAGGCCCGCTTCACCATCGCTTCGACCAGGTCGCGGCGATTGCTAACAGAATCTTTGACCTTGCCGCCCAGCCCCAGGGCGCGGAGTGTCTCCAGGATGCGTAGCGGTGTCAGCCCCAGGCGGTAGGCGAGATGCTTGAGCCGCACCTCGGGTGTGCGCTTGAACTTCAGGTAGCCCTTGTCGACGAGCCATGTGTTCAGGTGCATATAATAGTCGAGGGGGCCAAAGCCGTGATCGGAAACCACAATGACATAGGTGTCCTCGTCGGCCGTGTCAAGCATCTGGGCCAGGATTGTATCGGCCTGCTGATAGACACTTTGGATAGCGTTTGCCAGTGTCTCGCGCTCCGTTGGGTCATCGGTGGCGGCGGCCGCACCTTTGGTTACCATTTCGCGCCACATGAAGTGCGACACGACATCGACGCCGATAAAGACTGTGAACACGAAGTCCGCCGGGTCACGGTCCATCAAAAACTCGGTAGCCTTCAGCGTCATCTGGTCCCACTCGAGTACATCGTTGACGAACTTCACCTCCTCGCCGCGCGAGAAGATGCCGGGTGGGTAGAAGCTGAAACCGGGTACGGCTTCTTTGAGCTCGTCCAGTACCTCGCGGGGATAGGAAGCATCCGTGGCGTTGCTGGGCGTCAGAAGCCCGGTAACCATCGTGCCCTCGATCGGATCGGGGGGATAGCTGGCGGGCACATTGAAGACGGTGGAGCGGTACCCAGCCTTTCCTAGCAGGCGCCAGATGGTGGAGCCATGCCGGTTGGTCGCGTTGACCATATACGCGTCGTAGCTCCCTTCCTGCCGCCCGTAGAAGTCGAAGATACCATGTTTGCCTTGATTGAGGCCCGTCGCCATGGTACTCCAGGCGGCGGGCGTCACGGGGGGGATTGTGCTCTCTAACTCCCCCCAGGCGCCCTCCTTCATGAGCCGCTGAAAGGTGGGCAAAAGCCCCTGTTCTGCCCAGGGACGCAGCAGTTCGAGCGTTGCGCCATCAAAGCCGATGACCATGACCTTCGGCGCTTTGCGCTCTGGGTTTGTTGATGAAGGCATTGTTTTCTCCTAGTGGTGAGCGGTTCGTTTTGTCACCACCCGCGTTAATCGATCGTAACCTGTATCTGATAGGGAGGTGGGAAATTACCGGTGTTGTCGACAACAGTGAGGCGTAGCGTATAAGTGCCTGAAGGCAACACGCTGGTATCCCACACGGCCAGCCTACCGTCTGTGACAGGTGTGGTGAATAGATCCTCAATGACTGACCACTCGGTGGGCGCAGCCCCCCCCCCAAATTCCAGCTTGTAAAAGTTGAAGTCTTCGAGTTGGGCCGAGCCCCTGATCTCTACGGGAGCACGCTGGATAGTGCCCGGAAGAGGCGAAGTGATGATGACGGGGATGGCATTGGCAGGCTGGGGCGCATCACCCGCACCCGGCTCTGGGGTCGTCTCCGCCGCTGGGGTGGCGGTAGGCTCGGTTCCGGGGACTCCTTCATTCCCAGGCGTCGGAGATACCTCGACGGTCGGAGTCACGTCGGGCGCTGGGCCGATGTAGACCTTCGCTTCGAAGGGTGGCGGGAAGTTGCCAGTGTTATCAACAACCGTCAGGCGCAGCGTATAGGCTCCGTGCGCGAGGCCGTCGGTATTCCATGTTGCCAGGATACCAT
>JACDAB010000175.1 GCA_013695665.1 Geodermatophilaceae bacterium | reverse complement strand
ATCGCATGGACGACGCAATGCAGGAGGCCTACGTGCGCGTGTTCCGGTCGCTGCCGACCTTCCGGCGGGACGCCGAGCTCGGTAGCTGGCTCTACCGGATCGTCTACAACACGTGCATCGACGAGCTCCGTCGGGCCGGTCGGCGGCCGCTTCCCGTCGACACCTCCGACGCGATGTGGGACGGCGCCGCGCCCGGGCCCGGGCCGGAGCGAGCCGTCACGGCGTCCGCAACCGCGATGCGCGCTCTTGCCGTCCTGCCGGACGACCAGCGGGCCACCGTGCTGCTGGTGGACGGCGAGGGGTTCGACAACGTGACCGCCGCCGCGATCCTCGGGGTGGCTCCGGGCACCGTCGCCTCGCGCCTCTCACGAGGGCGGGCGGCCATGCGGCAGGCCCTGGGGGAGGAGGGTCGATGACCGACGACGATCGAGATCCGGTCATCGCCCGGGCGCTGGACCATGTCGACGTCCCCGACTACGACCCCGCCTTCTGGGACCGGCTCGAGGCCCGCCTCGAGCGGGAGCGGGGCGCCGCCCCCATGGTGCTGGTCAGCACCCCCGATCCTGCGCCCGTCGACCCGTCGCCGGCTGACGGGGCGTCGGACGTCGTCCCGCTGGTGCCGGCCCGGCGGGCCCATCGACCGCGCTCAGCCCGGGTCCTGGCCGTGGCCGCCGCCATCGCCCTCGCCGTCGTCCTCACTTGGCAGGTGCGGCCCGGCGGCGACGAGGTGCGCACGGCGGCGCCGACGCAGGCCACGAGCACTACGTCCGACCCCGCCGGCACCACGGCGATCCGGCCCGGCTCCACGGCCGAGCGGGATGTCGTCGCGTGGCTCGAGGCAGTCGGGGCCGGCGATGTGGATGCCGCGCTGGCCCTCACCGGGCCCCGGACCATCGCGTACTACGACGCCCTCGGCGCCGACATACGCGGCGTGCTGGCGGAGTCCGGCGAGGGCTACGGCGGCTGGGTGGACAGCCCGGACCGCACGACTGCCTTGGTGCCCCTCGGTGAGGTGCAGGGCCAGGCCGTGGCCGCCGTCATCCTGGCGGGCACCTGGTCGGGCGAGGGTGAGGACGGCTACCGCGTGCAGGCCATCCCCGTGGTGCAGGCTGCCGTGGGCGAGGCCTGGCTGGTCGAGCCCGCTGCCTTCGACCCGTTCAGCGAGGGAAAGCTGATCATCCTGTCGCCGTCCCCCGGACCGGACGGGCTCGGCGGCCTGCCTGATGACGGCGCCATCGAGGTGTCCGGCGACCGGGGCGGGGCCTACTGGTTCAGCATCGACGGCGCCGCCCCCACCCGGGTCGACGCGCCCGGGGGCGAAGACGTCGTTCGCTTCGATCCCGACGACGGTGCGCTCACGAGCGGCACCCACCTGCTGGTGGTGGCACAGGTCGACGAGCGCAACATCACCGCCGAAGCCCACACCTTCACCGTCGAGGGCTAGCCGCAGTCAGGCCCACCCCGCCCGACCAGCGCCTTCGTGGAGCCGGGTGTCGCGATCGGACCGACGACAGCGAACCGCCGACGCAGTGCCACGGGACTGCGTCACCTTCAACGATCCGCACGATGGACGGCTGGGCGATCCGGGTCGCTGTAGTCCGTGATCAGGCTGACGGCCACCAGCGTGACCCCCATGGCGACGTAGAAGGCTGCCAAGCCGCCGTCGCTGTCGGCGAAACCGAGCACGAACGGCGCCGCGATCAAGGCCGCCGCGCCCAGGTAGTCACCCGCCGAGTGCACCACGAACGGGATCACCTTGACCACGCCGAGCGGGTAGTCGGTGAGCAAGCTGATGAAGATGAGGACGCCGCCCAACACGACCCCGGTTCCCACGGCGCGGTCCGAGCCGCCCACGATGAGTGCGACGAGGATCAGAGCGGCCCCGCTACCGAAATCAGCGACGCCATGCACCCTTGCGGGCAAGAGCTTCCAGATGGACAAGACGGTCCTTTCCGACCCCAACGGGTCTGCGAGCTCCCGGAGCTGCGGTCCCGCCCCGGCTTCCCCGAATCGCCTCGTGCCAGACCCGCGCAACGCAGGCGCTGACGGCCTCTGGCTCCGACGGGCGCACAGCGTCGGCCGCCGATGCCAGCTCGTTCGCGAGTTGCGCAAGGTTGATGGCATCAACCGGCGAACCCCCAGAACCCTGAGACCCGATCACCGTCGAACTGAAACACGGCAACGACAGCGGCATCGCCTTCGCTTCCGGTCAACGAGCTTCGATTGAGCGAGACCACGAGGCTGCCGTGCTCGAACACCCGCTCCCAGATGCGCGTCGAGATACCCCTGATACATCTCCTTGACGATGCTCGTCCTGTCCATGGCGTTCTCCATCCTTGGGTGTTCGACTGGCCACGACGGCCCGGTTCACTCGGCGTGGCCCGGGGCCGTCAGGTTGATGGTCTCGTAGATGCGGCAACTGTCGACGATCGGGCACCCGTCGAGGAGTCGTTCGGCGTCTTGGAGGTTCGCAGCGTGGACGATCGAATACCCGGCGGCAGGGGTGTCGTCGGCTGAGAGGTCGGTTGTAGCCGACGGCGTGACTTCTCGGCCGGGTCCGAACGGGTTGCCTGGGTCGACGAAGTGATCGGAGCGGAGGGTGAACCAGTCGTGCCACGCTTGTTCGAGCTCGGGGCTGGATGTGTCGTAGCCGTAGTAGATGAAGACGTACTTCTTCATGATCTCTCCTGTCGCTGGGATCCTCTGGCTGATCTTGGCCAGCGCGAATCAGGCGGCTTGCCGAGAATCGCGGTGACCTCGTCCTCGGCGGTGAGCCGGCACGGATTCGGGTTTCGTTGCCATCGCCGAAATGTGGGCTGGCCCGACGACAACGTGGTGTCGGTGTTTATGAGCAACCCCGCGACTCGGGAGGAATCAGTCCCCGAGGATTCCTCGCCCGACCAGCTCGGTCAGCTCAAGGTTGGCGGGATCGAGCCCACGATCCGGCACGGCCTCGCCGGACATCACCGCGTCCGTGATCCGGTCAAGGCGGAACGACCGTGGTCCTTGCCTCAACCGACACCACGCCCACAGATACCAATGCGGGCGGACACCCAACACCGCAACAGGCTCCACGGCCCGAGTTGAAGCCTTGCCGGTCTTGTCACGGTAGGTGATGTCAAGAACCTGTTGCGCCACGATGGCTCGTTCAACGACCGCCGAGGGGCGGCTCTGGCCGTCAACGCGGTCGAACAGACGGACCGTGACGCCAACTCACGCACCCCCTCCGCGTCAAGCTCACCCAGCACGGCCAGAATCTTCTGCAGTGCCGTCCGGCCTGCGTGAGTGAAGGGCGTTGCCGTGTCAGCAGCCAGCGCGGTTGCTACGGCGGCCACTTCGGCCGCGGACAGATTCAAGGGCGGCAGAGTATGCCGGACATCGATCGCGTACCCGCCACGACGACCAGGAGTGGCGTAGATCGGGACCCCCGCCTGCTGCAGCGCTGACAGGTCCCTCTCAATCGTTCTGCTGCTGACCTCGAACGTCTCCGCGAACCACTTCGCGCTGCGCCACTGAGGCGCAACGGCACGCAGCTCCTCCACCAACGCGTACAACCTGTCTGTCCGGTTCACCCCTCAAGACTGGTCGTGTTCATGCAGGGCGACAACACTCCATCGCTCGGTCGCAGGCCCACGCGCTACCTGGCTCGGCGTCGATACGCCGACATCGGGAGGGTCGCTGGCCCCGGCGACCCGGTGCCGGTGGGCAGCGACACCGACCGGGCCACCATGGCCGCCAGGGGCGAACACACGGTGGCTCTGCGCGGGGCGTAGGGCCTGGAACGGACGAGGATGGCCTCGACGTCGACGGACCCGTCGCCCTC
>JACDAB010000173.1 GCA_013695665.1 Geodermatophilaceae bacterium | reverse complement strand
CCTTCCGGTGCACGCCGGACCAGTCGGTGTACAACCCGATCGGTCTCGTCCACGGCGGGTTGGTCTGCACGCTGCTCGACTCGGTGCTCGGCTGCGCTGTCCAGACCACGCTGGAAGCCGGGGTGGGCTACACCAGCCTGGAGATCAAGGTGAGCTACCTGCGTCCCGTCCGGGCCGGCGAGGGTGACCTGACCGCGGTCGGCCGCGTCTCGCGACGAGGACGCCGGGTGTCCTTTGCCGACGGGGAGGTCCGAGACTCCCAGGGCCGGCTCGTCGCCACCGGCTCCAGCACCTGCCTCGTCGTCGACCTCGTCCGGTGAGACAAGCACCGGTGTCACTACATCCCGAGATCATCGACGACTGAGCGGCCGATGTCCGAGATCATCCGGCAGCCGGCCGTGTCCGAGATCACGCCGTGACCCAGCTGGCTGCCGCAATCCGGCGGCGACCGCACCGGGCTTGGATCGTCGCGGCGGTCGCCCTCGTCGCGCTGATCGGCGCGGCCGGCTTCCGATCGACCCCCGGCGTGCTGCTCGTACCGTTGCAGGAGGAGTTCGGCTGGTCCACCGCATCCATCTCCTTGGCCGTATCAGTCAACCTGCTCCTGTTCGGGCTCACCGCACCCTTCGCCGCCGCGCTGATGGACCGCTTCGGCATGCGCCAGGTCGTGGCAATCGCGCTCGTCATCGTGGCCGCCGGCAGCGGCCTGACCGTGTTCGTGACAGCCAGTTGGCAGCTCGTGGTCTGCTGGGGCCTGTTCGTCGGGCTCGGGACCGGCTCGATGGCGCTGGTCTTCGCAGCGACCGTGGCCAACCGCTGGTTCACCCGATCCCGGGGCCTCGTCACCGGCATCCTCACCGCCGGCGGCACTGCCGGACAACTTGTCTTCCTCCCCGCCCTCGCGTTCCTGGCCGAGTCGACCGGCTGGCGCGCTGCCTCCCTCGTCGTCTCCGGCGCCGCCCTCGCCGTCGTACCGCTCGTTCTGGCCCTGCTGACCGATCGGCCCGAGGACCTTGGGATCGAGCCGTACGGCGGCGCAGCGGTGCCGGCGGTGGCGGTTGCGGCACCGGGCGCAAGGACGCCGGGACCGGCCCGGG
Source organism: Geodermatophilaceae bacterium (assembly GCA_013695665.1). Lineage (GTDB taxonomy): Bacteria > Actinomycetota > Actinomycetes > Mycobacteriales > Geodermatophilaceae > JACCTY01. The sequence continues at coordinate 1,147 of JACDAB010000173.1, read as the reverse complement.
CAGCGGTCGATGCGCTCCGCCGGGCATCGCACCGGCCGGTCTTCTGGTTACTCGCCGGCGGCTTTGCGATCTGCGGTGCAACCACGGTCGGGCTGGTCGGCACCCACTTCATCCCCGCCGCGCACGACCACGGCATGCCCGGAACGACTGCCGCGGGGCTGCTGGCGCTGGTAGGGCTGTTCGACATCGTCGGCACGATCGCCTCGGGCTGGCTGACCGACCACGTGGACAGCCGGCTGCTCCTCGCCTGGTACTACGGGCTGCGCGGGCTGTCGTTGTTCGCCCTACCGTTCCTGTTCAGCGCCGCCCCGCAGGCCAGCATGCTGGTGTTCATCGTCTTCTACGGGCTGGACTGGATCGCCACTGTGCCGCCCACCGTGGCACTGTGCCGCGAAGAGTTCGGCGCCGACGGGACAATGGTGTTCGGGTGGGTGTTCGCCAGCCATCAGATCGGGGCCGCGATCGCCGCCTCCGGGGCCGGGGTACTGCGCACCGAACTCGGCACGTACGACCTCGCGTGGTTCGCGGCGGGGGTGCTGTGCCTACTGGCGGCGGCGATGTCACTCGCGCTGCGCCTCAGCCGGCCGCAGGCGGCGGTTGACGGCGCTGAGTCAGCGGGGCGGCGCTCACCCGCAGCTGCGGGATGATCTGCGAAGAGTCGGCCAGATCATGGCCGCCGCTGCAGCGCAGGCCGGGGTGGACTCCCCTGCCACAGTTGGCGTGCACCATCCGCACGGGCGACCTGCCGCCGGTTCGGTGGCGCTCGCCCCACGCGCCGAACGCCATCAACAGCGGCAGCACGTCCGCACCGGTCGCGGTCAGTTCGTAGCGGTGTCGGGTCCGCTGCCCCGGGTCGCGATAGGGCACTCGGTGGACGATGTCGGCCTCGACGAGGGTGTCCAGGCGCTCGGCCAGGGTCCGTCGGGACACCTGGAGGTGCTCCTGAACTGCATCGAACCGATCCACGCCAAAGGCAAGCTCACGCAGCACGAGCAGCGACCAGCGGTCCCCGATCAGGCCGACGGCGAGACCGATCGGACACTCAGCAGTGCTCTGTCCGGACCAGTCGAGAGCGCCCTGTTCTACCGGGCGGTCAGATCCCACGCCAGGTTCCATGGCCGTGAGCGTAGCGCTTGCGTTCCACAAC
>JACDAB010000157.1 GCA_013695665.1 Geodermatophilaceae bacterium | reverse complement strand
GGTGGCGGTGGCTTGCTCAACATTGGCATTCATCTACTGGACGTGGCGTGGTACGTCATGGGGCGGCCCGAGCCGCTTTCGGCCTCCGCTACTGGATCATCGCACGGCACTCGAGCCGTGGCCAGGGCTGCCGGGCTGCCCGCACCGTCTCACCCAGCATTTGACACCACCGCTGCGCTGGTGCGCTTTCAGGCGCCAGACGGATCTGAAGTGGCGCTCACCGTTGAGTCAAGCCTCGCGCTCCACCGTCCGCCGGGTCCGCAGACGTACTGTGAGCTGTCCGGGACCGAGGGCGGCGTGAGCGTCTATCCGCCGGTCTTTGTCTCAGGCGGTCACGTGACGCCGCTGGACGTGGTGCCGGACGAGCGCGAGACAGCTACCCGTCAGGCGTTGCTGGACGATGTCCTGCGCGCCGTGGAAACGGGCCAGCCGCCGTGCGCCAGCGCCGAAGACGGCATCACGCTGATGCGGATTGTAGATGCGGTGGAGCGGTCCGCCATTGAGCGTCGCGAAGTTCTCGTGGCTGGCCGAGTGAGCACACCTTGACACACGTAACGACATTCCGTCAGGCGTGCAGGCGTGCAGGCGTGCGTCGGGCCCCCTACGGGGCGGCGACTGCCGCCGGAGCCGGGGATGCCCCATCGACCGCCGGTAAGGCATTACTGCTCAGGTTCAGGTCTAGCATCGGACCGGTAGGGGACTGCACGAGATCGGACCGGGAGAGCCTGGCGATTTGCGAGAGCTGTCTGACCTTCCCAGCGGCGATCTCCGCCCCGGCATGAATTGCGCGGGCGTACTTCGAGGCAACCGGATCGGCCTTGATCGTAGGCAGCATCGTCAATAGCTCCGCGTATCCCGCTATCGGGTGGAGCGCATTGTTGATCTCGTGCGCCGTGGTGCGTGCCACCAATAGCGCGCCATCTAACTGGGCACGCTCCAACTCGGCGGCGCGCCGTGCGGTCGCGAGGCGCGTACGCTCAATCGCTGCGCCAGCGCGCGATGCGAGTGCGCCGGCGAGTGCGACAGCGGAGGCATCGAAGAAGCCGGGTTCTTGGTGGTTCAGCGAAAGGTTGCCGATGGGTACGCCCCCCGCCGCGATTGCCACATGTAGCGCCGATCGTGCGCCGTCGCGAAGGACACCGTCACGCTGCGGATAGTCACTAATGCTCATCTGCTGATAGTCATTCACCAGGATCGGAAGACCATCTTTCAAAATGCGCTCACCGAAGGAGTTAGCCTGCATTGGCTCTTGGCACACAACGTTTATCGTGCCGTCCGGCATGCGCTTCACCTGAACGTCTATCTGTCGCGTGCCCGGAACCACCACTCGGGCCATCCCGTGCCGCGAACCGAGGAGCAGTGAGGCGCCGTCTAGCAGAGCGCTCAGCGCGGCTTCCAAATCGTCAGCGGCGCCAACGCGCTCAAGCGCCCCAGCGAGGGTCGAGGCGCGGATCGCATCCTTTTCACGTAACGCCTGGATAGTGTGCGCTGCCGTCCGAAGCCGGCGATGCGCAGCGCCACAGTACCCTGTGACCGAGGCCGCTAGGAGCAGCGTCGCCAGCCCTAAAAGCGGCTCAGACGTGAAAGAGCGTGACGGTTCAACGGTCAACGCGCTGAAAACAAAGATGGCGGAGACAATGGCAAGCCCCCGACGGAGCCCAATCCACGAGGCTAAGCAGGCGGGTATGAGGGTCAACGGTCCCACGGATGATCGAACACCAGGCGAAAGCACAAGTGCCAACGCGAAATATCCTGCCAGACTGAGAAACGCCAGCGCAGTCATCCATTCCGCGCGCAGCCGCTCGCTACTCTTGCGAATACCCTCTAACCTCACTTCCGCAGCCTACACCCCTTGAAGAAACGGCTGGTCAATAGTTGGTCAAGCGCTGGACAAAACACCCCATGCGCAGGGCCGGCGCTACGCGAGTACTATGCCAGCACCGTGCGAAGACGGCACACGACCTGCTCCGACTGATCATCTGTCAGGATCCGCACGTCCACGCGCACCACATTGGGTTCGGTGTGCCCCATCACTGCAATGGCCGGCTCCCCCTCAAGCAGCGATTCGATGACATGTTTTGGGTTCTTCCCATGCGCTGGATCCAAGTGAATGAATGCGGTCGGGTAGGGTCGCCCAAGATGATCCGGAAACCATCGTTCAGCACGGACCCCCGGTAGCCCATCCACCTCGTTAACGACATGATCTGTCCGGCGTATCGCATCGCGTAAATCGGCCTCATGATCGCGGGAAGCCCATACTTCCAGCGCGGTCAACAAGCCAATGATCTCCTCTTTGGATACCTTAAGCGGGCGCCCAATTCCGCCCGACGGCGCGCTCTGCGCCCGCGCTG
>JACDAB010000152.1 GCA_013695665.1 Geodermatophilaceae bacterium | reverse complement strand
CCGGCCGCCTCCTGCTCGTGCGCGCACAGCTTGACGGCGTCCTCGTAGGCCACCCGCAGGTTGTGGCTGCGGTACACCGGCTCGTTCAGCGTGCCCAGAATGCGTCCCTGCAGCCAATGCGGCCGCGGGAACGCCGATACCGCTGATGTCGGGAGGAGAACCTCCTCGCCTCTGATCTGCATGCCGTGCTCCCTTCGACTAGTGCTTCATGAGTGTCTGTACGGCGGAGATGACGCGCTCGGGACTCACGTCCACCACGGCCTCGAGTTCGCGGGCGACCGGCCAGGGCACGTTGCCGCCGCTGACCCGGATCACCGGCGCCCGCAGGTCGTCGAAGGCCTCCTCGGCGGCGAGCGCGGCGATGGCCGCACCCCAGCCGAGCTGTCCGGGGTTCTCCTCGACCACGACCAATCGTCCGGTCCTGGCAACCGATCCGAGCACCGCCTGGGCATCCAGCGGTACGAGCGTGCGCAGATCGATGACTTCCGCACTGATCCCGGCGCTCTCGAGCCCGACCGCTGCGCGCTCGCACAGCCCGACCGTGATGGACAGACCGACGAGCGTGACGTCGCTGCCTTCCCGTACGACTCTGGCCTGCCCCAGCGGGATGAACTGCTCACCGTCCGGGACCTGCGCCTTGCCGCCGTACAGGGCCTTGTGCTCGAAAACGAGTACGGGGTCGTCGTCCCGGATGGCGGCCGCGAGCAGCCCGACCATCTCCACCGGTGACGCGGGGGAGACGATCTTCAGTCCGGGGACGCACATCGCCCAGTTCTCCACCGACTGCCCGTGCTGGCTGCCGAACCCGAGACTGCCGAAACCGTTGGCGCCTCGTAGGACCAGCGGGAGGGTGACCTGACCGCCGGTCATGTAGCGAGTCTTGGCGATCTCGTTGACCACCTGATCCCAACAGACGGCGTAGAAGTCGGAGAACATGATCTCCGCGATCGGGCGCAGCCCGGCCATGGCTGCGCCCATCGCGGCTCCGACGATCGCCTGCTCGGAGATCGGTGTGTCCCAGACCCGGTCCGGGCCGAATCGGTCGACGAGGCCGGTCGTGGTCTTGAACACCCCGCCGGAGGTGATGTCCTCACCGAGCAGCACCACCCGCTCGTCGCGCTCCATCTCCTGCGCCAGCGCGGCGAGTACGGCGTTTCGGAACGTCAGTTCCGCCATCGCGAGCCTCCGTCGGCCCACACATCGGTCCATACGGTCGCGGGGTCGGGTGCCGGTGCGGCCAGCACCCGGTCGGCCAGCCCGGAGACCGTGATCGCCACCCGGGACTCCAGCCGGATCAGATCCTGCTCGTCGGTGCCCGAGGCCAGCAGCAATGCACGCTGGCGCAGGAGCGGCTCGAGCCCGCGCCACCGCGCCACCTCCTCGGCGGGGCGGTAGGCGCCGGCATCGGCGGCGGAATGCCCCTTCAGCCGGTACGTGTCGGCCTCGATCAACGCCGGACCCTCGCCGTCGCGGGCCTTGTCCACCGCGGCGCCGACCATCTCCGCCACGGCGAACACATCGTTCCCGTCGACGACCAGCGGCTCCAGCCCGTACGCCGACGCACGCGACGCGGCGGGTCGCTCCACCGGGATCATCGAGGAGATCGCGCTGTACTCCATGTACTGGTTGTTCTCGCAGAGGAAGACGATCGGCAGCGACCACAGGGCGGCCAGGTTCACCGCCTCGTGGAAGGCGCCGATGTTGACTGCTCCGTCGCCGAAGAAACAGATGGTGACCTGTCCGGTTTTCTTGATCCGGCTGGCCCAGGCCAGCCCCACGGCGATCGGCAGGTGTGCGCCGACGATTGCGTAGGAGCCGTAGTAGCCGTGCTCGACGCTGGTGATGTGCATCGAGCCACCCTTGCCGGCGCAGATGCCACCCTCGCGCCCCAACAGCTCGGCGAGCACCGCATCGGCCGGAGCACCGCGGGCCAGCGCGTGCGCGTGACCGCGATACGTTCCGATCGAGTAGTCCTCCGGGCGCAAGACCGACGCGGCGCCGACGGCGATCGCCTCCTGCCCCAGTCCGAGGTGGGCGGGCCCGTGGACCTGGCCCTGGCGGTAGAGGACATCGACCTTCTCCAGGAACCTGCGGATGAAGAGCATCCGCTCGTAAAGCGCCGCGTCCCCCGCCCGGTCGGTGCGGCGATCGTCGGCGGTGGCCTGGGTCACGGCGAGGACGCTATGACTGGGACGCTGGGGCCTACTACGTCCTGACGGGGCGAACCAGTCGATGCGGCGCTGGCTCCGCGGGCGCCTTGTTCATGACCCCGACGGTGGTCCACGCCCTGCTGGCCAGTTGCAGGTTGAAGTGGGTCTCGGGTTCGTTGAGGTCATAGCCGCTCAGCTCGCGGATGCGCTGCAGCCGGTACTTCAGCGTGCTGCGATGGATCGACAGGGCCTGTGCGGTCGCCTCGTAGCGTCCACCGTGGTCGAGGTATGTCGTCAGTGTCTGGACCAGCTCGGTCCCCTTCGTCGCGTCGTAGGAGATCAACGGCCGCAGCCATCGGGTCGCGTATTCGGCGACGTCCTCCAGATCGGGTAGCGAGGCGAACATGCGGAAAACCCCGAGATCGGCGTACACGGTGGCGCGGTCGGTGTCGTCGATGGTGTTTCCGTGGGGATCGCCGGAGCCGCTACGCAGCCGCACCGCCAGTTGAGCCTCCCGCCAGGACCGCGGCAGCTCGCTCGGGCGGGCGTACAGCTCGCCGACGCCCATCCGGGCCCGCCCGCCACCCTGTTCGCGGAGCACAGCCTGGCGCACGCCCTCCCAGTCTGTGTCACCGGCCATCAGGATCACCACTGCCCCTGACTCGGCCCCGAGCAGCGCGGTGAGACGCAGATCGCGTAGCGCCCGGCGCACAGCGTGCAGGAAGCGGTCCTGGTGCTGGTCGTGCGGTGCGCCGTCGCCGGCGGGAACCCTCGCGGCGTCCCCGGGGGAGACCAGGACGACGCGGTGCGGGTGGCCCAGGTCGTAGCCCAGCGCCTCGGCCCGGGCGTAGGCGTCCTCGTCGTCGGTGCCGGTCAGCAGGTCGTGCAGCAGATCCCGCCGCAACCGCAGCTCGGCGTCGGCGAGCCCACGCAGCCGGGCCAGCTCGACGGCGAGCACGGTAGCGCCGTGTTCCAGCGCCATGATGTCGGAGGCGTCGGCGCGGTTGTCCGGATCGACCAGCGCGATCACCCCCAGGACGTCGGGGCGGGGGGAGGCCAAGGCGACGACGCGACTCCCGTCGCGGACTGATCGTTCCTCCAACTGAAGCCGACGGAGCAGTTCCTCGCGCCGGTCCTGCCGCGGCTTGGGATGGTGCTGGGGCTGGCCGGTACCGGCCCACGCGCGCAGGTTGCCGTAGCGGTCCTCGACCGCGACCGCCAGACCGGTCAACTCGTACAGCGCCTCGGCGATACCGGCTGACCCCTCGCCGGAGGCGGCGACCGCGGTGAGCCGCTGGTGGATCTGCATCCCCCGGCGCAGGGTGCTGACGGTGTCCTCCAGGGCCACGTTGGCGGCGGTGAGCGCCTCTGCCGTGGCCCGCTGGATCTGGTGCAGCCGGGCATTGGAGACGGCGACACCGGTCTGCTGGGCCAGAACCTGGATGAGGAAGCGGCCGTCTGCGGCGGGGGCCTCGTCGGCGCGCGCGACAAGGTATCCGAACATCCCACCAACGCTGCGCAGCGGGTAGGCCCACCACCAGCCGGTGTCAGGCGAGGTGATGGCCCCGCCGGCGGGGCCGAGGGCGCTGACGTCGTCGACCAGCCATGCAGGTATCCGCCCCGTCGCCGCATGCTGGCCGCCCGAGCGCCAGCTTCCGTCGGAGAACGCGAAGCCCTCGACCCGCCAGCGGCCGAGTGAGGGGGCCGAGGATGCGGCCAGGTGGAGGATCTGTGCCTCGTCGGCGCTCTCGGTCATCAGGATGGACAGCACCAGCAGCGCGCGCATGTTCGTCAGTTGCTCCCGGACGACGACCGGAGGCCGGTGATCGTTGCGAACCTCTGTTGCCGAGCTGGACGACACTGCTGGCACCACCCCGTCGTGGTCGAGATCTCGGACTCTATGCGGGCAACCGCATAGGCACTAGACCCACGGGGCGGACACCGGGTCGGTCACTGATCCTGACAGGACGGTTTACGAGGGAGTCGGGCCGCCGGATTGGGGCGGCGCACGCCAGCCCGCGCAGCTACAACTCCAGCACGTCGAGCCGCTCGGCGTACCTGCTCCGCGTGTCGGCCACCACGTCCGGGCGGTCCCGGTACAGCGCGAGGTGCGCGGCGAGCACCTCCGCGGCGGGCACCTCGCGCGTATCGATCCGCCAGACCGGAGCCGCCGCCTGCGCCGGCCATCCGTGCGCGGTCACGACCGCCGCCTCCACCGGCGCGCGCCGGGCACCGAGGAACTCCCGGCTCGGCACCTCGATCGCCTCGTCGATGCTGAGCACGCCCAACAGCGCGCCGGCAATGGCGGCGAGTACGACGTTCGACGGGTGATCCAGCGTCCACAACGCAGTCGGGGAGTCCAGCTGGGACGAGACGGTGACGTCCAGGGACGCCTCCCGCTCGCGCAACCGCGCGATCGAGTCGGCGGCGACCGCGCGGACGGCCTCAGTCGGAGGCGCCGGCCACCAGGACAGGGCCCGTTCCACGTCCAACCCGCGTTCCGCCGCGACGAGGGCACGCAGGTCGTGGTAGTCGGTCAGCGGGGCGGGAACGCGTTCGCCGTCGCCGCCGTGGGCGTTGACCATGTACGGGAACGCGCCGATGTGGAACGTCGACGGGAACGTCACCAGCCGCCCCGACGGCGGAAGAAGCTCGGCCAGCTGCGACGTGCCGCAGCCGGGGATGCGGTACTCGTCGCGCACGGGCTGGCTGATGAGTACGGCGCTGGCTCGCACCTCGTTGTGCACCGCGTCCAGGCCTGCCTCGTCCACGAGGAACACCGGCGGCACCACGACGACATTCAGGCCGTGCCGCGCCAGCGGCGCGCGGAGCAGGAGGGCGATCGGCTCGGCCTGGCAGTTTCCCCAGACCACCACGGTGTCGCCGCCCACTGGTTCCTCCATGTCGAGTCGATGCACGCTCCAGTCTGGCACTGCGCCGGATCGGACCGAGGTCAGCTCACTGGGCGGTCATGCCCCCGTCGGGCGTGACCACGGATCCGGTCATGAACGCCGACTCGTCGCTGGCGAGGAACAGCGCGACCCGGGCGATGTCCTCCGGCGTACCGAGGCGTCCGATCGGGTACTTGGCAACGGTCATCGCCAGGCCCTTTTCCTCGTCCCCGCCACCGCGGGCCGCCAGCATCGGGCGCATCAGCGGCGTGAAGACGGTGCCGGGGCAGATGACGTTGACCCGGATCCCGTTGGCCGCGAGGTCGACGGCCATCGACCGGGTCAGGGCGACGACAGCACCCTTCGACGCGCAGTACGCGGCAAAGTTGGCGACCCCGACCAGGGCCGCGACCGACCCCTGGTTGACGATCGACCCGCCGCCATGCTCGACCATGGTTCGGGCCGCGGCGGCCGAGCAGAGGTAGCTGCCCTTGACGTTGACCTCCATGCAGCGGTCCCAGTCCTCCTCGGTGGCGGTCAGCACCGAGCCGCTGCTGTTGACCCCTGCGTTGTTGTAGAGCACGTTGACCGGCCCGAGCTGGACGTTCACCCAGTCGAAGGAGGCGTTGACGCCCTCGGCGTCCACGATGTCCGCGGTCACGGTCAGCGCACGCCCACCGGCGGCCGCGATCTGATCGGCGGTCTCCTGAGCGGCTTCCGGAACCCGGTCCAGGACGGCGACGGCCGCTCCCTCGGCGGCGAACAGCACGCTCGCCGCCCGCCCGATACCCGACCCGCCGCCGGTCACCACCGCTACCTTGCCCTCGAGTCTGCCTGGCATGCCTCGTCCTCCTAGAGAGCGCTGAGTCCACCGTCGATGACCAGCGGATGACCGGTCAGGTATGTCAGCCGGCCGGAGGCCAGCAGGGCCACCGCCTCGGCGATCTCATCGGGTTGGGCGACCCGGCCGAGCGGGATCTGGCGCTCGATGTCCGTGCGCAACTCCGGCTGGTCCAGCCGCCAGCTCGTCATGGCCGTGTAAACCATGCCCGGGCACACGGCATTGGCCCGGACGCCGTACCGGGCGTAGTCCACGGCGATGGACTTCGTCAGCATGACCGCGGCGCCCTTGGAGGACGTGTACGCCGCCCGCCCGGGGAAAGCGACCAGACCAGCCACCGAGGCGATGGTGATGATGTGCCCCGCGCCCTGCTCGATCATGGTCGGGAGTACGGCCCGGGCGCACAGGAACGGTCCACGCACGTTGACGGCGTGCACGCGATCCCACTCCTGGACCGGCGTCTCGTGCAGGGTGGTCGCGTCACTCGATCCGGTGATCCCCGCGTTGTTGACCAGTACGTCGATGCGACCGAATCGTCCGAGCACGGCGTCGACTGCGTGCTGCACCTGGTCGGGGTCGGTGACGTCGCACGCGATCACGCCCGAGGCGACGTCCTTGGCGACATCGAGCACGGCGACGTCGATCCCATCGGCGCGCAGGCGTGCGACGGTGGCCGAGCCGATGCCGGACGCGCCACCCGTGACGACCGCAACGGTCAAAGGTTCACCAGTTGCTGCTTCCCAGCCCGGAGTCGCGACAGCTGGATGAAGTGCTCGGGGTTGAGGAACAGCTCGGACAGTTCGGCCATGTCATCGATCGTCCAGCCCTCCGGCCGGCGGATCAGGTAGTCGATGTACTGGAAGGCGTCCTTGGCGCCGAAGCCGACGTGATGGGCGCCGAGGATCCGGCGCGAGTCCGCGTCGATGACGAGCTTGAACCACCCGGAGAGGATGGGGCGGGTGAAGGCATAGAGCATCGAACCTTCAGCGGCCGGCAGCGGAAAGGACTCGGGGTCGGAGCCGTCCGGCGGCATCTGCAGCTTGATGACGTTCGGGTACCTGTGCCGAGCCTCGGCCTCGGTCAGCCCGCACCAGGTGACCTCGTAGGTGGTGTGCAGGAAGTCGGGGTACTCGCTGTAGTCGTACTCGTATCGCTCACCCATGATGTTGCGGGCGGCGGTCATGCCGCACTTGCGGGCCTTGAACATCTCCATCGGCGACCCGAGGATGTCACCGGTGGCATACACCGACGGGGTCGACGTGCGCATGGTGGAGTCGGCCCGGATGAAACCGCGCTCGTCGATGTCGAGCCCCAGAGCGTCGTAGAGCTTGAGATCCGGTCGCTCGCCGGTGCCGACGAAGACGAAATCGGTGGCGAGGTCGACGGTCTCGCCCGCTGCCGTGCGGTAGCGGACGCCGGCGGCCCGGCCGTCCACGAGAACCTCCAGCGGCTCGGCACCCTCGATGATCGTGATGCCCCGGTCGACCATCATGTCGATCACATAGGCGCGCATGTCCTCGTCGATGTGATGCATGCTGGCGGTCCGCATGAGGGGGCTGCGGGTGAGGATCGTGGTCGTGCACCCGGTGGCCTGGAAGAACGAGCCGTACTCCAGGGCCACCTTTGAGCCGCCGATGATGACGCAGCTCGTGGGCTCGTAGTCCAAGTCTTCGATGAGGCTGGCGTAGTCGAAGACGCCCGGCTGCCCGATGCCGGGGATGTCCGGGTACAGCGTGCTGGCCCCGGTGCCGAGCACGAGGTTATTGGCGCGATACTGCCTGCCCTCCACCTCGACGGTGTGCTCGTCGATGACACGTGCGCGGGCGTTGAGGATGTACTCCAGATCCAGCTGCTCCTTGGACTGCCAGTTCATGACCGCGTGGGGAAGTGATCGGCCCTGCTTGAACAGATCGATGATCTCCAGGATCGAGGCCTTGGACTCGTCGAAGGCGGGGAACCAGAGCCGGCCCTGCATGTGCCGGGCGAGGTCGAGTTCACGGGCGCACTCGGAGAACAGGTGATGGGGGACGCAGGCCTGGTGCGGGCACGACCCGCCGAGAAACGGCCAGGCATCGATGATGAGCTGCCGCCCGCCACGGGCGCGCAGGTAGGCCGCCCCGAACCGGCCCGACGCCCCGCCGCCGACGAAGATCGCGTCGTACTCGCGGTCGTCCTCGGCGGCGGTGGCGACGTTGTAGATGCCCCCGGTGCTGTCGTCGGGGTTCTCGACGATGTCCTCGATCAGCAGCGCCCACTCGCCCACCGTCAACGGTGCCCCCGGTGCGCCGCGGTCGCCGCCGACCGGCGTACCGATGGCGTCGATGCGCGCCCTGAGCGCGGCGAAGCCGTCCTCGGGGTTGCGTACGTCGATCACTGGGCTGGCTCCCTTCCCCACGCCGGGATGGCTCGAATGTGCCCAGGATCGGCTCGACGAGGTGGGCCCGGTCAGGTCACGACAGGGTGAAGCGGCTCCAGCTCCTCACCCCGAGGGAACTAGCGAGCGAGAAAGGCCAGCAATGCCTGGTTGAACTCCGCGGCGTGGGTTGCATTGCACCCGTGCGGCGCCCCCTCGATCAGCACGAGTTCGCTGCCGGACACCGTTTCGTGCGTCCGTCTCCCGCTGACCTCGAACGGCACGATGGCATCGGAGTCACCGTGGATGACCAGGGTCGGCACCGTGATCGCGGCCAGGTCGGCACGGAAGTCGGTGCGGCCAAAGGCGGCGATGCAATCCAGGGTGCCCTTCGGGGAGGCGAAGGCGGCGATGTCACGCGCATAGAGCCGCTGTGGCTCGCTGATCAGGTCGGTGGCCTCGCCGGCGGCGAAGAAGTTCTTTGTGAACCCGTCGAGGAACGCGAGGCGATCACCCTTCACGCCGCCCTCGAACGCCTCGATCGTGGCGTCGTCGAGGCCGCCGTCCGGATTGTCCTCGGACTTGTAGAGGTACGGCGGGACAGCGGCGGCGAACACCGCCTTGGCGACCCGCTCGGTGCCGTAGGTGCCGATGTAGCGCGCCACCTCGCCGCCGCCCATGGAGAAGCCGACCAGGGCGACTCCGGTCAGGTCGAGGTGGCGGAGCAGGGCGTCGAGGTCGGCAGCGAACGTGTCGTAGTCGTAGCCGTCCCACGGCTGGCTGGAGGCGCCGAAGCCGCGCCGGTCGTAGGTGATCACGCGGTGTCCGGCCGCCACGAGGGCGGGAACCTGGCTTTCCCAGGACCGTCCGCTGAGCGGCCAGCCGTGGATCAGGACGACCGGGGTTCCGCTGCCCTGGTCCTCGTAGTGCAGCTCTACCGGCGGTCCGTCGGTGCCCACTGTGAGTGTTGCCATCAGTGCCATGCCTCCTGCGGCTAGGTGACGTGCTGTCGAGACCACCAAGTCGCCGCAGGACCGTAGGCATTCCCCGTACGTGCCCGGCGCTCAGCAGTCCCGCCGGCAGGAGTAGATCGCCGTGCCGGGCATCAGGGCCCCGCGCAGTGGGCTCCACTGCCCCCACTCCCGGGTTCGCCCCGGCGTCCACTCGGGCTCGATCACGTCGGTGAGCGCGAACCCGGCGGCGACGATCTCCCGGACCCGGTCACCCATCGTCCGGTGCGCCTCCACGTACGTCGGGCGGTCCTCGGCATCGACCTCGACGTACGGCGTCCGGTCGAAGTACGAGCGCTGCACGGTCAACCCCGCCGGACCGGGATCATCCGGGAAGGCCCAGCGCATCGGGTGGGTCACCGAGAAGACCCAGCGCCCGCCGGGGCGGAGCACCCGGGCGACCTCGGCCATCACCCTGGTGGAGTCCGCGACGAAGACGACTGCGCCGAAGGACGAGCAGGCCAGGTCGAAGGACTCGTCGGCGAAGGGCAGGAAACAGGCATCGGCCTGCGCCACCGGTACGCCGAGGCCGGTGCGACCGGTCGCCGCTACAGAGTGCCGCAACATCCGGATGGACAGGTCCGCACCCACCACGGTCGCCCCCTGCGTGAGCAGCCAGCGTGAGCACGGCGCCGAGCCACACCCGACCTCGAGGACACGCTGTCCGGTGACAGGTCCGAGCAGGCCGGCGGCGGCTTCGGTGAGCCCCTCCGGGCACCAGAGGAACTCCACCTCACCGATGTCCTGCAGATGCTCGGCCAGGTACTCCTCGGCGTCGGCGTCCCACCAGCGGCGGTTCGCCCGGGCGGCCTCGGCTGCGGACACTGCGCGCCAGGCGATCCCCGCCGTACCCAGGACGTCGGTCGGGGTGGGTTCTGAAGAGGACTCGGGCACCCCCACACCTCCTGATTGACCCAACTTTCAGCCACGACGTACGATGATCGATGCGCCGTGGGTCTGCGTCGCCTCAGCAGGGAGCAGGCCGCGTTCGTGACTGCAATCTCTGTCGTCGGCTCAGCCTGTGCTTGCTGCCACCGGTCTTCCTTCAGAGCAATTGTTGAACGGAAGATCCGCGACGCGCCGACCCACCACCATTCGCCCTCCGGAGCATCCCACCACATGACGTCCACCACCGAGGTCCGTCCCGAGCACAGCACACCGCAGGTAGCAGTCAATGACATCGGCACCGCCGAAGACTTCATGGCCGCGATCGACGCCACC
>JACDAB010000138.1 GCA_013695665.1 Geodermatophilaceae bacterium | reverse complement strand
TCGCCGTGCCGTGCCGAGGTGCGGGCAGTCCGGCCTCGGCGAGCAGTCGCCCGAAGGCGCCGCGCTCCTCGGCCAGGTGGATGGCTTCCGGCTGCGTCCCCAGCACCGGTACGCCGGCGTCCTTGAGACGCTGCGCCAGACCGAGCGGTGTCTGCCCGCCGAGCTGGCAGATCACACCGAGCACCTCGCCGGCCGCGCGTTCGGCCTCGACCACCTCCAGCACGTCCTCGAACGTCAGCGGCTCGAAGTAGAGCCGGTCGGAGGTGTCGTAGTCCGTCGACACGGTCTCGGGGTTGCAGTTGACCATCACCGTCTCGACACCGGCCTCGCGCAGTGCGAGAGCGGCGTGCACACAGGAGTAGTCGAACTCGATCCCCTGCCCTATCCGGTTCGGCCCGCTGCCCAGAATCAGAACGGCTGGGCGCTCCCGGGGCGCCACCTCGGTCTCCTCGTCGTAGGTCGAGTAGTGGTACGGCGTCGCGGCGGCGAACTCGGCTGCGCACGTGTCGACGGTCTTGAACACCGGGTGTACGCCGAGTCGCCAGCGCAGACTTCGCACGCCGTCCTCACCGGCGAATTCCGGGCGTAGCGCGGCGATCTGCCGATCGGAGCAGCCCGCCCGCTTGGCTCGCCGCAACAGCGCGATGTCCAGCGACGGGGTGTCCACGATATCCGCGCGCAGCTCCACCAACGAGGCAATCTGGTCGACGAACCACGGATCCCACGCCGACGCGGCGGAGACGTCCTCGACCGTGGCCCCCAGCCGAAGCGCCCGTTCCACGTCGTACACCCGGCCGTCGTGAGGGCGGCGCAGCGAGTCCACTGTGGACTCACGGGTTGCGCTCTCCGGATCGGGCGCGGTCCAGAATCCGGCGGCGGTGGTCTCCAGCGACCGCAGCACCTTCTGCAGCGCCTCGGTGAAGTTGCGTCCAATGGCCATCGCCTCGCCGACGGACTTCATGGTCGTAGTCAGTTCCGGGTCGGCGCCCGGGAACTTCTCGAAGGCGAACCGCGGCGCCTTGACGACGACGTAGTCCAGCGCCGGTTCGAAGGAGACCGGCGTGACGCCGGTGATGTCGTTGCGGATCTCGTCCAGCGTGTACCCGATCGCCAGCCTGGCAGCGATCTTGGCGATCGGGAAACCTGTCGCCTTGGACGCCAGTGCGCTCGAGCGCGAGACCCGCGGGTTCATCTCGATCACGACCAGGCGACCCGTACCGGGATGTACGGCGAACTGGATGTTGCAACCGCCGGTGTCGACGCCGACTGCGCGCAGAACTGCGATCCCGACATCACGCAGGTGCTGGTACTCGCGGTCGGTGAGGGTCATCGCCGGCGCGATGGTAAGGCTGTCACCGGTGTGGACACCCATGGCGTCGATGTTCTCGATCGAGCAGACGACGACGACGTTGTCGTTGCGGTCGCGCATCAACTCCAGCTCGTACTCCTTCCACCCGAGGACGCTCTCCTCGATGAGGACCTCGGTCGACGGGCTGGCGACGAGCCCGGCACCGGCGATCCGGCGAAGCTGGGCCTCGTCGTGCGCCATGCCCGAACCGGCGCCACCCATGGTGAAGGAGGGCCGGACGACCACCGGGTAGCCGAGATCGTCCACTGTGGACAAGACTTCGGAGAGGGTGCGGCAGACCGCGCTGCGTGGGGTCTCCGCGCCGACGGAGGCAACGATGTCCTTGAACAGTTGCCGATCCTCGCCGGAGCGGATGGCGGTGATGTCCGCGCCGATCAGCTCGACTCCGTAGCGCGCCAGCGCACCGGACTCGTGCAGCGCGACCGCGATGTTCAGGGCGGTCTGACCGCCGAGGGTTGCCAGCACCGCATCCGGTCGCTCGGCGGCGATGACCTGCTCGACGCAGTCAGGGGTGAGCGGCTCGATGTACGTCGCGTCGGCGAACTCAGGGTCGGTCATGATCGTGGCGGGGTTGGAGTTCACTAGGCTGACCCGCAGGCCCTCTTCCCGCAGCACCCGGCAGGCCTGCGTTCCCGAGTAGTCGAATTCGCAGGCCTGGCCGATCACGATCGGCCCGGAGCCGATGACCAG
>JACDAB010000100.1 GCA_013695665.1 Geodermatophilaceae bacterium | reverse complement strand
GTGCAGGTATTTGGAGACCGGCTTCGTCGAGCAGACGGTCGGGCAGCGGATCGCGCGCACGACGTACACCTCGACCAGCCACGAACTGCTGCCCGGTTGCACGTTCTACCGGCCCGACGGCGAGCCGGCCGCTGACGTCGCCGTGACAGCCTTTTCCACGGCGGTGGAGGCGCAGACCGCGGCCATCGCACTGGGAACGGCGGCCGCGAACCGGGTCGACGACATCGCCGACGGCGGCGTGGTCCTCGTCACCACCGACCGGACGCTGCTCGCGATCACCAGCGGCAGCACCCTACTCGTCGTGACGATCAACCAGGCGTCCTCCCTCGGGGCCCGCACCATCGCGGCCGAGGTGGCGCCGCTGCTCGCGTGAGGGACGTCACGGAGACCGGCACCGTGGCAGGATCGAGCCAACCCCTACCGAGGAGAAGTTGTGCCGCTGCACGCGACCTTGCACACCAACCACGGCGACATCCGGGTGGAGTTGTTCCCGGATCACGCCCCCAAGACCGTCGCCAACTTCGTCGAGCTCGCCGAGGGCACCCGGGAGTGGACCGACCCCCGGACCAAGGAGAAGACGAAGGCCCCGCTGTACGACGGGACGATCTTCCACCGCATCATCCCCGGCTTCATGATCCAGGCCGGTGACCCGCTGGGCCAGGGCATCGGGGGCCCGGGCTACAAGTTCGACGACGAGATCCACCCCGAGTTGTCCTTCACCCGCCCCTACATCATGGCGATGGCCAACGCGGGCAAGCAGGGCGGCCGCGGCACGAACGGGTCGCAGTTCTTCCTCACGGTGGCCCCGACCACCTGGCTGCAGGGCAAGCACACGATCTTCGGCGAGGTGGCCGACGAGGAAAGCCGCGCCGTGGTCGAGATGGTGGCGCGGGTCCAGACCGGCTCGGGCGACCGTCCGGTCACCGATGTCGTCCTCAACTCGGTGACCATCGACCGGGAATGACCCAGTCGGGTTCGGGGCAGGCGCAGCCGGCGGCCACCTGCTACCGGCACCGTGACCGTGCCACCGGCATCGCCTGCACCCGCTGCGGCCGTCCGATCTGCCCGGACTGCATGCGTTCGGCGTCGGTCGGCTTCCACTGCCCCGAGTGCGTACGGGAGGGGCAGGCCTCCATCCGGTCGCCACGCACGCCATCGCGGGTGCGGCAGTTCGCGGCCCGCTGGGGACCGGCGACGACGGCGCTGGTCGCACTCAACATTGCGGCCTACGTCGTGACGGTCGTCGCCGCGCTGCCCGGCGGCGGTGGCCTGATGCAGAACACCACCTCGACGCTGTTCCACCAGCTCTCGCTGATCCCGGCATGCGTCACCGGCGAGTTGGCAATCTTCGACGCCTGCGCGACCGGCGGTGAACAGCCCTGGCGCCTGCTCAGTTCGGCGTTCCTGCACTACGGACCGTTCCACCTGGCCATGAACATGCTGGCGTTGCTGGTTCTCGGTGTCGATCTCGAGAAGTACCTGGGCTGGGCCAAGTTCGTGGGGCTGTACCTGGTGGCCGCGCTGGGCGGCGGCGCAGCGGTGGCGTTGTTCGCCGCGGTGAACTCCGAGACCGTCGGTGCCTCGGGCGGCGTGTTCGGCCTGCTCGGCGCGGCTGCTGTAGTGATCCGCCACCGCAGGGGCGATCTGCGGCCGTTGATCTCGGTGCTCGTCCTGAACGCGATCATCAGCTTCCTGCCGGGGATCTCCCTGCTGGGCCATCTCGGCGGACTGATCGGCGGGACCCTGGCGGCGGTCGCGCTGATCGCAGCCCGGCGCAGCACCGCCCTGCAGGTCACCGGACTGGCTGTGGTCGCCCTGACAGCTGTTGTCCCTGTCCTGCTGGCCCCAGGCCTGGTCTGAGCACCCTGCTGAGTGCCGGTCTCAGGCGATCGGGCCGTCCCGCAGCCGGCTGAGCTGCTCGGCCACCTCGACCGGGTTGGCCCCCAGTTCGCGGCGGCCGAGCACGACGAGGGCGTCGCCGACGTCGATCTCGAGCGTGTGAACCGACGTACCGAGCCGTCGCCCGGCTCGCAGTCGTATGCCGATGCCGGCCCAGGGTGCGCCGAGGCGACGGCCCAGGGTGCGCACGCTCAGCCCGTCGGCGTCGGCGGCAAGCCGCGGCCGGACCGCGGCGTCGCTGAGCGCCAGGCCGAGCAGAAACACGCCGGCGGCGCCGACCAGTAAGCGGCCGGCCGCGTCCAGGCCCACCGCGACTCCCAGCAGCGACAGCCCGAGGACCGTTGCCAGGGCACATTCGCCCCATCGGGGTGCCCACGTCATCGATGTCACGTCGCCGATGCTGTCACCGTTCCTTCGCAGCAGGGGGGCGTGCGTACGATCGGGGATCGCAGACGTGATGATCACCGAGGAGCCACCGCATGCGCGATGCAGTCATCGTCCAGGCCGTCCGGACCCCGGTCGGCAAGCGCAACGGCGGGCTGGCCGGCGTACATCCGGTCGATCTGTCGGCGCACGTGCTGAACGCCCTGATCGAACGCACCGGGCTCGATCCGGTGCTCGTCGATGACGTCATCTGGGGCTGCGTCAGCCAGGTCGGGGAGCAGACCTGGAACGTCGGCCGACACGCCGCGCTGTCCGCCGGTTGGCCGGAGACCGTCCCCGGTACGACGATCGACCGGCAGTGCGGCAGCTCGCAGCAGGCGGTGCACTTCGCCGCCGCTGCGGTGATCTCCGGGCAGTGTGACGTGGTTGTGGCCGGCGGCGTGGAGTCGATGAGCCGGGTGCCGATGGGGTCATCGGTCGGGACGGGCGGAGCCGAACCGGTCGGCGATCGGTTCAAGCAGCGTTACGGCGACGTCCTTCCCAACCAGGGGACCGGCGCGGAGATGATCGCCGCCCGCTGGGGCCTGACCCGGATGGAACTCGACGTGTTCAGCCTGACCTCGCACGACAAGGCCGCCGCCGCCCAGGACGAGGGCCGCTTCGATGCCGAGATCGCACCTGTCCCGACCCCGGACGGCACGCAGGTCGCCGCCGACGAGGGCATCCGGCGCGGCGGCACCGTGGAGGCGCTCGCCGGGCTGAAGACGCCCTTCCAGCAGGACGGGGTGATCACTGCCGGCAACGCCTCGCAGATCTCCGACGGAGCAGCCGCCGTGCTCGTGATGACCTCCGAGCGGGCGGCCGAACTCGGGCTGCGCCCGCTCGTACGGGTGCACACCGCCGTCGTGACCGGTGACGACCCGGTGATCATGCTGACCGGTCCGATTGCGGCAACTGCCAAGGTGCTGACCCGATCCGGGCTCGGGCTGGAAGACATCGGAGCGTACGAGGTCAACGAGGCCTTCGCCCCGGTCCCCCTGGCCTGGCTGGTCGAGACCGGCGCGGACCCCGCCCGACTCAATCCGAACGGTGGGGCGATTGCCCTCGGTCACCCGCTGGGCGGCTCTGGCGCGAGGCTGATGACCACGCTGATCCACCACATGCACACCCGGGGAATCCGCTACGGCTTGCAAACCATGTGTGAGGGCGGCGGCACGGCGAACGCCACCATCCTGGAGCGGGTCGCCTGAGTTATCCACAGTGTGGATAACCGCGGGGGATAACTTACAACGGTGTCGTTATCGCCCCGAGATGTGGGACGCGGTCAGCGCCAGCGCATGGACATGATCAGCCCGGCAACCATCAGGCCGAACCCGATCAGGAAGTTCCACGAGCCGAGTGAGGTCATGAACGGGATGACGTCGCCGGAGATGTAATACAGGCTGATGTAGATCAGCCCGGTGACCATCAGCGCGACCATCACCACGGCGTACCAGGTGGGACTGGGCGACTTCGCCCGGGCGCGCGTGGCAGCCGAAGGCAACACGTCGCTGGGCGGTGTGTACGCCGCCTTCTTACGGACCTTGGACTTGGGCACGACGACTCCTCAACGGACTGGCCTGGTGGCAGCTAGCGTAGTCGGCATGGCAGCCGTGCGTGACCGGGGCGAAGGAACCAGGCCCACCACGCACCGGCGCGAGGGCCGGGCGCGGGTCGCCACCGGCTGGGCGCCCCTGGTTCCACTCGCTGCCCTGCTCGCCGGTGTCCTGTTCGCGACGTCCGCGGAAACCAGTGCCGGCACCGACCTGCGGGCCGGGCGGCGAATGGACCTGACCGAACTGATCGCCGCGCAGGAGCGGGCAGTCGCCGCGCAGGACGCGCGGCTTCTCCTGCTGCAGGCCGAGGTCGCCGAACTCGGCGCGCGCGTGGGGGCAGGGAACGCCGAGGTGGCGGCCGCGCAGGCCGACGCCGACTCCCTCGCCCCGGATGTCGGGCTCACTCCGGTGCACGGACCTGGCCTGACCGTCGCCCTGGACGATGCACCGACTGCGGCCGACGGCACCCTCCCGGTGGGGGCGCGCGCCAACGATGTGGTGGTTCATCAATCCGACCTGCAGGCAGTGGTCAATGCCCTGTGGGCCGGCGGCGCCGAGGCGATGACCCTCATGGGCGACCGCATCATTGCGACCAGCGCCGTACGCTGTGTAGGCAACACGCTACTGCTGCACGGCCGGACGTACTCGCCGCCGTTCCAGGTCACTGCGATCGGGGATGTCCAGGGCATGCGCGAGGCGCTGGACGCGTCCCGGTACGTCGGGCTGTTCCGGGAAGCAGTTGCCGCGTTCGGCCTGGGGTACGACGTGGGCGACGTCGAGGACGTCACGGTCCCGGCGTACGACGGGCCGCTCGGTGTCGGGCTCGCCATTGATCAGGACTGAGGGACGCCAGCAGTGACCGACGCTCCGACCCGTGGGTCGCGCCACACCCGGCCGGTACGCCGGGGCGAGTTGATCCGCACGCTGGTCAGGGGGATCGGGCAGACGCTGATCACCCTCGGCGTGGTCATGTTGTTGTTCATCGTCTACGAGGTCTGGGTGACCGACCAGATCAACAAGGGTGTGCAGAGCGAGCTGACCCAGGATCTGCGTGCGCGCTGGGAGGCCGGCGATGATCCGCTCACGGTGCCGGAGCGGACCGACGCCGCAACGCTCCCGTTGCCGTTGGGGGAGGGCTTCGCCGTGATCCGGATTCCGAGCTTCGGGTTGGACTACGCGCGGGTGATCCTCGAGGGCACCGACGCGGACAAACTGGACGAGGGTCCGGGACACTATCCCGACTCGGCCCTGCCCGGCGAGGTGGGCAACTTCTCCCTGGCAGGTCACCGGGTGAGCCGGGGCGCGCCGTTCCTGAACCTCGACCAACTGGAATCCGGCGACGCGATCATCATCGAGACCAGCCAGAGTTGGTTCGTCTACCGGATGCTCGGCGACCCGACCGCAGGTGATGTCGATGGGGTCACAGGCCTGCAGATCGTCGATCCTTCCCAGGTCGAGGTGGTTGCGCCGGTACCCGGGCAGCCGGGTCAGGCGCCGACCCGCGCCCTGCTGACGCTCACCACCTGCCACCCGAAGTTCTCCGCGGCCGAGAGACTGATCATCCATGCCGAGCTGGACGGGTCGGCGTTGTCCAAGGACGAGTACCCCGACGGCCCTCCCGCGTTGACGGAAAGCTAGGTGTACACCTGGATCTGGGCTCACCTCCCCGGCGGCCGGCCCGGGAAGATCCTCGGCTCGCTGGTGCTGTTCGTCGCCGTCTCGGCGCTGCTGCTCTTCGTCGTGTTCCCGTGGGTCGAGCCGATGCTGCCGTTCAACCGGGTCACCGTCCGCTGATGGGGACGCTGCGCGTCCTCGTGGTCGACAACTACGACAGCTTCGTCTACAACCTCGTCCAGTACGCCGCCCAGCTCGGCGCTGACTGCGTCGTACGGCGCAACGACGCGGTGACCGTCGACGAACTCGACGACATCGCCCCCGCCGGCGTCTTGCTGAGCCCCGGGCCGGGTGTCCCGGAGGCGGCGGGGGTCAGCGTCGCGATGGTGGCCGAGTGCGCCCGCCGGAGGTTGCCGCTGCTCGGGGTGTGCCTCGGCCACCAGGCGATCGCCGTGGCGTTCGGAGCCGCCGTCGGACCGGCCCCGGAGCTGCTGCATGGCAAGACCAGCCGGATCAGCCACGGCGGTGTCGGCGTACTCGCCGGCCTGCCCCAGCCGTTCAGCGCCACCCGCTACCACTCGCTGGCCGTCCTAGAGGACACCCTCCCGGCCGAGCTCGAGGTCACCGCACGGTCGGAGTCGGGGGTGATCATGGGCTTGGCGCATCGATCGCTGCCGCTGTCCGGCGTGCAGTTCCATCCCGAGTCGGTGCTGACCCAGGGCGGGCACCTGCTGCTGGCCAACTGGCTCGCCGTGTGCGGTGACCCGTCCGCCACCGCACTCGCCGCACCCTTGACCGCCCATGTGGAGCAGCTGCGCCTGGCCGCGACGCTCCTTCCCTGAGCGTCGAACCGGCCGGGCCTACGGGGGCGGCGCGGTCGTGGTCGTCGGCGGCGATGTGGTCGTGGGCGGCGATGTGGTCGTGGGCGGCGACGTGGTCGTCGGCGGCGACGTGGTCGTCGGCGGGGGTGGCGGAGCCTCGGCCACGGTCAGCGTGATCCGGTTCGTCGGGGAGACCTCGCCCGGTGCCGGGTCCTGTGAGACCACCGTGCCCGGGTCGGCCTCGGCGGTGACCAGATTCGCGCAGACGACGTTGGTGAAGCCAGCGGCGGAGAGGATCTCGTTCGCGCTGTCGCAGGTCTCCCCGAGAACTGAGGGCAGCGCCAGTGTCCCGGTGCTGACGAACAGCGTCACCGAACTGTTCTCCGCGACCGTGGCGCCGGGCATCGGCGCGCTGTCGACCACCCGGCCGGCGGGTTCGGCCGAGCTCTGCGCCCGGCTCGGGGCCACCTGCAGACCCTCTGCCTCCAGCTGCGCGATGGCCGACTCCTCGGTCAGACCGATGATCTGCGGTACGACGACGGTCGCCGGTCCCTCACCGATCACGAAGTCGACCTCGTCGCCGGGGTCGAGCAACTCGCCCTCGGGCGGGCTCTGGTCGATGACGGTGTTCTCCTGCTCCGCAGTCGACACGTCCGAGGCGACCTCGCCCACCTGGAGACCATCAGCCTCCAACCGGGTCTCCGCCTGCTCGCGGGTCAGGCCGGCCAGGCTGGGCGCAGCGATCTGTTGCGGCTCCGGCTCGGCGGTCAGTCTCGGGATCAGCAGGATCGCGGCCACCGCCAGCCCGACGAGAGCGGTCGCGAGCAGTGCCCAGCCCAGCGCGTGATTGCGGCGGGTGCGGTCCTCCGCGTCCGGATCGGGCAGTGCCGCCGGGCGGTACCTGTTGGCGTTCGGTCTCGGCGCGGGAACGCCGGCGATCGCCGTGGTCTTGTCCTCATCGCTCATCAGGGGCGTGGCCTCGACCGGTTGCCCCTCCTGCGCGCGCAGCAGATCCAGGCGCATCTCCGCCGCGCTCTGGTAGCGGTTGGCCGGGTTCTTGCTCATCGCCTTGAGCACGATGGCATCCAGCGCCGCCGGAATGGCCGGGTTCAGCGTGCTCGGCAGGATCGGGTCCTCGCGCACGTGCTGGTAGGCCACCGCCACCGGTGAGTCCCCGGTGAACGGCGGGGAGCCGGTGAGCAGCTCGTACAGCACGCAGCCGCACGAGTACACGTCCGAGCGGGCGTCGACGCTCTCACCTCGCGCCTGCTCCGGCGACAGGTACTGTGCGGTGCCGATCACCGCAGCCGTCGACGTCATCGTCGCGGAGGAGTCCGACACCGCCCGCGCGATGCCGAAGTCCATCACCTTGACCGTGCCGTTCGGTGGGATCATGACGTTGCCGGGCTTGACGTCGCGGTGCACGATGCCGTTGCGGTGACTGAAGTCCAGCGCTGCGCAGATGTCGGCACACACCGCGATCGCCCGGGCCGTGCCCAGTGGCCCGTCGTTGCGCAGGATGTCGCGCAGGGTCTGGCCCTCGACGTACTCCATGACGATGAACGGCGTCGTACCGTCCGGGCCGGAGTCCTCACCGGTGTCGAAGACGGCGACAATCGCGGGATGGTTGAGCGAGGCGGACGCCTGCGCCTCCCGGCGGAACCTGACCTGGAACGTCGCATCGCGGGCCAGGTCCTGCCGCAACACCTTGATGGCCACCTCCCGGCCCAGCCGGGTGTCACGGGCGCGGTGCACCTCGGCCATGCCGCCGTACCCGATGACCTCGCCGAGCTCGTAGCGCTCGCCGAGCAGCCGGGTCGGGTCAGCCATCGTCGTCGTCGTCCCCCTCGACAGGTACGGCGTACGGCACGTCGATCTCGCTACCCACGGGCACCTCACCGGTCGGCGAGACCTCACCGACGGTGCCCTCCGCCACCTGGCCGTCGTTGACCCGCTGGTCCGGCACCTCCCGCGGGATCGGCACCAGGTTCAGAGCCTCCAGGTCGGCGACCACCTGGTCCAGCGGCCGGGCGAAGAAGTCGTCCCGGTTCACCGACACCAACTCCTCCTCGGGCGGGGGAGTCGTCGTTGTTGCGGTCGTGGTCGTCGTCTCCTCGGCGGTGGTCTGCTCGGCCGAGGTCTGCTCGACGGTGGTCTCCTCCGCGGTGGTCTGCTCGGCGGTGGTCTGCTCGGCGGTGGTCTGCTCGGCGCTTGTCTCCCCGGCCGACGTGGTCACCGACGGGTCGGTGGTCTGCTCGGGTGTCTGCGAGGAGTCGAGATTCTGCGCAACGACGAGACCGATTACGCCGGCCAGAACGACGAGAGCGAGCACCAGGAGCAGCCACCAGCCGGTGTTCTTCGCCGGTGGCGCCGCGGCCGGCGGGCGGCCCGCGGCCGGCGGTCGGATGACGTTCGGTGGTCCGGTCCCGGGCGGGCCGGCACCGCGCAGGACCTGCGTGCTCGGTCCACGCGGCGCCGCGGCAGCCGCCGCCGCCGGCACGGCGACACCGGGTGGGGGGACGCCGATGACCTGCGTCGGCACATCGGTGGTGACCGCGGGCCCCGACGAGGGCCCCGGCGCTATCCGCCGGCCCTCCAGCACGGCTGCGATGGCATTGCCGAACTCGCCCCCGGTCGGGAACCGCACCCGGGCATCCTTGCTGAGCGCACGGTCGATCAGTTCCCGCACCGGCTCCGGCACATCCGGGGGGAGTGGCGGCGGGATCTCGCGGATCTGCTTGAGCGCCACCGCCACGGATGTCGCCCCGTCGAAGGGGCGCTGGCCGGCGAGGCACTCGTAGCCGACGATGCCGAGGGAGTACACGTCACTCGCCGGTGTGGTGACCCGGCCCTCGGCCTGCTCCGGTGACAGATAGTGCGCCGTGCCGACGACCATCCCGGTCTGGGTCAGCGGCACCGTGCTGGTCGCGCGGGCGATCCCGAAGTCGGTGACCTTCACGGTGCCGTCGGGACGCACCAGGAGGTTGCCCGGTTTGATGTCGCGATGGACAACCCCGGAGTGGTGCGCGGCGTTGAGACCGGCCGCTGCCTGGGCCAGGATCGACAGGGTGCGTTCCGGTGGCAGCCGGCCCTCTCGCGCCAGCACGTCCGACAGTGGCTCGCCGTCGACGAGTTCCATGACCAGGTAAGCGACGTGCTCGCCGGTGGCGTCGTCGGCCTCGCCGTAGTCGTAGATGCTGGCGATGTTGGGGTGCGACAGCGCTGCGGTGTTGCGGGCCTCGGCCCGGAACCGGGCCAGGAAGGTCGCATCACCGGTGAACTCGCTGCGCAACACCTTGACCGCGACCGCACGGTGCAGCGTCGAGTCCTCTGCCTTCCACACCTGGCCCATCCCGCCGGTGGCGATCAGGGACTGCAGTTCATAGCGCTTGCCGAGGCTCATTCCGGGAGCGGGAGCCATCCTCAGCCTCCCCCCGTACCGAGAAATGCCTCCATGACCGCGCGCGCGATCGGTGCCGCGGTCCGGCCCCCGGTGGTCTCGCTGCCGGAGTCTCCACCGTTGGCGATGAACACCGCGACGGCGATCTGCGGGTTCTCCGCCGGTGCGAAACCGGCGAACCAGGCGTGCGGGGGAATCCCCTCGTCCACCTCTGCCGTGCCCGTCTTGCCGGCGACCTCGACGCCGTCGATGCGGGCGTTCTGCCCGCTGCCGTTCTGCACAACGCTGACCATCATCTCGGTGAGGGCCTCGGCGACGTCGGAGGAGATCGCCTCGCCGATCTCCTGCGGCTCGACGTCGTCGATCACCGTCAGGTCCGGTTCCTGCCGCTCCGCGACCAGGTAGGGCTGGTAGAGGGTGCCACCGTTGCCGATGGTGGCCACGATGTTCGCGGTCTGGATGGGCGTCAGCCGGACGTCGCGCTGCCCGATCGAGGACTGGCCGAGTGCCGCTGCGCTCTCGATCTCACCGAGCGTGCTCTGCGCCACCGGCAGCGGCATCTCATAGCCCTCGTCGGTGATACCGAACCGCTCGGCGACGTCCCTGATCTTGGACTCGCCGAGGTCGATCCCCAGCTGCGCGAACGCGGTGTTGCACGAGATCGTCAGAGCGTGCATGAGGGTGTCATCCGCCCCGCCGTTGCAGCTCGAGCCGCCGAAATTGCTGATGGTGGCCGAAGTCTGCGGCAGATCCAGGACGTCCGGCGCCGGGATCAGTGAGTCCGGATCGATTCCCTCCTCGAGCGCGGCCGCCGCGATGATCACCTTGAACACCGAGCCCGGCGGGAAGTTGTCCTGCGTCGCGCGGTTGAGCCGCGGGTCGATCGCCGCCTCGTCCAGGGTCTGCGCGTAGTTGCGGATCGCCTGCGGATCATGCGAGCTCAGCAGGTTCGGGTCGTACGACGGCGTGCTGACCATCGCGAGAATCGCCCCGGTCTGCGGGTCGAGGGCGACCACGGCGCCGGTCGCTCCGCTCTCACTCAAGGCCCGGAACGCCGCCTCCTGGGCCCGGGGATTCAGCGTCAGCTCGACGTTCCCGCCCTTGGGTTCGCGGCCGGTGAACAGGTCGGTGAGCCGCCGGACGAACAGCGAGTCGGCATTGCCGGAGAGCAGGTCGTCCTCGGCGCGCTCGACGCCGGCGGTGGCGTAGATCAGCGAGTAGTACCCGGTGGAGTGCGCGTACATCGGCCCGTTCGCGTAGGTGCGGAGGAACGCAAGTCGATCCCCGGGGGTGGCCCGGGAGGAGGCCACCGCCCGCCCGTCGACGACGATGGATCCGCGCTGGCGCTCGTACTCCTCCAGCAGCACCCGGGTGTTGCCCGGGTCCTGCTGGTACGTGGTCGCCTTGATGACCTGGATGTAGTTGGCGTTGAGCACGAGCAGCGCGAAGAGCACGAGCATCGCGATGGCGACCCGGCGGACCGGCTTGTTCATCGCGGGTCCCCAGCGGGGCTCATCGCGCCACGATCTCGGTCTTGGCCTCGGCCAGCGGCGGGGGAGCGCCGATCGGCGATGCGGGGCGGCGGGCGGCGTCGCTGATCCGGACCAGGAGCGCGACCAGCGCGAAGTTCGCGACCAGCGAAGAGCCGCCGTAGGAGACGAACGGCGTGGTCAGGCCGGTCAGCGGTATGAGTTTCGTGACGCCGCCGACGACGACGAAGACCTGCAGGGCCACCGAGAACGCCAGCCCGGCGGCCAGCAACTTGCCGAAGGCGTC
>JACDAB010000096.1 GCA_013695665.1 Geodermatophilaceae bacterium | reverse complement strand
GCGAAGAGCCGCACGCCCTTGCTGGTTCTCGCCGCCGAGGCCGGGGTCCCCACGTCGAACTTCTTCGTGGCCCAGGACGAGTTGGCTGAGGCGGTCGGGGCCGTGGCGGAGCGGGTGCATTCCCCGGACTCGGCGGCGACCGACACGGTCCGCGCCTGGGCGCGGGCGACGCACGATCGCCGGACCGTCGTGCTGAACCTGCCGCTGGACGTCCAGAGAATGGAGGTTCGCGACGTACCGAGGCCCAGCCCGCCAGCAGCGCCACCCGCACCTGCCGCCGAGGAATCGGTAGTCGACGAACTCGCCCGGCTGCTCGCGGCGGCGG
This sequence comes from Geodermatophilaceae bacterium, assembly GCA_013695665.1. Lineage (GTDB taxonomy): Bacteria > Actinomycetota > Actinomycetes > Mycobacteriales > Geodermatophilaceae > JACCTY01. The sequence continues at coordinate 4,215 of JACDAB010000096.1, read as the reverse complement.
AACGCCCCGTGTTCATCGCCGGGCGCGGCGCCCGGCTCGCGCAGGCCCGGCAGCCGCTCGCGGACCTGGCCGAAGCCTGCGGTGCCCTGCTCGCGACCTCGGCCGTGGCTAAGGGATTCTTCCGTTCCCATCCGCGGGATCTGGACGTCAGCGGCGGATTCGCCACCCCGCTCGCGGCCGAACTCATCACCGCCGCGGACCTGATCGTCGCCTGGGGTTGCTCGCTCACGATGTGGACAACGCGCCACGGCCGGTTGATCGCGGACGGTGCAACCGTGGTGCACGTTGACTCCGATCCCGCCGCGATCGGGCGGAACCACCCCGTGCACCTCGGGGTCGTGGGCGATGTGCGGGCTGTCGCCGCCGGGGCGTTGGAGGCGCTCGGGAGTGCGCGGCCCACCGGCTACCGGACGGAGGAAGTCGCGCAGCGGCTGGCCGCGGGACGCCGATGGCGGGATGTGCCGTTCGACGACGACAGCGCGGCCTGCCGGATCGATCCTCGTACCCTGACCATCGGCCTCGACGACCTCCTGCCGCCCGAACGGATCCTGGCCGTGGACTCCGGCAACTTCATGGGCTACCCGAGCATGTTCCTCGACGTACCGGATGACGACGGGTTCTGCTTCACCCAGTCCTACCAGTCGATCGGGCTCGGGCTGTCCACCGCTATCGGTGCCGCCCTGGCCCGGCCGGATCGGCTGGCGGTGGCCGCGCTCGGCGACGGCGGCGCGCTCATGTCGATCTGCGAGCTGGACACCGTCGTACGCCTCGGCCTGCCGATGATCGTCGTGGTCTACAACGACGAGGCGTACGGCGCCGAGGTGCACCACTTCGGCCCATCCGGCCATCCGTTGGACACGGTTCGCTTCCCCGAGACCGACATCGCCGCGATCGGCCGCGGCTTCGGCTGCGACGCCGTCACCGTCCGCGCCACGGCCGACCTGGACGGCGTACGCCGCTGGCTCGACGGACCCCGGACGCGGCCGCTGGTGGTCGACGCCAAGGTCACCGAAGGCCCCTCGTGGTGGCTGGAGGAAGCCTTCCGCGGCCACTGACCCCTCGCAACGGGACGCCGCGCCGTTCCATGATCCGGCCCGGCCGCAGTCGCGCCCTCCTCACGATGACGGTCGCGCGCGGCGATGGCCCGTATTCGCGCGGTCGAGGTGCACACTTGGACCAGTGAGCGCCGACGTCGACCCCATGACGAGGCGCGATGTGGTTGTGCCGCAACCCCGCCGCGCCCGGGCTCTTGCGCGCACCCAGCGCGTGGGCGCCGTCGTCCACCGGAGCGTGACTCCGACCATCAGGCGGGGGCCCTTCCGGGCACTGCGCCGTACCGTGGCGTCGGCCTGGAATGACCGGATCCTCGGGCTCTCCGCCGAAGCCGCGTTCTGGCAGTTGCTGTCGCTGCCGCCCCTGATCCTGGCCGTCCTGGGTTCGCTCGGGTACTTCGGTGGGTTCCTCGGGACGGACACGCTTGACTCGATCGAGCGCAACATCTTGGAGGTCTCCAGCGGGGCCTTCACGCCGCAGGTCATCAACCAGCTGATCGAGCCGACGCTGGACGACGTCCTCCGGCAAGGCCGCCTAGAGGTCGTCAGCATCGGCTTCGTGCTCTCCCTATGGGCAGGCTCGTCGGCGATGTCGACGTTCGTGAACACGATCTCGATCGCGTATGACCAGCGCGACGTCCGTGGCGCCGTGCGGAGCCGGCTGCTGGCGCTGCGCCTGTACTTGGTCTTCGTGTTGCTGCTCATCGTCAGCCTGCCGCTGCTGGTTCTCGGCCCGGGACTCCTCCGTGACATCTTCCCCGCGGAGTGGGAGCCGACCGCGCAGGTGCTCATCAACGCCGTGTACTGGCCGTTCGTCGTCGTACTGCTCATCGTCGCGCTGGCCAGCCTCTACCGGGTGGTGCTGCCGCGGCGCCCGCCGTGGCACCGACAGTTGCCCGGCGCCGTGCTCGCCGTCGCGATCTTCGTGGTCGGCGGGGTCGTCGTGCGTGAGTACATCGCCTTCGTGCTGGTGCGGGCGCTCAGCTACGGCGCCCTCGCCACCCCGATCGCGGCGCTGCTGTTCCTGTTCCTGATCGGCCTCGCCGTCATCTTCGGCGCAGAACTGAATGCGACGATCCAGCAGATGTGGCCCAGCCGACCCAGCCGCAGCGAGCGGCGCCGGCTGGCCAGGGAGGCGATGGTCGCCGAGCGCACCGGCGTCACGATGCTTGTCCTGTGACTAGACCCGGCGAAGTTGCGCGTAGATCTCCTTGCACGGCTCGCATACCGGTGAGCCCGGCTTCGGCGTACGGGTGACCGGGAAGATCTCCCCGCACAGCGCCTCGACCATCGTTCCCATCACGGCACTTTCGGCGATCCGGTTCTTCCGTACGTAGTGGAAGACCTGCTCGCCCTCGTCAGTGGCGTTGTCCTTGACGTCCGGACGCTCGACAGTCTCCGTGCTCACGACTACCTCCCTGATTCCTACCGGCCGCCCCATCATGCCAGCGGTCGCCGTCGCTACCCTGCCTGCGTGCCGCTGACCGTGTCCCGCTCCCCCGAGGTAGCCGCTGCGCAGGCTCGCGGCGGGGCCGTCGTTGCGCTGGAGAGCACGCTCATCGCGCACGGCCTGCCACGACCACGCAACCTCGAGGTCGCCCGGGACGTCGAGGAGATCGTCCGCCGGCAGGGCGCAACGCCCGCGACCATCGCCGTCCTCGACGGAACCGTCCACATCGGACTGACCGACGTCGCGCTGGAGCGGATAGCGGGCGAGGAATCCCTTGCGAAGCTGGGTATCCGCGACCTCCCGGTAGCACTCGCCACCGGCGGCAGCGGCGCAACCACCGTCGCCAGTACGGCGCTGCTGGCAGCCAGGGCCGGCATCGACGTCTTCGCCACCGGCGGGCTGGGCGGGGTCCACCGCGGCGGCGGATACGACGAATCAGCCGATCTGGCCGCGCTCGCCGCGACGTCGATTCTGGTGGTGTGCGCCGGCGTCAAGTCGATCCTGGACGTCGCGGCGACCTTGGAACGGCTGGAATCCTTGTCCGTGAGCGTGCTCGGCTACCGCACCGACGCCTTCCCCGGCTTCTACCTCACCGACTCCGGCCATCCTCTCGACTGGCGGATCGAGGAACCAGCTCAGGCCGCCGCGGTGTTCACCGCCCGGAGGGCGCTGCAACCCGGCGCAGTCGTGGTGGCCCAGCCACTCCCGGTCGGTGAACAACTCGATCCCCTTCTGCACGACCGGGTGCTCGCCGATGCTCTGGTCGCCGCCGATGCCGACGGGATCGCAGGGAAGGCGGTAACGCCGTACCTGTTGGAGAACCTGCACCGGGTGACCGGCGGTGAGAGTCTCCGCGCCAACGTCCGCATCATCGAGCGCAACGCCGAACTCGCGGCCCGGATCGCCGTCGCCCTGATCGACGGCGCTGCGCTCGACGGCGCTCCTATCCACGCCGTTCCCCTCGACACCGCCCGACCCGCACCGAGCTGACGTGCGACGCATCGTCGTGCTCGGCGACATTGTCGTCGACGTGATCGCCATCCTGTCCGGTCCGGTTGCCCCCGGCAGCGACAGCCCCGCGCAGATCCGGTACGCCGCCGGCGGTGCCGGAGCGAACGTCGCTGCATGGCTCGCCGCCCTCGACGTACCAGTGAGTCTGGTCGGCCGGGTCGGTGCCGACGACGCAGGCCGGCGCTGTGTCAGGGAATTGGCCGACGCCGGCGTCGAGGTGGCGGTGGTCGTCGACACCGAGGCAACGACCGGCACCGTGATCGCCCTGGTCGACCCCGACGGCGAGCGCAGCATGGTGCCTGACCGCGGCGCCAACCTGCTGCTGTGCGCGACTGACATCGACGAACGGCTGTTCGGGCCCGGCGCCCACCTGCACCTGTCCGGCTATCCGCTGCTCGACTCCGGGTCCCGATCGGCGGCGGTGCACGTGCTCGGTCTGGCCCGCGGCGCTGGTATGACGATCTCGGTGGATCCCGCATCGGCTGCGCCGCTGCGCGTCCTGGGGGCCGAGCAGTTCCTGGCACTGACCGAGGGAGCCGACCTGCTGTTGCCCAACCGGGCCGAGGCCGAGGTCCTCACCGGTCACAGCGACCCGATGTCGGCGGCCCGCCGGCTGGGGAGCCGGTACGCCGCTGTCGTGGTGACCTGCGGCGCGGACGGCGCCGTGTGGGCGGCCGGCGGGGACATGGGTCGGCTCCCGGC
>JACDAB010000087.1 GCA_013695665.1 Geodermatophilaceae bacterium | reverse complement strand
GTCCACTACCGCTCCCCCGTTGACCCACCGCGACCCCAGCACGAGATCGGCATCGGCCAGCCCCGTGAGCAGCCGCGGCAGATCCTTCGGATCGTGCGAGCCGTCGGCATCCATCTCAACGATGACGGTGTACCCGCGCTCGAGAGCCCAGTGAAACGCTGCCTTGTACGCCGCTCCCAATCCCTGCTTGGCGCTGCGGTGCAGCATCTGAACCCGCGGATCGGCTGCCGCGATCCGGTCGCCGAGCGAACCCGTCCCGTCCGGGGAGTTGTCGTCCACGATCAGGATGTCGGCGTCCGGGAGGGCAGTCCGCGCGCCGGCCACCGCAGTCGGAAGATTCTCGACCTCGTTGTACGTCGGGATGATGACCACGACGCGCTGGCCGGTCATCGGCGACCTCGGCGGACGGCCCCGAGCGGACCGACCGCACCGACCGCACCGACCGCACCGACCGACAGTGCGACCAGGCCGAGGAGCACCAGCGTCCACTCCGGGGCGCTGCCCAGCCGGCTGGCCACGGTGCGGTCGCTGCGCAGCTCGATGTCCTGCACGAAGATGTCGGGCGTGAACAGTTCCGACTGCTCTGCGACCGTCCCGTCCGGTCTGATGATCGCGCTGACCCCGCTGGTCGCCGCGACGAGCACCGTCCGGCCGTGCTCCACCGCGCGGATGCGCCCCATCGCCAGCTGCTGGTAGGTCTCGTCGGTGTAGCCGAAGGTGGCGTTGTTCGTCTGGACGACGATCACCTCGGCACCGGCGTCGACCACGTCGCCGACCAGTCCGTCGTAGGCGACCTCGAAGCAGATCACGTCACCGACCCTGACGCCGCCGGCCTGCAGCAGCCCGACCTCGTCTCCCCCGACGAAGTCCCGCGGGACCTGATTGACGATCGGTGCGACCTTCTCCAGTAGGGACCGCCAGGGGATGTACTCCCCAAAGGGCACCGGATGGCGCTTCACGTACGTCTGGCCCGGCCCGGTCACCGGATCCCAGACGATGCCGATGTTGCCGAGGGTGTCGTCGTCGTTCACCCGCACCGCGCCGACGAGGATCGGTACGCCGATCGCATCGGCCGCCCGGTCGATCTCCAGGGCGGCGTCTTCATTGCGGTAGGGGTCGATGTCGGAGGAATTCTCCGGCCAGATGACCAGGCTGGGCTGCGGTTCGGTGCCCTCCGCCACCCGTTCGGCGAGGGCGAGGGTCTGGCCGACGTGGTTGTCGAGGACGGCTCGGCGACGGGCGTTGAACTCCAGCCCCGGCTGGGGCACGTCTCCCTGGATGACCGCGATGAGTGCGGTGGCTGAGTTCCCGTCGGTCCTTGCGCTGATCGGCAGGCCGGCTCCGAGGATCGGAATGAGAACGGCCGCTATCAGCAGCGCAGCGCGCGTTCTCAGTCGAGCTTCGCTGATGATCATCGCCGCGAGCAGCGTGCCGCACAGCGCGACCGCGAAGCTGAGCAGCGGCACGCCGCCGTACGCGACGAAGGCGGTGAACGGGCTGTCGGCCTGGCTGAAGGCGAGCCGGCCCCAGGGGAACCCCCCGAGAAACCAGCGTGAGCGCAACGCCTCGTCGGCCACCCAGAGTGCGGCTGCCCACAGCGGCCACAGCGGCAGCCGTTGAACCAGCGCTAGGGCAACACCCAGCAGGGCGAGGTAACCGGCCTGCCAGAACGCGAGAAGGAGCCACGGCCAGGCGCCCACGTAGACCCCGGTCCAGCTCAGCATGGGGGCGAGGTAGGCCAGACCGAGCACGAATCCCAGCCATCCGGCGGCGCGCAGCCCGCGACCGTGCACAGCGATGCTGAGCGCGGCAGGTCCGAGAATCGCCAGCAGCGACAGGTCATGGGACGGGAAGGCCAGCCACAGCGCCAACCCGCCCAGTGTCGCGACGAGGGTCGCGACCCCGCGGTGCCGGATCACCGGTACGGGCCGACCTCCGGCCGGGCCGACGGCGGGGCGCGACTCCACAGTGGGAGGGGCCGGGGCCGCTGAGGTCATGACCTCAGCATCCCAGACGAGCCGTGCCCGGGGCGGCGGTCCGTGGGGTGAACCAGGCAGGGGCGCGGTCCGTCGACCGCGCCCCTGTGCCTGTGCTCTCCCCCGTCGGGACCCTCGCAGCGTCGAGCCGGCCCGACGCGACCTTCGGACCGGACGACGACTCGCTGGCTGCGAGTGGTCACACCGTTGTCTACTGGCCGAGCCGGACGTTCCCGCCGCGTGCGAACACCCGGCGCGACCCGACTTTTCGACGATGCGCGCACCCGGTCCGGCCCTGGCCGTGCGTAGCATTGCTGCCACGTGAGCCGAAACGGTGTTGCGCCGTCTGTGAAATCGAGTAACACCGGCTGCCCCGGCGCGTGATTCCAGGACCTTACAAGTTCTCAGTCGCTCGCTGTCAACCTGCCGTTGACCTGCACTTTGGCCGGTGTTTGCTGGTCAGCGGGCCGCCGGTCGTCGGCTGGATTCTGCGCCTGCGGCGTGTTGTGCGGCGTGTCGCGCGAACCTCACTCGATCGGGCCGACACCCTCCGCCACCCCGACCCAAATCGGCTACGGAACGACGACCGTACCGCTCGCCCGAGTGATGAGCAGGGGTGGCTCGAGTACGTCGGCAGCCGACGCCGAGCGCTGCGGCGCAGCCCGGCAGAGGACATGGGCGGTGAAGGAGACAGCGCGGCTGCGCCGGCCGACGCGGGTCAGGGTGGCGACGGTTTCCACCACGTCGCCAGCACGAAGCGGGCCCAGGAACTGCACCTCGTCGTACGCCGCGAAGAGCCCCTCGTCCCCGTCCGTACGGATCGATAGCTCGGTGGCCACATCACCGAACAGACCCAGGACGTATGCGCCATCGACAAGATTCCCGCCGTAGTGAGCGTGTGAGTGCGGTACGTAGCGGCGGTGCCGCACCTCCTCCCCCACCATGTCTTGCGGTCGACTGCTCATCGGGCGCCTCCTCGGTGCTGACCCATTGCATGGACAAGATAGGACGCGACCTCGCCCGGAGTGGTCCCCCGGCCGAAGATCCGGTCCACGCCCAACTCGTCGGTCATGGCCGGGTCGAAGCGCGGTCCACCGACCACCAACAGCGGCCGCCGGGTGCCCATCGCCTCGCGGAATGCAGCGCTGAGCTCCCGGGTGTTGCGCAGATGCGCATCGCGTTGCGTCACGACCTGGGAGACGAGCACTGCGTCGCAACGTTCCGCCCGGGCCCGGTGCACGAGTTCCGGGACGCTGACCTGGGCACCCAGGTTCAGTACACGCATCTCGCGGTAGTACTCCAGGCCCTTCTCACCGGCGAAGCCCTTTACGTTGAGGATGGCGTCGATACCGACGGTGTGCGCGTCGGTGCCGATGCAGGCGCCGAGGACGACGAGTTTGCGGCGAAGCGTCCTCTTGATCTGGGCGTTGACGTCCTTGGCCGGCAGCAGTGGGTACTCCCGCTCGATCACCTCGACCTTGCTCACGTCGACCAGGTGGGTGACGCTGCCGTAGACCACGAAGAACGTGAAGCCTTCGCTCATCGCCTTGGCGTGCACCACCATCGCCGGCGCCATGCCCATCTTGCCTGCCAGTTGCAACGCTGCCCCCTCGGCCCGGGCGTCGTGCGGGATGGGCAGGGTGAAGGACAGCTGCACCATCCCGTCGCCGGTGGTGTCGCCGTAGGGCCGGACGATCCCACCTGTGGCCGCCAGGCCTGCAGGCTCATTCACCGGTCGCCTCCATCAGTTCCAGCGCCGGATTGTGGTAGCCGTCGGCGCGCCGTACGACGCCCTCCAGTCCCCTGCCGCGGTCAGCCGGCCGTTTCGTGATGCCGAACGTCCCGTCCGCGATCGCGTTCAGCAGGCCGTCGTCCACGATCCGGTCCAGAAGGTCCACTGCCTCGGTCAGTACCTGTTTCGCGCGGGCGGCGATGAAGCCGCCGCGGGCGGGCCGGAAGTCCTCGTGCAGGCCGCCGGCGGCGTTGAGGACGTAGCGGACGTTCTGCAGCGCCAGGTCGCGGTCGGACAGCCACGGCGTCACCACCGCCTCGGTCATCATGCCGACGAGCAGGATGCCCTGCCCGGTCATCGTGCCGATCAGGTTGAAGAAGCCGTCCAACAGGTAGCCGCGGAACACGTCACCGGTCATGTGCTTGGTCGGCGGCATCCACTTCAGCGGCGCGTCGGGGAACAGCTCGCGGGCCAGCATCGCGTGCGCCAGTTCCAGCCGGAACGACTCTGGAATGTCCGGGTTGATCTCGAACGCGTGCCCGAGCCCCAGCTGCCAGTCGGCCAGCCCGGCCTCGTGCGCGAACGCCTCGTTCAGCAGCTGGCTGACCGTGACGGTGTGCGCCTCGTCGACGGCGTCGGCAGTGGTCAGGTAGTTGTCCTCACCGGTGTTGATGATGATCCCGGCCCGGGCATGCACCATCCGGCTGAACCGCTGGTCGACGAACGTGCGGATCGGGTTGATGTCGCGGAAGAGGATCCCGTACATGCTGTCGTTGAGCATCATGTCCAGCCGCTCCAGGCCGGCCAGCGTGGCGATCTCAGGCATGCACAAGCCCGAGGCGTAGTTCGTCAGCCGGACGTAGCGGCCCACCTCTTTGCTGACGTCGTCCAACGCGGCGCGCATGAGCCGGAAGTTCTCCTGCGTCGCGTAGGTCCCGGCGAACCCCTGCCGGGTCGCTCCCTCGGGCACGTAGTCCAGCAGCGACTGGCCGGTCGAGCGGATCACCGCGACGACGTCGGCACCCGCCCGGGCCGCCGCCTGCGCCTGCGGGATGTCCTCGTAGATGTCGCCGGTCGCCACGATCAGGTAGATCCACGGCCGTTGTTTCGGGTCACCGATCCGCCTGATCAGCCGGTCCCGCTCTTTCCGCCGCCTGTCAATGTTGCTCAGCCCCAGCCGTGCCGCGGCGAGTGCCGCCCGCGCCGCCCGATCGCGGTCCTTGCCCGTCGGTACGGCGAACTGAACCGAGCCGCTGCCGACCTTCTCGGCCAGGTCGTCGAGGCTGCTGTACCCGCCGGTGCGCAACTCGTGCCACACGGGCAGCGCGACGCCGTACTCCAGGCCGACCTGGTCCCGGACGGTGTCCACGACGCGGTTGACCCAGGGGATCTCGCCGCTTCCGAGCGTCGGGTCGGTGCCGGTCATCCCGGCCAGGCGAAGTACAGCGCGCTCGACCGAGACCGTCGTGTGCGTCTTCGCCAGCTCCACGACAGGAGCGGTGGCCCGCTGGGCGAGGCGGCGGGCCTTGCGCACCGTGCGCCCGTCCAGCCCGAGCTTGGGTCGGATGGTCATTCCCGTGTCCCTTCGCCGAGGTTCCCGGCGCAGTCGTACACGACTGCACCGTCGACAACCGTCATCCGGCACGACGGCGCCTCGCCGGCTGTCGCCCGCTCGATCAGCTCCTGCGCTCCGCCGGTGGCCTCCCAGGCCGCGAACGTCGCGGGGGCACCTGCGCGCAGCTGGCCGGCGCCGGGTTCCGAGCGGGCGGCGTACCACCCCCCGGCGGTCGCCGCGTGGAATGCCTCCTCGACGGTCAGGCCGAACCCGTCCGTGCGGTGATGGATGGCAGCTGCCACGCCACCCCACGGGTCGAGTGCGGTGACCGGCGAATCGGAGCCCAGCGCCAGCGGTACGCCGGCCCGCGCGTACCCGGCGAACGGGTTGAGGCGGGCCGATCGCCCGTGTCCGAGTCGCTGCTCGTACATCCGGTTCCGCCCGCCCCAGGCGGCGTCGAAGGCCGACTGCACGCTGGCGACCATCCCCAGCCGCGCCATCTCCTGCAGGTGCTCCGGCCTGGGCATCTCGGCGTGCTCCAGCCGATGCCGCATGCTTCGCACGCGGCCCAGCCCGAGATCGTCGGCAACGTCGGCGACGGCGCCGACCACCTGGTCGATCGCGACGTCGCCGATGACGTGGAAGCCGGCCTGCACGCCGGCCACCGTGGCTTCGTGGATGTGCGACCGGATCTGCTCGGCCTCGTAGCGCAGGGCGCCGCTCGTGCTCTGGTCATCGGTGTACGGCTCACTGAGGGCGGCGGTGTGTGATCCGATGCTGCCGTCGCAGAAAAGGTCGCCGCCGGCGCCGGCCAGCGCGAGTTCCGCGACGATGGCGAAGGCGTGCAACTCGCCCCAGTAGGCGACCACCGCCGGGCCGGGCTCGGTGGCGGCGAGGTCCAGCAGCGCCTCGAGGTCGGTCCGGCCGGCCACCTCGGGACCGCTCATCTCCTGCAGGCACCCGATGCCCACGCCAGCCGCGTGCTCCCTGGTGGCACGCTGCGCCCCGCGCCGCTGGTCGGGAGTGATCCCGGCGTACGCCGCCCGGCGTACCGCGTGGTGCGCATCGAGGCGGACCATGCCCCCCTCGTCGTAGCCGGCCTCGGCGCGCGCATGCGGCACCGTTGCCAGCAGGGACGAGGAGCAGGCCGCGGAATGCGCGTCGACCCTGGACAGGTAGACCGCCCCGCCGTACGCCGCCCGATCGAGCTCCTGCCGGGTCGGCGGGCGAGCTTCGGGCCAGAGCGTCTCGTCCCAGCCGGAGCCGAGAATGACCCGGCCGCGGCCGGACCGGGCGTGGGCCTCGACCCGCTCGAGCAGCTCGCGTAGGGATCGGGTTTCCCGCAGGTCCAGGCCGGTCAGCGCCAGGCCGGTCGCCGTGGTGTGCACATGCGCATCGACGAACGCGGCCGTGATGGTGGCCTCGCCGAGGTCCACGACCCGGTCGGCGGATGGCGCGTCGTCCACGGCGCCGATCCAGGCGATCCGGCCATCCTGGACGAGAAGGGCATCGGCCGCGGCGAACAACGTGGTCTCCCGGGTCGGGCTCACTCGACGGCCAACCGGGCCTGGAAGAGCCGGCGCACTGCCGGCTCGCTGCGCAGCAGGTCCAGCGCGAAGTCGGCGTGGCCGGGGACGTAGCCGTTGCCGATCAGCATCGTGACGTCGGCGGCGAGTCCTTCGGCGCCGAGCGCCGCCGACGCGAAGGAGGTGGCCATCGAGAAGAAGATCACCGTGCCGCCGTCGCGGGTGGCCAGGATCGCCCCGTGCTCGCACCCTGGTACGTCGACGCACACGACGGTGATGTCCACGGGGGTCCCGACTGCCGCGGCCAGGTCCACCGGATCCCTTGCGTCGGCGAGCACCACCTCGTCGCACAGCGCGGCGCCGACCAACGCCGTACGTTCGGCCTCGCGCGGGACCACGCCGACAGTCCGCCCGGCGCCGGCTCGGCGGGCCGCGGCCAGCGCCAGCGACCCGGATTTCCCGGCGGCACCGATCACTGCGACGGACGGCGCCGGGCCACGTTCGGCGTACCGGGAGACGAGCCGGGCGGTCAGCGCCGGGGCTCCGCACACGTCCATCACAGCGAGTGCTAGGGGCTCGGGCAGGTCGGTGGGCAGCCGCACCGCAGTCGACCGGGCGAAAAGGATGGCGTACCCGTCGCAGGGAACCTGCTCACCGCGGCCGTCCCAGCCGGCCAGTCCGTCACTGATGGCCAGGGGGGTCAGGGTAAGGGACACCAGGGTGGCCACGTGGTCGCCGACCGCGAGGCCGTGCGGAGAATCCGGGCCGACCTCCTCGACCGTCCCGACGAGCATCCCACCGGACCCGGTCACCGGGTTCTGCATCTTGCCCCGGGTGGCGATGATGTCGAGCACCGCCGAGCGTACGGCTGCACCGTCTGCGTCGTGCGCGGTCCAGAGCTGACGGAAGCTCGCCGCGTCCAGGTTGAGCCGTCGGACCCGGATGCGGACCTCGTCGGCGTACAGGGCCGGGCGTACGTCCAGTCGCTCGGCGGCCTGCGGGAGCACGCCGGCGGGCTCCAGCACGCGGTGGAGACCGATCGGCGAAGCCGGACGTGACACGCCGTTCATGTGGTAGCAACCCTTTCGCACCGAAGATTCTCCGGTGTCATCTTTGATCGAGTGAAGTTTCTCCCGTACCGTGGAGTTCAATCTACAGTGCGGAGGAGTCACCGTGTCCGAGCAGCCTTACGGCTACCGACGACGTGAGCTGGTCGAGCCCGACTGGCGCCGACTGCCCGGGTTCGCCGGCGCCACCGCACAGGAGTGGGCCGACCCGCAGTGGCAGCGGGTCAACTGCGTGAAGAACCTGCGTCAGCTGCGGGGTGTGTACGGCGATCTGCTGAGCGAATCGTTCTACGCCGACGTCGAGCGCGACCAGCAGGAGCGCGCGACGATGTCGCTGCTGCTGCCGCCCCAGATGCTCAACACCATGGTGCCCGGCGAGGTACCCACCACCGAGGGGATGCTCGCCGATCCGGTTCGCCGGTACATGCTGCCGGTGTTCACCGACCGCGCCACCGACTGGCCGAGCCACCCGCACTCCTCCCGCGACTCGTTGCACGAGGCGGAGATGTGGGCGGTCGAGGGCTTGACGCACCGCTACCCGACCAAGGTGCTGGCCGAGCTGTTGCCGACCTGCCCGCAGTACTGCGGGCACTGCACCCGCATGGACCTCGTGGGCAACTCCACCCCGCAGGTGACCAAGCACAAGTTCGAGCTCAAGCCGGTGAGCCGGCTCGACGCGATGATCGACTACCTCCGGCGTACACCCGGTGTCCGCGACGTCGTGGTCTCCGGCGGTGACGTCGGCAACATGCCGTTCAAGAATCTCGAGTCATTCGTCGCCCGACTGCTGGAGATCGACACCGTCCGCGACATCCGCCTTGCCACCAAGGCGCTGATGGGGCTGCCGCAGCACTGGCTCGCCGACGACGTCGTCGAGGGCATGGGCCGGCTGGCCACGACCGCCCGCTCGCAGGGCGTGTCGCTGGCGATCCACACCCACGTCAACGCCGCCCAGTCGGTCACACCGGCCGTCGCGCGGGCATCCAGGGCGATGCTGGACGCCGGCGTGCGGGACGTGCGCAACCAGGGCGTGCTGCTCCGCGGGGTGAACACCACGACAGAGCAGCTTCTCGACCTGTGCTTCGCATTGCAGGACGAGGCGGGCATCCTGCCGTACTACTTCTACCTCTGCGACATGATCCCGAACGCCGAGCACTGGCGGATCCCCGTCTCGCGGGCGCAGGAACTGCAGCACTCGATCATGGGCTATCTGCCGGGGTTCGCGACGCCGCGGATCGTCTGCGATGTGCCGTACGTCGGCAAGCGCTGGGTGCACCAACTGGAGGAGTACGACCGCGAGCGCGGGATCTCGTACTGGACGAAGAACTACCGCACCGGCATCGAGATGACCGACCCGGACGCGCTCAGCCGGCGGTATGAGTATTACGACCCGATCCAGTCCTTGCCGGAGTCCGGCCAGGCCTGGTGGCGCGAGCACGCCGGCACCGAGGTCGAGTCGGCGATGGTGCGAGCCAATGGCGCCGCGCGGGCATCCCAGCAGGCAGCGGCGGCGCTGGTCGGCAGCTAGCGCAGGTGATGTCGGGCCGCGTGCCTTGGCAAGCGCGTGCAGGACAACGACCAGATGCGTGCTGAGTCGCTGGTGTGGCCCCCTGGGGTAGCACCATGTGCCGCACTCCGTCCCACATCTCGTCGCAACCGTCCAGGCCCAGCCGCCGGCGCTCGTCGAGGCTTGTCACCCGGCCGGGTCGAGGTCGACCGGCTTGTCCCTCGTCGTAGCCATCGAGCGGTCCCGTGAGACCTTCGCGTCAAGTACGGCGGCCTCGGCCGGCGTCGGCGCCGTACCGCCCATCGAGGCCGGCAACCACCACAGGTCGCCCGGCTTGTCCGGAGGGTCCGGGTAGCGAGCGATCGTGTCGCCGAGCAGCTCCCCCATCCGGGTGTGCAACCGCAGCGTGAGCGACCCGGCCTTCTCCCCAGGCTCGGGGTGGATCGGCGCGCCGACGGTGATCATGATCGTGCGTCGCCGCCGCAGGCTGCGCCGCCCGCCCTTGGTGAGGATCCGCTGTCCACCCCACGTCACCATCGGGACGAGTGGTACCGATGCCTCCATCGCCATCCTGGCGGCGCCGAGCTTGAAGCTCTTGAGCGAGAACGACCGACTGATGGTCGCCTCCGGAAACAGGCCCACGACCTCACCGGCGCGCAACGCGAGGACGGCGTCGGCGAATGCCTGCGCCCCGGCACTGCGGTCGACCGGGATGTGGTGCATGCCTCGCATCAGCGGACCGGAGATCCGGTTCTTGAACACCGCGTCCTTGGCCATGAAGCGGACCAGGCGACGCGAGGGCTGCGCAGCGAAGCCACAGATCGTGAAGTCGAGGTAGCTGACGTGGTTGCTCGCGAGCACCGCGCCGCCGGTCCGCGGGATGTGCTCGGCACCCACGACCTGCCAGCGCAGCCCGAGCAGCCCGAACACGACTCTGGCCAGCCCGATCACCGGCGGGTACACCCGATCCTTCACCATGACGACCCTAGCGACTCGGTGTCTCAGCCGACCGGACGATCCTCGAACGGGATGGACAGCACCACCGTCGTGTGGGTGCTCACGTTCGCTGCGGCGCGGATGTCTTGCAGGAGCGCCTCCAGGGCGACCGGGCTGGCCACCCGAACCTTGAGGATGTAGCTCTCGACGCCGGCCACGGAGTAGCAGGCCTCGATCGACCTGAGGTGTGCGAGCCGGTCCGGGGCGTCATCCGGTGCCGAGGGATCATTGGGGTGGATCGACACGAACGCGGTCAGTGGCAGGCCCAGCGCATCGGGGTCCACCCGTGCCGCGTACCCGCGGATGGCCCCGCGCGCCTCCAGCCGCCGGACCCGCTGGTGCACCGCCGAGACCGACAGGCCGACCCGATCGGCGAGATCGGTGTAGCTGATCCGGCCGTCCTCACCGAGGACCCGGACGATGTGCCGGTCGGTCTCCTCCATGCTCACCGTCGGTGCCCTCCACTGCTCAACCGGGCAGTACGACGAGGTCGCGGCTGACGACGTTCAGCCGGTCGGCGCCGGCGGCGGCGCAGACCACGATGTCCTCGATCCGGGCACCGTGCCGGCCCGGGAGGTAGATCCCCGGCTCGATCGAGAATGCCATCCCGGCCCGCAGCGGCTCGGTGTTCCCGGCCACGATGTAGGGCTCCTCATGCCCTTCCAGGCCGATCCCGTGTCCGGTGCGGTGGATGAAGAGTTCGCCGTACCCGCCCGCGGTGATGACGTCGCGGGCGGCGGCGTCGACCTCGTGTGGCGTGACGCCGGGGCGGACCGCGGCCGTGCTGGCTTGCTGGGCGGCGAGGAGCACTGCGTAATAGTCGGCGACCTCGGCCGGCGCCCTGCCTCCGCACACGTACGTCCTCGTGCTGTCCGAGCAGTACCCCTCCGCGGTCGTCCCACCGATGTCGACGACGACGACGTCACCGGCCTGTACGACGCGGTCGGACAGCTCGTGGTGCGGGCTGGCGCCGTTGGGGCCCGAGCCGACGATCGTGAAGTCGGCGCTGACGTGTCCCTCCCGCAGGATCGCGGCGGCGATGTCCCGGCCGATCTCCCGTTCGGTGCGACCCACCCGCAGCCAGTCGGTCATCCGCGCGTGCACCCGGTCGATCGCCTGCCCGGCACGGCGCAGCGCCTCGACCTCATCGGCGCTCTTGACCATCCTCAACTCACGCAGGACCGACCCGGCAAGGCCGAGTTCGACGCCCGGGAGGGCATCGCGTATCCGCAGCGCCTGTTCGGCCCACATCCGGTTTCCCACCGCGACGCGGGCCAGCGACCGGTGCAGCGCCGCAGCGAGGTGGGCCGCGACGACGGCGTACGGGTCCTCGGTCTCCTGCCAACCGGTGAGGGCAAGATCGAGAGCGCCCGCCGGCGAGGCCTCGACGAGTGACCGTTCCAGGACCGGGACGACGAGCAGCGGGTCGCCCTCCGCGGGCAGCACGAGGCAGGTCAGCCGCTCGCTGGCATGGGCGTTGTACCCGGTGAGGTAGCGCAGGTCCGCGCCGGGCGTCACGAGCAATGCATCGACGCCCGCTCGACGTGCCGCCTCGCGGGCCGTGACCAACCGATCAGCCGGATACAGCAATCCCATGGTTGATCAGCCTAGGCCGACAATGGCCGCATGACGTTGATGCTGCTGGACGCCGCGAGCATGTACTTCCGGGCCTACTTCGGCGTGCCGGAGAGCATGACGGCCCCGGACGGTACGCCGGTTAACGCCGTCCGCGGGTTTCTGGACATGACCGCCCGTCTGGTGTCCTCCCGCAGGCCCACCCACCTCGTCGCCTGCCTGGACGAGGACTGGCGGCCAGCCTTCCGGGTGGCCGCGATCTCGTCGTACAAGGAGCACCGGCTCGCGACGGGCTCGGCGGTGGCCGAGGAGACCCCTGACACGCTCGCGCCGCAGGTGCCGATCCTGCTCGACGTACTGGCCGCGATGGGGATCGCCTGCGAGGGGTCGCCCGGCTTCGAGGCCGACGACGTGATCGGCACGCTGGCCACGGCGGCGACCGGCCCGGTGGAGGTCGTGACAGGCGACCGGGACCTGTTCCAGCTGGTCCGGGACGAGCCGCCGATCCGCATCCTCTACATCGCCCGCTCGGTGGCCAAGCTCGAGGTGCTGGGTCCGGCGGAGGTGGCGGCGAAGTACGGCATCCCGGGGACCGCCTACGCCGACTTCGCCGCGCTGCGCGGGGACCCGAGCGACGGCCTGCCGGGCGTGCCCGGCGTCGGGGACAAGACGGCGGCGGCCCTGATCACCGCCTTCGGCAGCCTGGAGCGGCTACTGGCCGCACTGGACGCGACGGAGGCGACCCGGACGCTTTCGGGCGTGTCGCCCTCGGTCCGCGCGAAGCTCCGGGCGGCCAGGCCATACCTGGATGTCGCGCCCACCGTCGTCGACATCCGGCGCGACGCACCGGTACGCCGAAACCTGCACACGGCGCTGCCGGCTGTTCCGCGAGACCCGGAGGCGCTGCTGGAACTGTCCGACCGGTGGGGGCTGGACACCAGCGTCGGGCGTCTGCTGCAGGCCTGTCAGTCAGTGCTCGGGACTACTCAGGCCGCCTCGGACCAGGTGTAGTCGCCGTCGTCGCTGGTGATCTCGACGTCCAGCTGGACGTCGTCGCCCTCTTCGGTCGTGCCCTCACACGTGAACGTCTCGCCGCTGATGACCTCCTGATCGGCTGGGCAGGTCACCTCGACCTGGAGGTCGAACTCGTCCTCGTACTGCGCCGCGATGGCATCTGCGACCGCCGTCTCGTCGAAGAAGGTGCTGCCCAGGCCGATCGGCGAGCCTGGCAGCAGCAGGAGCAGCGCCACGATGACCACGACGACCAGCGCGACGATTCCGGCGATCAACGGAGTCTTGCTCTTCTTCGGCTGGCCCCCGGGCGCCCCGGCCCAGTCAGACTGCCCGCCGTACTGGTTGAAGGGCGGCTGGCCGTAGGGAGGCTGCTGTTGCTGCTGCCCGTACGCCGGCGGCTGACCATAACCCGGCTGCCCGTACGCGGGCTGCTGCCCGTACGCCGGGCTGCTGAACTGCTGGGTCGGTTGGGCCGGCTCGCCGTAGGACGGCGACGCGGGCGCAGAGCCGTAGGAGGGCTGGGCGGGCTGCCCACCGTAGGGCGGCTGGGCGGGCTGTCCGCCGCTGTACGGGCTGGGCGTTCCGGACCCTGAACCGCCTGGCTGCTGCCCGTAGGGATAGGGCGGGTTTGCTTGCGGCTGCTGCCGATAGGGGTCACCCGGTCGGTCTGGCTGGTTGGCCGGCTGCTGCCCGTATGGGTTGTGCCCCTCGCCGCCCGACGGAGGTGTGCTCATCTGGACTCTCCCGAACTCGATTGCGGAGCCGCTGAGCGCGGCGCTGTGCCGCAGGACGCGCAGCGTGTGCATTCTGCCAGAGGAAGCGCGGGAACACGCCGCGGAGGCGCTGTGAATCCTCCACCCACCTTCAGGCTCAGCCGACGCCGGACTGGGCGACGACGCCGCGGCGGATGGCGGCAATCGCCTCGCGAGCCGTGGTCGCCGTCGATGCGTCGGCGGCCTTCGCGATCTGGTCGAGGAGGTCCAGCAGCTGGCGGCACCAGCGGACGAAGTCACCGGCCGCCAGCTCCTGCCCGGTCTCGGCGAGACCCGAGAGCACCCGGTCCAGCGGCTCGCCGCGCGCCCACCGGTAGGCCGGCCAGCAGAATCCGAGGTCCGGTTCGCGGGTCAGGTCGAGTCGGTGGGTGCTCTCGGCAGCCTCCAGCCCGGCCCACAGCGACACCGTCGCGGCCAGCGCCTGTCTGGCCGGGCCCTCGGGCACCCGCGGGCCGTCGCTCTCGCTGTTGCGCGACTCGTACAGCACGGCGGAGACGACGGCAGCCAGCGCCGGGGCGTCCAAGCCGCCCCACACACCTGAGCGCAGGCACTCGGCCACGAGCAGGTCGCTGTCCGACCAGATCCGCGACAACGCCCGGCCCGAGTCGGTGATCGTGTCCCCGGCCAGGTAGCCGCGCTCCTCCAGCAGGGCGCACACCCGGTCGAACGCGCGGCCGATCGAGTGTGTCTTGCCCTGGACCCGCTGCCGGAGCCCAGCGGTCTCCCGGTCGAGCCGATCCCACCGCTCCGCCCACCGCGCGTGGTCCTCGCGGTCGGCACAGCCGTGACACGGGTGCGAGCGCAAGGCGGCTCGCAGCCGGGCCAGCTCCGCGTCATCGGCTGCCGAGGAGCGGCCCTTCTTGCGTGGCCCGAGATCCTGGGCGAGACGGGCGTTGCGCAGGCTGGCCGCGAGGTCCTTGCGGGCCTGCGGGGAGCGGTGATTGAACTGCTTCGGTACGGCGATGCGGGTCAACGCCTGGACCGGCGACGGGAACTCCGCCGCAGCGAGCCGCCCGGCCCAGCGCTGCTCGGTAAGCACCAACGGCTTGGGCTCGGCGCCGGCGCTACGGCCCGGATCGAGCACGACAGCCAGCCCCTGGCGCCGCCCGGATGGGATCCGGATGACATCACCGGCGCGGAGCGTCTCCAGGGACTCCAGCGCCATCGACCGGCGGCGGGTGGCACCCTCCCGGGACAGCAGCGACTCGCGCTCCTTGATGCTCCGGCGCAGTGCGGCGTACCCGGCGAAGTCGCCCAGATGGCACCGCCTGGCCTCGGCGTACCCCTCGAGTGCCTCGTCGTTGCGCTGCACCTGCCGGGCCAGGCCGACGACGGACCGGTCGGCCTGGAACTGCGCGAACGAGGATTCCAGCAGCTTGCGGGCCGCGGCCCGACCGACCTGGGCGACCAGGTTGACCGCCATGTTGTACGACGGCCGGAACGAGGAGCGCAGTGGATAGGTGCGGGTGGAGGCGAGGCCGGCCACCAGCCCGGGATCGACACCCGGCGCCCACTGGACCACCGCGTGCCCTTCGATGTCGATGCCCCGGCGGCCGGCCCGTCCGGTCAGCTGGGTGTACTCCCCCGCCGTGATGTCCGCATGGGTCTCACCGTTGTACTTCACCAGCCGTTCCAGCAGCACCGACCGCGCCGGCATGTTGATCCCGAGCGCCAGTGTCTCGGTGGCGAAGACGACCTTCACCAGGCCTTCCAGGAAGAGCTGTTCGACGGTCTCCTTGAAAGTCGGGATCAGGCCGGCGTGATGCGCGGCGACACCACGTTCCAGGCCGTCGAGCCACTCCCAGTAGCCGAGGACGTGCAGATCATCCGGGGAGAGCACCGAGCAGCGTTCGGCCACGATGTCCCGGACGCGCTGGCGTTCGGTGTCGTCATTGAGCCGCAGCCCGGCGGCCAGGCACTGCGTGACGGCGGCCTGGCAACCGGCCCGGCTGAAGATGAATACGATGGCCGGGAGCAGCCCCTCGCGATCCAGCCGGTCGACCACATCGGGCCGGGGTGTCGGCCGCCCGCGACGCGGACGCGCTCCGCGGCGGTCCTCCCAGCGCCCCTCGATACGGCGTTCCTGCTCCCGGACATGGCGGGCCAGCTGCGGATCGACATCGCGGGAACCGTGCCGGGCGAAGAGATCGAACATGCGGGTGCCGACCATCATGTGCTGCCACAGCGGGACCGGCCGGTCCTCGCTCACCACCACCTGGGTGTCACCGCGGACGGTGACCAGCCAGTCGGCGAACTCTTCGGCGTTGCTCACCGTCGCCGAGAGGGACACCAGCGTGACCGAGGCGGGCAGGTGGATGATCACCTCCTCCCAGACCGCGCCGCGGAAACGGTCGGCGAGGTAGTGCACCTCGTCCATGACGACGTAACCGAGCCCCGTGAGCGCCGAGGATCCGGCGTAGAGCATGTTGCGCAGCACCTCGGTGGTCATCACGACGACCGCTGCGTCGCCGTTGATGGCGTTGTCCCCGGTCAGGAGCCCGACGTTGGCCGCACCGTGCCGCGCGCGCAGGTCGGCGTACTTCTGGTTCGACAACGCCTTGATCGGCGCGGTGTAGAAGCACTTGCGGCCGGCCCGGAGGGCCAGGGCGACGGCGAACTCCCCGACCACGGTCTTGCCTGCCCCGGTGGGCGCGGCCACGAGAACTCCCGAGCCGTCCTCGAGTGCCTCGCACGCGCGCACCTGGAAGTCGTCGAGGACGAAGCCGAGCTCGGCGGCGAACCGGGTGAGTTCGGGGTAGGCGCCTCGACGGCGGGCGGCGGCGTACCGCTCGGCGGCGCTACTCATGCCTGCACGCTAACCTGCGCGCCCGCGGCTGCCGCCGCCCTGCGCCGCGCGGGGGCCTCAGGTGGTGGCGTCGTGCTTCGCGGGTCGGTCCAGGACGGTCGGCTCGTCATCGATGGTCGAGGGCCGGGCATCCAGCGGGCTGGCCTCGTCGTCGTCCACCTCTGCCCAGCCCGCTGCGGCCTCCTTGCGGGCGCGGCGCTTGTCGTTGATCCGCGCGAACTGGATGGCCAACTCGAACAGGATGCTCATCGGGATCGCCAGGGCCAGCATGGTGAACGGGTCGGTCGTCGGTGTGATGAGTGCGGCCAGGACGAAGGTGAGGAACAGCAGCCAGCGCCGCGACTTGCGCAGCACGTCGTAGCTGAGGATTCCGACGATGTTGAGCATGACGCCGAGCAGCGGCACCTCGAAGGCGATGCCGAAGGCGAGCAGCAACTGGGTGACGAAGCCCAGGTATTCAGTGGCGCCGAGGACCGGCTGGATGCCCTCACCGGACAGGCCGAGCAGCAGTCTGAGCCCATTGGCGAGGGTCAGGTAGGCAAGCGCGCCGCCCGCGGCGAACAGCAGCGACGATGCAGCCACGAAGCTCAGCGCGTACCGCTTCTCATTGCGCTTGAGGCCCGGAGTGATGAACGACCAGAGTTGGTAGAGCCACCACGGTGCGGACAGGACCAGGCCGGCGATGAGGGCGACTTTGAGTCGCAGCGTGAGGTTGCTGAGGACATCGAAGATGAGCAGCGAGCAGTCATCTTCACTCGACACGCCGAAGGACCCTCGGATGGTCGTCGGCAGGTCGCAGTAGGGCGCCTTCAGGAACTCGATGATCTGGTCGTAGAAGATGAACGCGACGGTCATCCCGACGGCGATCCCGATCAGCGCGAGACCCACCCGGTTGCGCAGCTCGCGCAGATGGGCGATGAGGCTCATGCTGGCCTCGTCGTCGGTGACGGCCGCCTTACGCCTGGGCAGCCGACGAAGCCGCCCCCTCATGCCTTTCTGGTCCGCGCCCTGATCAGCGGGGGTCGTCGGAGTGGACCGGCGGCGTGGCGGCCTGCGTCGGCCTGGGAGCCTCCGTGGCCTTCGGGTACGGGTCGTGCCGCTCGGTCTCCAAAACCGGACGGACGGTCTCCGCCTCGGCCCGGGTGCGGACGTCGTCGTCCTTCATGCCCTTCATCTCACCCTTGAAAATGCGCAACGAGCGGCCGAGCGAGCGCGAGGCGTCAGGAAGCTTCTTGTATCCGAAGAGGAGCAGGATGGCCAGAATGATCAGACCGATCTCCAAAGGGCCTAGTCCCATGCTGATCGTCCTTCCTTGTGTCCCTATCAGGGAGTCTGTCCCCGATAGTAACCGTCTGCAGCGACACCGCAGTCGATCCGCCCAATCAGCCGCTGCTGTTCGCCTTGCGTTCGGCGCTGTGCCGCCCTGCGGATGTGTGCCGCGACAGCTGGGCGGCCACGAACGTGATCCGCGGCTCGAGGTCGCCCCGTACGGCGTTCCGTGCACGTTGCAGCCGGGCGATCTGGCCGGTCAAGCCGTAGCCGACGATGCCCAGGATCAGCCCCACCGCAACGACTGCGCCACTCCACACGACCAGGACGATCACGCTGAGGACACTATCCCCCGGTCGTAGCCGGCCAGCGCGGCCGAGGCCTCCTGGCGTACCTCAGCGGCCAGTTCGGGCGGATCGAGGACGCTGACCTCGGTGCCCAGCCCGAGGACGAGCCGGCGAACCCACCGGCGATCGGCAACCCGCAGCACGATGTCCAGATCGGGACCGACCTCGGTGACCCGTTCGCAGGGGTAGTAGTCAGCGACCCACCGCGCTCCGGCCGCGAGGCGCAAGGTCACCGCATCGTGCTCGGCCGAGGGCTGGAAGACGCCGGTGGACACGTCTCTGGGCAAGGCCTGCTCCGGCACCCTGGCGGGTTCGGCCAGGAGCTGGACGGCATCGATGCGGTCGAGCCGGAACAGCCGGACGTCACCGGAGCGGCGGCACCACGCTTCGAGATAGCTGCGGCCTTCGACGAGCAGCAGCCGCATCGGATCGACGATCCGCTGTGTCGTCTCGTCACGGCCGGCGACGTAGTACGTCAGGTCCAGAGCGCGCTGCAGGTCGACGGCCTGCCGGAGTACGGCGAGATGCTCGTCGCTGCCGGGCCGCTGCGCGGCCCGATCCTGCAAGTGGACGGTGAGCCCGCTGAGCGCCTTGGCCGGGGTGCCCGCCGCTGCCTCGATCTTGGCCAGGGCGCGGTCGACGACGTCGCGCTCGGCCAACCCGGGAACCTCGGCCAGCGTCTGCAGCGCGACGAGGAGCGACAGCGCCTCGTCCGCGGTCAGCCGCAGGGGACGGTGGATGCCGGCGTCGAAGGTGACGGTCACGCTGTCGCCCTCGAAAGACAGGTCGATGAGGTCACCCGGGCCGTGCCCAGGCATGCCGCACATCCACAGCAGCTCCAGGTCCTGACGCAGCTGGACCTCGGTGACGCCGAAGTCCGCGGCCACGTCGGCGACGAGGACTCCTGGCCGGGCCTGCAGGTAGGGAACGAGAACGAGAAGCCTGGGCAGCCGATCAGTGCTCATCGGGCCGCCAGGTCAGTGAGGTTGCCTATCACCGCGTCCCGGACCTCGGGGGGGCCGAGCACGATCACCGCCGAGCCGAAACCGATCAGCCGGGCCGCGAGTGATTCCGGATCGCCGTAGCTGACCTCGAACTCATCACCGTCCGGACCGTCCCGGCCGGTGGCGAGCGACGTACGCCGCAACCCCTGCGCCCGGCCGGGCCGGATCGCCACCGTGGCTGTCCGCGAGATCGACGGGACGCTGGCAGCGACGATCTCGGTCACGTTGATGCCGTCCGGGATGCTGACCGTGCCGGGCTGTCCGGCCGGTCGCACGTCGCCGATGATGCGTGACAGCCGGAAGCAGCGCGTCGCCTGGCGCACCCGGTCGTGACCGACCAGGTACCACCGGCCATGCCAGGACACCACCCCCCACGGTTCCACTTCACGCGTTTGCGGCTCCGGCGCCTGCGGCCGGCGGTAGTCGAAACGGATCGGTCGGCCGGCTCGGACGGCGATCAGGCAGGGCTGGAAGGCAGGATCGCTCGCCTCCACCCGCGGTTCGATTCCGGGCGCAGCGTGGCTGTCCACCTCGATGCCGGCCGCGCGCAGCTTCTGCAACGCACCGTGCGCGGCTTGCGACAGTCCCGCGGATTGCCAGAGCCGGGCAGCCAGGCCGACGGCTGCTGCCTCGTCCGCGGTGAGCTCGATGTCGGGCAGTTCGTAGTCCCGGCGGGCGATCCGGTAGCCCTCCTCGCTGTCTCCCCAGCCGTTGCGGCCGGTCTCCAGCGGGACACCGAGGTCACGCAACTCGGTCTTGTCCCGCTCGAACATCCGCTTGAAGGCCTCGTCGGCCTGCGCAGATCCGTCCCCGTGGCTGTATCCCGGCACCGCAGCCCGGATCCGCTCGGCGGTGAGGAACTGCCGGGTCGAGAGCAGGCAGATCACGAGGTTCACCAGGCGCTCGGCGCGGCGTGCAGACACATCGCGACCCTAACGCCCGGCGTACCGACGGCGGCGACGGCTGGTGTCCGCGCACCGCGCCGGGGGATCGCTAGCCTCGGGCTCATGATCCGATGGCGCACCGGGATGGTGCAGTCGGTACGCCGGGAATGGCGCGGCGCAGTCGAACTCGACGTGCTCGTCGACGGTGCGCTGACCGTGGCGTTGGCCTACACCGACCTCGTCGGCCGGCCCGAGCCTGGCGAGGAGGTACTGCTCAACACGACCGCTGCGGCGATGGGGCTGGGCACCGGCGGGTACGCGCTGGTCATCGCCGTACCAGGGCGTTTCCCGGCTGATCCCAGTGGTCCTGGGCATCTGGTCAAAGCGCGCTACACGCCGACCCAGGCCATCGTCCCCGGCGTCGACGAGCAGGACTCGCCGCACCATGCGCTCCTGGCCGCCGCGTCGTCGCTGTCCGGCATGCCCGTCGTCATCGCCGACCTGCACTCGGCACTGCCGGCGATCGTGGCCGGCGCGCTGGCCACGCGGTCGGCGGCCCGGATCGCGTACGTGATGACCGACGGAGCGGCACTGCCCATCGCCTTCTCCCGAACCGTCGCCGGGCTCAGTCCGTGGCTGACCGGGACGGTGACGGCAGGGCAGGCCTTCGGCGGGGACCTGGAGGCGGTCACCGTGCACACCGCCCTGCTGGCGGCCCGGCATGTGTTGGGCGCGGATCTCACAGTCGTCACACAGGGTCCGGGGAATCTCGGCACCGGCACGCCGTGGGGGTTCTCCGGCGTCCAGGCCGGCGACGTGGCCAACGCCGCCGCCGTGCTCGGTGGGCGCGTGGTCGGTGCCCTTCGGATCTCCGACAGCGACCCGCGGGAGCGCCACCACGCGGTCAGCCACCACAGCACCACGGCCTTCGGCCGGGTCGCCCTGGCCGGACTCGACCTCGTCACACCGGCCGGACTGCCTGAGTCACTGGCCGCGCAGGTGAAGGCCGATCTCGCGGGGCAGCCGGAGCGCAACCGGGTGGTGGAGGTGCCGACCGACGGCCTCGACGCGGCCCTTCGCGCCTCGCCGGTGCCGCTGTCGACGATGGGGCGCGGCCTGGACGAGGACTACGCCTATTTCCTGGCCGCCGCGGCTGCCGGCCGTCACGCGGCCAGCCTCGCATCATGATGCTACTTTGATCGCATGCGTACGACGATCACCTTTGACGCCGACACGGCAGCGGTGGTCGAGGCGTTGCGCCACGAGCGCAACGTGGGTGTGAGCGCCGCCGTCAACGAGCTGATCCGCCGGGGTGCCTCTCACCGGGAGTCTCGACCTCGATTCGTGCAAGAGACCTCACCCGGCGGCGCCCTGATCGACGTGACTTGCATCGGCGAGGCGCTGGACTACGCGGAAGGACCGACCTACCGCTGATGCTGCTCGACGCCAACCTGCTCCTGTTCGCCGATGACGAGCTGAGCCCCTTTCACGAGCGGGCGCGCGACTGGTTGACCGAGTCGCTCAACGGCGAAGCCCGGATCGGTCTGCCCTGGCACTCGTCGTTGGCCTATCTCCGGCTCCGCACGAATCCACGGATCTACCGCTCGCCGCTGTCCGGTCCCGATGCCTGTCGCCGCGTCCGCCGCTGGCTCGCCGCTCCGGCCGCCTGGGTGCCCGCCCCGACGGACCGGCACGCCGACGTACTGGTTCGACTGATCGAGCGCTACCACTTGAGCGGGAACGCCATTCCCGACGCTCACCTGGCGGCCCTGGCCATCGAGCACGGCCTCGCCATCGCCTCCGCCGACACCGACTTCGCCCGCTTCGAGGACGTGCGCTGGATCAATCCGCTGCGAGGCTGAGCCGTCACATCGAGGCGCCGTCACATCGAGGCGATGAGCTTGTCCACCCGCTCGTCGACGGCGCGGAACGGGTCCTTGCAGAGCACCGTGCGCTGGGCCTGATCGTTGAGTTTGAGGTGCACCCAGTCGACGGTGAAGTCCCGCCGGCGCTCCTGGGCGCGGCGGATGAACTCACCGCGCAACTTTGCCCGCGTCGTC
Source organism: Geodermatophilaceae bacterium (assembly GCA_013695665.1). Taxonomy (GTDB): domain Bacteria; phylum Actinomycetota; class Actinomycetes; order Mycobacteriales; family Geodermatophilaceae; genus JACCTY01. The sequence continues at coordinate 5,936 of JACDAB010000087.1, read as the reverse complement.
TGCGGCGGCACGTTCTTCGCCTGGAAGACGTCCAGGTCGCGCACGACCCGCTCGACCATCCCCCGCCGTTCGAGCAGGTAGTAGAGCCCGCGGTCGCGGTGTACATCGTGGTAGGCCAGGTCCAGCTGGGCGACCCGTGCGCTGGACAGCGTCAGGTCGTGCTTGGCGCGGTAGCGCTCGATCAGCTGGAACTTCGTGGCCCAGTCGATCTCGCGATCGATCAGCCCCAGGTCGCCGGAATCGACCGCCTTGAGGGTGCGGCCCCACAGTTCCATCATCCGCCGGTACGTCGCATTGAGGCCCTCACGTTCCACGAAGTCGTGGCAGCGGGCGTGGTACTCGGACTGGATCTCCAGCGCGGACAGCTCCCGGCCGCTGGCGAGCTTGACCCGCTTGCGCCCGGTCATGTCGTGCGAGATCTCGCGGATCGCCCGGATCGGGTTCTCCAGGGTCAGGTCCCGCAGCACGACGCCGGCTTCGATCATCTGCAGTACGACGTCCGCGGTGGTGACCTTGAGCAGGGTGGTGACCTCGCTCATGTTCGAGTCGCCGACGATCACGTGTAGGCGTCGGTACCGCTCGGCGTCGGCGTGCGGCTCGTCGCGGGTGTTGATGATCGGCCGCGACCGGGTGGTCGCCGAGGACACGCCCTCCCAGATGTGCTCGGCCCGCTGACTCACGCAGTAGATCGCGCCGCGCGGAGTTTGCAGCACCTTTCCTGCCCCGCTGATGATCTGGCGGCTGACCAGGAAGGGGATCAGGATGTCGGCCAGCCGGCCGAACTCGCCATGCCGGCTGACGAGGTAGTTCTCGTGGCAGCCGTAGGAGTTGCCTGCGGAGTCGGTGTTGTTCTTGAACAGAAAAATGTCGCCGGTGACACCCTCGTCGTGCAGCCGGTGCTCGGCGTCGATGAGCAGACCCTCGAGGATCCGCTCCCCCGCCTTGTCATGCGCCACCAGGTCGGTGACGTCGTCGCATTCGGGCGTCGCGTACTCCGGATGCGAGCCGACGTCGAGATAGAGCCGGGCGCCGTTGCGCAGGAAGACGTTCGACGAGCGGCCCCAGCTCACGACACGTCTGAACAGGTAGCGGGCTACCTCGTCGGGAGAGAGCCGACGCTGACCACGAAAGGTACAGGTGACGCCGTACTCCGTCTCGATCCCGAAGATCCGCCGATCCATGGGCCGAGCCTAGGCGCTGCCCGAGGAGTCGGGGTCGGACCCGGCCGCTCCCGCCGTCGAGTCGTCCGCAGCTGCGGGTTCATCGGCGTCCGTGTCGCCAGTGGCAACGGGGTCGTCGGGGCGTGGCATCGCCGGCGGTTGTCCCGGGTGCGGATCCAGGAGCGGCGCAGCGTCGCCGGCGGCATCCTCCGTTGCCCCCTCGGCCACGCCCTCGAACGGCGCGCCGACCGGCGTGTCGCTGGTCAACAGGGCCTCCAGCGCCGGTCCGGCGATCCGCTTGAACGCGCGCAGTGGCCGGTCCCGGTCGAGGATGGCCACCTCGAGCTGATCGGTGGGCAATTGCCGGGGCTCGCCGTTGTTGCCGCCGACCGAGGCGAGGGCCCGCACACCGAGTTCGATCGCCTCGGCCAGGGACAGGTCGGCGCGGTAGATCCCGCGCAGGGTCAGGGTCATCGCCTCGGCCTGCCCACCCATGATGACGAAGTTGCGTTCGTCGGCGATCGAACCGTCGTAGGTGATGCGGTACAGCTGGTCACTGCTCTGACTCTTCCCGACCTCGGCGACGCAGATCTCCACCTCGTACGGCTTCTGCTGCTCGGTGAAGATGGAGTTCAGCGCGTGCGCGTAGGAGTTCGCCAGCTGCCGTCCACTGACGTCGCGGCGGTCGTAGGAGTAGCCGCGCATGTCGGCAAGGCGGATGCCGGCCGTGCGCAGGTTGTCGAATTCGCTGTAACGCCCGACGGCGGCGAAGCCGATCCGGTCGTAGATCTCGCTGACCTTGCGCAGGGCGGTCGAGGCGTTCTGGGTCTCGGCGATGAACAGCACGCCACCGGCGTAGCTGAGCACGGCCACGCTGCGGCCGCGGGCGATGCCCTTGCGCGCCAGCTCCGAGCGGTCGCGCATGATCTGCTCGACCGAGGCGTAGAACGGCATCGTCACGGCGGTGTGCTCCTCCTGCGTACGTTGGGATCGGGGTCGTTCAGTCTGTTCGGTGCCCACTGCTGCGCTCGGCGATCACGGCTTCGGCCACGGCGACCACCTCGTCCTCGGGAACCCTCGCCGCACCCTCCGCGGTGACCGCGTAGAGGGTGGGGAAGAGGCGGCGGACCAGATCCGGACCCCCCGTTGCCGAGTCATCGTCGGCTGCGTCGTACAGGGACTCGACGATGGCACGCACCGTCGCCTCCCGGTCCCGGTCGGGTGCCCAGACCTTCTTCAGCGCGCTCTTGGCGAACATCGAGCCCGATCCGATCGAGGCGTAGCCGAACTCCTCGTACACCCCGCCGGTCACGTCGTAGCTGAAGATCCGCCCGGGCCTGGCGGGATCGGCCGATTCCGGATCGATTCCGGCGAACAGCGGTACGACGGCGAGTCCTTGCATGGCGGCGCCCAGGTTGCCGCGGATCATGGTCGCGAGGCGGTTGGCCTTGCCGTCGAGGGAAAGTGTGGTGCCCTCGATCTTCTCGAAGTGCTCCAGTTCCACCGTGAACAGCCGGATCATCTCGATGGCGATCCCGGCGCTGCCGGCGATCCCGACGACGGAGAATTCATCCGAGGCGTAGACCTTCTGGATGTCCCGCTGGGCGATGTAGTTGCCCATGGTCGCGCGCCGGTCGCCGCCCATGACGACGCCGCCGGGATAGGTCGCGGCGACGATCGTGGTGGCTGTCGGCGCGAGGTCCCCGGCCACGTGCGGCGGCAGTGCGCGGCGGCCGGGCAGCAGATGCGGCGCGGACTCCCCCAAGAAGTCGGTGAAGGAAGAGCCGGAGGCGAGGAATGCCGCCGGAAGACCGCTGGTCACGCGCACCCGTTCGTTCACGCACCGACCCTACCCGCGCAGGCCTGGTCGCCTGCCCGTCCGTCCGATCGCTGCGCTGGGTCCACCCTGCTGACTCTCGTGTCACGATGGCGGCGACATCACGCCGAGCACATGGGGGACCACGGTGGCAGCGCCGAACCGGGAGTCGATCCGCAACCACGCGGCGTTCATCTGGTCGGTGGCCGACCTGCTGCGCGGGGACTACCGGCAGTCCGAGTACGGCCGGGTGATCCTGCCGTTCACTGTCCTGCGGCGTCTGGACTGCGTGCTGGAGCCGACGAAGGACGCCGTCGTGCAGCGCGCAGCGGCGCTGGCCGGGCGGGTGGACAACGTGGATCCCCTGCTGCGGCAGGTGGCCGGCGAGCAGTTCTACAACACCTCGCCGCTGACGATGCGTCGGGTGCTGGACGACCCGAACAACGTGGCCGACAACCTGCTCGCCTACACCCGCGCCTTCTCCTCGGGGGCGGCCGACGTGCTGGAGAAGTTCGACCTGCCGGTCCAGGTCGAACGGCTGCGCAAGGCGGACCTGCTGTACCTGGTCACGTCGAAGTTCTGCGAGATCGACCTGCACCCGGATGCGGTGTCCAACCTGGAGATGGGCTACCTCTACGAGGAGCTGATCCGCCGGTTCTCCGAACTGTCCAACGAGACCGCCGGCGAGCACTTCACCCCGCGCGAAGTGATCCGGCTGATGGTCAACCTGCTCTTCATCGACGACGACTCGTTGCTGGCCAAGCCCGGCGTGGTCAAGACCATGCTCGACCCAGCCTGCGGTACCGGCGGCATGCTCAGCGTGGCCGAGGACCATCTGCGCTTGCTGAACCCGCAGGCGCGGCTGTCGGTGTACGGCCAGGAGCTCAACGCCGAGTCGTACGCGGTGTGCCGCTCGGACATGATGCTCAAGGGCCAAGACGCGACCAAGATCGTGCTGGGCAACTCCTTCTCCGAGGACGCCTTCGGTGGCCAGCGCTTCGACTACCTGTTGGCCAACCCGCCGTTCGGCGTGGAGTGGAAGAAGGTCGAGCGGGCGATCCGCGACGAGCGGTCCTCCACGGGGTACTCCGGCCGGTTCGGGGCGGGCCTGCCGCGGATCAACGACGGCTCGTTCCTGTTCCTGCAGCACATGATCGCCAAGATGAAGCCCCTGCCGGAGGGCGGCTCGCGGCTGGCCATCGTCTTCAACGGCTCTCCGCTGTTCACCGGCGCCGCCGGGTCCGGCGAGTCGGAGATCCGGCGCTGGATCATCGAGAACGACTGGCTGGAAGCGGTCGTGGCGCTACCGGACCAGCTCTTCTACAACACCGGCATCTCGACCTACTTCTGGATCGTGACCAACCGCAAGACGCCGGAACGGCGCGGCTTCGTCCAGCTCGTCGACGCCCGCGAGCTCTGGCAAAAGATGCGCAAGTCGCTCGGGGAGAAGCGCAAGGAACTCTCCTCCGATCACATTGCCGAGATCACCCGCCTGTACGGCTCGTTTGTGGAAGGCGAGCGAGTCGAAATCCTGCCGAACGAGGCGTTTGGGTTCCTGCGGATCGCCGTGGAACGGCCGCTGCGGCTGCGCTGGGAGATCACGGACGAGACGCTGGCCGCGGTACGTGCGGCGAAGCCGTTGGCCAAGCTGCACCCGGAGCTGGTCGACGGCCTGGTCGAGTCGTTGTGCAAGCATCAGGGACTGTCGACGGCGGACCGGGCCGAGTTCGCCGCCGTCGTCGGGCCGCTGGTCACCGGCGCTGGCTTGAGCACGCCGCAGCAGCGAGCGGTCTGGGACGCGCTGGCCGTGCGCGACCCCGAGGCGCCGCCGATCCTCAAGCGCAAGGGCGAGTACGAGGTGGACCCGGACCTGCGCGACCAGGAGAACGTGCCGCTGCCCGCGGACCGGGTGTCCTACGAGCAGGACGTGACGTTCCGGCTGCGCGGCGTCGCCTACCGGGCCGCCGTCGACGAGCACGTCGAACGTGAGGTCCACCCCTACGTCCCCGACGCCTGGGTCGACCACGACAAGACGAAGATCGGTTACGAAATCCCGGTGACCCGGCACTTCTACAGGTACGTCCCGCCACGGCCACTGGCCGAGATCGACGCTGAGATCAAGCAGTTGGAGCAGGAGATCCAGGAGTTGCTCCGGGAGGTGACCGAATGACGGTCCGTCGGTCAGACTCGGGTGGGAGGTGAGTCACGTGCACGCCAGCGTCGAGCAGCATCGCGCCGGGATCGAGGACCTGTGCCGCCGGTACGGCGTGCGCACCCTCGACGTCTTCGGCTCGGCGGCCAGGGGGGACTTCGACGAAGCGCGCAGCGACGTGGACTTCCTGGTCGAGTTCGACTCTCGGCCGCCAAGTATGAGCGCGCTGCGCCAGTACTTCGGTCTTAAGGAGGACCTGGAGCAGCTGCTCGGGCGGTCGGTCGACCTGGTGTCCGGAAAGTTGGAGAACCCGTACTTGCGCCGCAGCGTGGAGGCGAGTCGAGAGCCGCTCTATGCCGCGTGACGCCGCTTCCTATCTCTGGGATGCCGAAGGTGCCGCCAAGTTGGCGCTGGAGTTCATGGCCGGCCGCCGTGTAGCGGACCTCGACTCGGACGTGATGCTGCGCTCGGCGCTGGAGCGCCAGATCCAGATCGTCGGCGAAGCACTGAGTCAGCTTGCTCGGCTGGAACCGGCCTACGGGTCGAGGATTCCTGACTTGCCGCGGATTGTCGCGCTCCGGAACATCCTCGTTCACGGCTACGCCGTAGTCGATCACGAGCGCCTATGGGACATTTCGTCGGAGGAGCTGCCCGCGCTCCGCCGTCTGTTGCAACAGCTGCTCGACGAGGTGACTTCGTGACGCGGGTGCCGCTCAAGCATCTGGTGAAAATCAACGAGCGATCGTTACCCGAAGATTGCGACCCAGACCGCGAGTTCCAGTACGTAGACATCTCGACCGTAGGAAGA